>JANPGD010000098.1:0-13029 GCA_031423845.1 Hyphomicrobiales bacterium | reverse complement strand
CTGCAACGATCGTGGCATTCAAAAAGGACGATTGCATTTTGGCTGCAGGAACTTCAATGAGCGACTTTAAGTCTTTGATCCAAGCGGCTGGACCGCGGTCGATGAAATTAGTGAAGAGCAAATAATTCACGGCTGCAAAATTGCATATCGGACTGCAGGAGTGTGCCAATATGAATGTTGCGCGTCGATCACTGTTGTCTGCTGCGTCACTGCTTGCTGGAGGAGCGCCCGGCTTAGCGCTAGCTAAAGTTAGTAAAATCAATAATTTACAAGCAGAAATTGATAAAGCGATTCAAGAGGGTGGTGTGTTGCGTCTGCCTGCTGGAAGTTTTTCCACAACAGGACTTCGCATTGCTGGGCCTCTTCAAATTGAAGGTGTAGCTGGAGCCACTATCATTCAAAACACAGATGCAGATTCCGTTTTGGTGATCGAGAATGCCGCAACGGTGCACATATGCGGTGTATCTTTTAAAGGCCTAGAGTCTAGCGCCGCTGATACAGCTCTCATCTTAGTTAAGGATGTGCCGCGAATGGTTTTTGAGAATTGTACGTTTTCAAATTCGGGTCTCACAGGCCTTCGGTTGGAGCGCAGCGGTGGGCGCATTGTGGGTAACAGTTTTTCCAATCTTGGTGATACTGCCGTTATAGCAATGGACTCGCGCGGGCTTGAAATTTCTGGAAATGATGTCTCTCACATTGGCAACAGTGGCATTTTGGTTTTGCGCAGCGAGGCTGGAGAAGACGGCACGCAGATTTTGAATAATCGCGTGTCGCACATTAAAGCCAATGCGGGCGGCAATGGCCCCTATGGCAACGGCATCAATGTGTTTTTGGCGGGCAATGTGATCACGTCCAATAACCGCATTTCAGATACAGCATTTTCTGCCATTCGTTATAACTCGGCAAGCAATTGTCAAATTCTGGGTAACTCCATTTCTCGCGCCGGAGAGACGGCAATTTATGTTGAGTTTGCCTATCAAGGGGCTGTGGTGGCCAATAATGTTTTGGACGATGTGGCCTTTGGAATTTCTATTACGAATTTCGATCAAGGCGGCAGGTTGGCGCTGGTCACTGGAAATATTGTGCGTAACGCCAAGCAAGGGACAACGGTGAATGCTGGTCCCGGTCATGGCATCTATGCCGATGCTGATACCTTAGTGAGCAACAATGTGCTGGAGGATATTGAGTCTTACGCTATCAATCTGGGTTGGGGGAAATATTGTCGGAATTTAACTGCGCAAGGCAACATCATTCGCAATTGCCAGCGCGGCATTTCATTCTCAACCTCGGAAGGTGCGGGCAATGTTTTGATTCTTGGCAACATGATTGAGGGTGCCAGTCTCGCAGCCATTCAGGGTATGGACTACATGGATGCAACGACAAGTGATTTGAGTGTTACAGGTGCCGCCGCACCCGCCAACGCCACGATCAATAATAATGTCGTCACAGGCTAGCGTGAATTTCACCCACTTCGATCTTGCGCCAATTGCTCATGGTTTCGTGCTGGAATGATTTTAACTTTTCAGTCTCATCAGCCGTCCACACATCAAGTTTAAGCAGCACGCCGGCGGCCGCAACTTCAACGGCGCGCGAGGCCCCATCATCACATTTCACGGCAAAACCAAGGCCTGCATGGGAAATTGTGCCGCAATAAACGCCCTCGGCTCCATATTTCATAAAAACACGTGGCACTGCCGTCATAATATCAGTGTCGAATTTTCCACTGCCTGCAATCATAAAAGGATGGGTCCGCGCTGCCGCGATGATGCGTTGACCCGCTGCTTTTTGCGACAACCGTGCAAAGCCCAGCGCCATATTTTTGAGAGGCATGGCCCAAGTCGGAACTGAACAACCATCTACGCCACGCGGTGCCGCCGCAATATCCACGGCGCAAATATCTGCAATGGCTTTGGCAATGGCTTGCTGCACGGCATGTTCTGGTTTCACATAGTCTTTGGCGTCAACACCCAAATGCTTGGCCAATGCCAACATGCCAGCATGTTTGCCGGAGCAATTATTATGCACGGCTTTTGCGTCTTCGCCGGCGCGCACCAAGTCATAGACCGATGCGCGGTGGCCGGGCCAGTGAGCCCCACATTCATAACAGGTTTCAGACACGCCAATCTTGTGCAAAATAGAACGAGCCACACGCACATGCTCGGCCTCACCATTATGGGAGGCGCAGCACAGCGCAATTTCTTCGTCGTTTAAACCAAAGCGATCTGCCGCTCCGCTTTCAACGACAGGCAGGCATTGAAACGCTTTGAAGGCCGAGCGCGGATAAATGAGCCGTTGAATATCGCCACCGCTCACCACAATGCGACCGTCTACATCAGTCACCACATAGGCTCCTGTATGCTGGCTTTCGACGATAGGGCCGCGGGTGATTTCGGCAATAATGGGGTTGGTCATATTCTGTCTACCTGTTCAACGCAAATTTTGGGTCGCGGCTTAGCCGATCATCCCAATCATGTGTGGCCACACTTCTAAACCGCCACGATAAATCATGTCTAAGGAGACATAGACGATAATGGCCAAGCCCACATAAGCTATCCAACGGTTGTTGTTCAGAAGCTTTGCAATGAAACTTGCAGCAAGCCCCATTAAGGCGATGGACAAAATGAGACCGAAAATCAATACATAGGGGTGATCACGGGCAGCGCCAGCCACAGCAAGCACATTATCCAATGACATTGAAATATCAGCGACGAGAATTTGCCAGGCGGCCTGCTTAAAAGTTTTTCCAGACTTTCCGGAGACGGAACCATCAGCATTAATATCCTGATCGGTCACTGCTTCCAAGGCATTGTCATCGCCGTGGCCGCCTTCACGCAATTCGCGCCACATTTTCCAGCAGACCCACAACAACAAGAATCCGCCGACAAGAACTAAGCCCACAAATTGTAAAAGCTGCACAGCAACTGTGGCAAACAAAATACGCAACACTGTAGCCGCACCAATGCCCACCAGAATGGCCTTGTTGCGCATTTCTTTGGGCAAGCCCGCTGCAGCCATGCCGATCACAATTGCATTGTCGCCAGCCAGCACCAAATCAATCATAACCACCTTAAAAAATGCTATGAGTGCTGCGGGTTCAAAAATGTGTTCAAGCACGAGGGATAGGACCTTTCTATCGATACGGTTGAGTTGACATAGGAACCGAGAGTGGAGTTGACAAGCTAATTTTGCGGTCCTGTTGATTTCTTGATAAGTGCCAACACCTCTTCCAGATGCGGCATTGATGGAGCTGTGCCTGCTCTAGTTACTGATATTCCAGCCACTGCGCTGCCGAAGTGGGCCGCCGTTACGGGGTCTTCTCCTCTTGAGAGTGCTGCGGCAAATCCACCATTCAGGGCGTCGCCAGCACCTGTGGTGTCCACCACTTTGCCAGCGCTATAGATAGGAATGTGAATTGAAGTGGAGCGATTGTGGAGGAGCGAGCCTTGACTGCCTAAAGTGATCAATACAGTTCCCACACCTTTGTCCAACAGAACATCAGCGGCTTTGCGGGCCGATTCGATATCGGTCACTGCAACGCCCGTGAGCATGGAGGCTTCGGATTCATTGGGCGTTACATAATCACAGAATTTGTAAATTGAATCGTCCAGTGCCGCTGCGGGTGCAGGATTGAAGATTGTGATGGTTCCAGCTTGCTTGGCAATTTCCAAGGCGCGCAGCGCGGCAGGGATCGGCTGTTCCAGTTGGGTCATAAATACTTTGGCATTGCGGATCACATCGCCTGCGGCTTCAACATCGGCCACTGCAATTGTGCCTGCAGCACCCGGCACTACGATGATGGCATTGCTGCCAGTTTTTTCCTCGAGAAAAATATAGGCGGCCCCCGTTGAGTTATTCGGGTCTTGCGGGGCCAGTGCTGTGATGCCCTCTTTGGCATACATGGCAAGCGCCGCATCGCCAAAATTATCCTTGCCGAGTTTGGTGATGAAGGTGACAGCGGCCCCTGCCCTTGCTGCTGCGACGGATTGATTGGAGCCTTTTCCACCGGGGCCCATGGAAAATGCCGAGCCTAAAATCGTCTCTCCCATTGCAGGTTGGCGGGCTGCTCTGAACGCAAGATCAGCCACATAGATTCCAAGAATGGCAACACCACTTTTAGTCATGTCGCTCATCCCAGTTTTGCATCAGGGGGCACAACACCCATCTTGAAAATGAAACAGCCATAGAAACGGCGCTCCCCGGTTTGGATTACGCAATAGGATTTCTTGGCGAGATCATAAAAAGCAAAACGTTCAACCACACCCATGGGCCATGATTTGCCCTCAGCGCGATCAATTTCCTGTTGCACTTCGGCTTGCACAGCGGGGATTTCAGAAGGATTGCTACCGAACTCCATGCGCGATGCTGGCGCATCAACAAAACTATCCAGCGGGAACAGCGAGAGCACTGCGCGGGCCGCTCGTGCTGCTGTATCGCAGTCAATACGCAACAGCTTGCCATAAGTCGTGGCGCGGGCCACAGAATCCGCAGGGAAATTTGTATCACAAATAATCAAATCATCGCCGTGGCCCATGGAGCGCAAAGCGTGCAGCACTTCGGCGTTAAGCAGTGGATCAAGATGTTTAAGCATGGGATTCTCCGTTTGGTCAGCACACTATCAAACTTCGCCTGCCAATTGCAATGATCGCTGCACTGCCGGTGCTTGACCAAAACCTCGAATTCGGTTCAAAGCCAATGCAGCAAAGCACTATCCAAATTAGGAATCAGAATGTCAACGTTTCAAACCCCAACCCACGGCCTTTCGGCTGATCTGGCCAAACGCATGGAAAAATTGGGGAGACCCATTCGGGTGGGCCTTATTGGCTCTGGTGAAATGGGTACTGACATTGTGACCCAGTGTGGCCAAATGACGGGGATTACGGTTGCGGCAATTGCGGAAACCCGAACAGCAAAGGCCAAAGGTGCTTATGCCATCGGCGGGCGCGACGAAGCGAGTTTTTATTCGAGCAATACCAAGTCGGATTTTGATGCCGCCATCGCAGCTGGAAAATCTGTGGCTACAGAAGATGCGCAACTGGTTTGCACCAGCGACCATATTGATGTGATTGTGGATGCCACAGGCAGGCCAGCAGTGGGCGCAGAAATTGGTCTAACGGCGATGGAACACGGCAAGCATCTGGTGATGATGAATGTGGAAGCTGATGTTACCATCGGCGCTTATTTGAAACGTGAGGCGGCACGGCTGGGTGTGGTTTACACTTTGGGTGCTGGTGATGAACCGTCGAGTTGCATGGAGCTGATTAATTTTGTCACTGCTCTCGGTTATCCCATTGTGGCGGCGGGCAAGGGCAAAAATAATCCGCTGAATATTTCAGCAACCCCTGACGAGTATCAAGAGGAAGCCACACGCCGCAACATGAATGTGCGCATGTTGGTGGAGTTTGTTGATGGCTCTAAGACCATGGTGGAAATGGCGGCGATCTCGAATGCAACAGGCCTTGTGCCAGACATCGCCGGAATGCATGGCCCGGCTGCAACGCTCGCCGAGCTTGAGCATGTGCTGTGCCCGAAAGAAGATGGCGGCATTCTTTCACGCAAAGGTGTGGTGGATTTCAGCGTGGGCAAGGGTGTCGCCCCCGGCGTGTTTGTGATCGCAGAAATGGCGCATCCGCGCGTGCGTGAACGCATGCATGATTTGAAATTGGGCGCTGGCCCCTATTATCGTTTCTTCCGGCCTTATCATCTTACCTCGCTAGAAGTGCCGCTATCTTGCGCGCGCGCTGTGCTTTACGGCATTGCCGATATGCAGCCTTTGGATATACCCACTTCAGAAGTGTGTGCAGTGGCTAAGAAGGATTTGAGCGTGGGTGAGCGCTTGGATTCAATCGGCGAATACACCTATCGCGCCTGGATTATGACGGTGGGTGATGCCGTGAAGGCCCATGCGGTTCCGTGCGGGTTAATCGAAAATGGCAAGGTGACGAAGCCGATTAAAAAAGGCGAATTGCTGACCAGCGATAATATCACGATTGATGCTACGGCGAAGATTGTGACCTTGCGCAAAAGGCAGGATGACGCGCTGCGTGTGAAAACTGATGCCGCGCTATGACTACACATCCATGGGGTTCTACACCTTTGATTGTCTGGGTTGGCCCTTCACTGAAATTCCGGCGGGCGGTGGCACAAATTTTATTGATGAGTTAACGCTGGCGGTTTCCGGCGCGGGCGGTACGGCAGCGATTGCTGCAGCCAAGATGGGGCTGAATACTCTTGCGGTCACAGGTGTTGGTGACGATTTGATGGGCGATTGGGTGATGCAGCGCTTGCAGCATTTCGGTGTGGATACATGGGGCGTGCAACGCAATGCGGGCTGGAAAACTTCATCCTCAATGGTTGCGACCAGAGCCGATGGCTCGCGCCCAGCCCTTCATATGAAAGGGGCCACCAAAGACTTCGTCGTCGATGACTCCTTGATCCCGCGTGTGGTGGATGCGAAAGTTTTTCACATTGGTGGCGTGGGTTTTATGGATGCCATGGACCAGGGCCAGAATGCTGTGGTGATGAAAGCGGCCAAAGCGGGCGGTGCGCTGACCACGGTTGATGTGTTTGCCAGTTCGCCAAAGGACTTGCCTGCCATTGCCGCAGTTCTTCCGTATACGGATTATTTTATACCCTCGAATGAGGAGGCCATCGCCCTCACGGGGCTCAGTGATTTGAGCGATGCAGCAAAGTTCTTTTTGGATATGGGTGTTAGGGCTTGCGTGTTTACGCTCGGAGGCGACGGAGCCTATTATCACGACCGTGAGGGCACGAAGTTTACAATCCCCGCCTTTGATGTGAATGTGAAATGCACTTGTGGCTGCGGCGATGCTTTTGATGCAGGCTTTGCCGTTGGCTTAGTGAAAGGCTTCGACGCTGAAACCTGCGTGCGTTTTGCGCAAGCGACGTCTGCATTGAATGCAACGGGACTTGGCTCGCAAGCTGGTGTTGAAAGTTTTGAGAAGACGCTTGAGTTTATGAGGACTTGCGGAACTTAAACGCTGATTACTTCGCTGCCTTGGCCCGCTCAATGCCTTCCAAAATCATTTGCTCGGCTTCAATGGCATTGCCCCAGCCCAGAACTTTAACCCATTTACCGGGTTCTAAATCTTTATAATGCTGAAAGAAATGTTCAATTTGTTGGATGGTAATATCTGGTAAGTCACGGTAATTGTGGACATTTTCGTAGCGTCTTGTAAGGCGAGGCACAGGCACAGCGATAATTTTTTCGTCGCCACCGGCTTCATCTTGCATCTTCAAGACACCCACCGGGCGACACGCCACCACTGCGCCGGGCACGATGCCGCGTTGGTTGGCAATGAGCACGTCCACCGGATCACCATCGCCAGAAAGCGTGTGTGGAATGAAACCATAATTTCCGGGGTAGCGCATCGAAGTATAAAGAAAACGATCAACCACCAAAGTGCCTGCTTCTTTATCCATCTCATATTTAATCGGTTCGCCGCCCACCGGCACTTCAACGATAACGTTAATTTCCTTGGGTGGGTTCTTGCCAATCGATATTGCTTCAATACGCATTTTGTTTTCCTTTTAGGCGCGGTCTAATCTAACGGCTGCAATGTTTCCCAGTGCGGCCATGGCGGATGCTACAATGCCTTTATGATCAAGGCCAGCACGCGCATACATCACTTCGGGTTTGGCTTGCTCGGTAAACTCATCGGGCAAGGTGAGTGATCTTATTTTCAGACCATGATCGAGTAGTCCATCTTTCGCCATGAAGTGCAGCACTTGTGCGCCAAAGCCACCGCTTGCGCCCTCTTCCACAATGATCAAAATTTCGTGGTCACGGGCAAGGCGGCGGATGATATCTTGATCTAAGGGTTTGGCAAATCGAGCGTCAGCCACAGTTGTGGAGAGGCCTGATGCGTCGAGTTCTTGAGCAGCCAAAAGACAGTCAGCAAGGCGCGTGCCGAATGACAACAGTGCAACCTTGGTGCCTTCTTTAACAATGCGGCCACGGCCAATTTCCAGCATTGAGCCGCGTGACGGCAAATCCACACCCACGCCGTCGCCACGCGGATAACGAAACGATATTGGGCCTTCATCATATTCAGCGGCCGTGCGCACCATGTGTTTTAGTTCAGCTTCATCAGCCGCAGCCATCACGACGAAACCTGGCAATGCCGAAAGGAAACCCACATCAAATGCGCCGCAATGGGTTGGACCATCAGCGCCCACATAACCAGCGCGATCAATGGGAAAGCGCACGGGCAATTTTTGGATCGCTACATCATGTACGACTTGATCATAGGCACGCTGCAGGAAGGTGGAATAAATCGCTGCAAAAGGTTTCATGCCTTCGGTGGCGAGGCCAGCACAGAATGTGACGGCGTGTTGCTCGGCAATGCCCACGTCAAACAGCCGCGATGGAAAAGCTTCACCAAAGAGATCAAGACCTGTGCCTGAGGGCATGGCCGCAGTGACAGCAACAATGCGGTCATCTAACTTCGCTTCTTCAACCAAACTTTGGCCAAATACTTTTGTATAAGATGGTGCGTTGGAAGCGGCCTTGGCTTGGGCACCCGTGATCACATTGAATTTGTTAACGCCATGATATTTGTCTGCGGCGGCTTCGGCTGGGGCATAGCCCTTGCCTTTTTTGGTGACCACATGGATGAGCACAGGACCTTTAGCATTATCGCGCACATTGCGCAGCACCGGCACTAGATGGTTGAAATCGTGCCCGTCGATCGGGCCAATGTGATAGAAGCCCAATTCCTCAAACATGGTGCCGCCGGTCACAAACCCCCGTGCATGTTCCACGGCGCGGGTGATGGCACGGTCGGCACGTTTGCCAAGATAAGACGTAATACGTTTTCCAAAATCGCGGAAATCGGCATAGGTTTTTCCAGTGGCCAGCCTTGCAAGATAAGCGCTCATAGCACCAGACGGTGGAGCAATAGACATATCATTGTCATTGAGAATAACAATCATGCGGGCATCGAGGGCGCCAGCATTATTGAGCGCTTCAAAAGCCATGCCGGCAGACATAGCCCCGTCGCCAATCACCGAAATAACATTACGAGTTTCATGTTTAAGATCACGTGCCACAGCCATGCCAAGGCCAGCAGATATCGATGTCGATGAATGAGCAGCACCGAAGGGATCATATTCACTTTCGACCCGCCTTGTGAATCCTGAAATGCCACCTTCTTGACGCAAGGTGCCGAACCGTTCGCGCCGTCCGGTAAGGAGTTTGTGCGGATAGGCTTGATGGCCAACATCCCAAATCAAGCGGTCATCGGGCGTGTTGAAGACATAATGCAGTGCCACGGTCAGTTCGACTACGCCAAGCCCAGCGCCCAAATGGCCACCGGTTTTGGAAACGGACGTGATCATATCGGAGCGCAATTCGGCGGCGAGCGGCGCTAAATCCTCAAACGTCATCTCACGCAAATCGGCTGGCGCGTGGATTCTATCAAGCAGAGGGGTTGCAGAGGATTCAATCAAAATATGGCTCCGGAATTTGTCCATTTTTATCAATACACCGCGCTCTCGCTGTTTGAAAGCTGGTTTTGTATCTAGCGGGTTTCGAACTCTTCTCGCATCATTTCCAGCTCCAGCCATTGTTCTTCAGCCTTTTCCAGTTCAATCGCAGCAGCAGCGTGGCGCAAGCTGGACTTTTCGAAAGTTTTTGGATCTCGTGTGAAGAGATTCGAGTCTGAAAGTACAATCTCAAGCTTGTGTAATTCTGTTTTTAACGCATCAATTTTGGTCGGCAAATTATCCAGTGCGTATTTTTCTTTGAAACTGAGCTTGCGCTTGGCTTGCACCACAACGGGTGCAACCACGGTTTCAATGCGTTCGCGCAACTCTTCTTTCAGCTTGCGGGCATCCACCCCAGCTCCGCGCTGGGCTAACATATCGGTGTAGCCGCCTGCATATTCTTGCCACTTGCCGTCGCCTTCATTCATCAGAATGGAGGTGGCTACGCGGTCGAGGAAATCGCGATCATGGCTGACCAAGAGGATTGTGCCTTTATAATCGGCTAGCATTTCTTGCAGCAGATCAAGCGTTTCTAAATCGAGATCGTTGGTGGGTTCGTCGAGGATGAGAAAGTTGGAAGGCTTGGCGAGTTCGCGGGCGAGAATGAGGCGAGCGCGTTCTCCACCGGACAGAACCGAAACGGGCGTGCGCGCTTGTTCAGGCTTGAACAGAAAATCACGCATGTAGCCCACCACATGTTTGGTCTCACCATTGATGGTGACGGATTGGCCACGACCGGCGGTGATCACATCAGCAAGCAACATGGTGGGATCAAGACTTGCACGGCTTTGATCCAAAGCCACAACTTGCAAATTGGTGCCGAGTTTTATCGAACCGGAGTCTGGCTCTAGCAATCCGGTGATCATTTTAATGAGCGTAGTTTTGCCAGCACCATTGGGGCCGACGATGCCCAGCCTATCGCCGCGCAATAACAATAGGTCCAATCCTGAAACAATCTCGCGGTCGCCAAACGACTTTGACATTTTCTTGGCTTCGGCCACCAGCTTGCCGGAAAGATCGCCACTGGACGCAGACAGTTTCACATTGCCTTGGCTGCCCACATATTCACGACGCTCGCCGCGCAATGTGGAGAGCAGGCCGACACGACGCACATTGCGCTTGCGGCGGGCCGTCACACCATAGCGCATCCAATGTTCTTCAGTGGCGATGCGTGCGGCCAGCTTATGTTGCTCAATTTCTTCTTCTTCTAAAACCTGATCGCGCCATTCTTCAAAAAATGCAAAACCTCGGTTCATGCGCTTGGCGGCGCCACGGTCTAACCAGAGCGTGCGGTTGGAAAGCGCCTCTAAAAATCGACGATCATGGCTGATGAGGATGAAGGCCGAGCGCAGAGATTTGAGTTCGGCTTCCAGCCATTCAATGGCAGGCAAATCCAAATGGTTAGTGGGCTCATCGAGCAGTAAAATATCAGGCTCTGGTGCCAAGGTTCGCGCTATTGCAGCACGGCGCGATTCACCACCGGAAAGATTGGCCGGATTTTCTTCTCCTGTTAATCCAAGCTCATTCAAATAGTGGCGGCAACGATAAGGATTGTCGGTGGGGCCTAATCCAGCTTCCACATAATCGAGCACTGTATTGTAACCCGCAAAATCTGGCTCTTGTGGCAAGTAACGAATAGTGGTGCCGGGCTGCACCCAGCGCGTACCATCATCAATTTCGACAAGACCCGCAGCAATTTTGAGCAACGTGGATTTGCCTGATCCATTGCGCCCCACAAGGCACATGCGATCATCATTATGCAGCATCAATTCCGCGCCATCGAGCACAGGTTTACCGCCGAAGGTGAGGTGGATATCTTTTAGATTTAAAAGGAGATTAGCCATGTTGGGGCGATCACTAGCCTAGGCCGCACCAACACTCCAGAGGTTTAGTTGACACGCTCATAGATCACCGCGTTATCATCCGAATAAGTCTTTTTCCAATTGGGTAAGGTTGCAAGATAAGTATTCTGGTAAGCCTTGGGCGGAAATATTGTCCATGTCACTTTGTTGTCTTCCAAGATTTTGTCCATGGCTTTTTCACCGCCCGCTTCGGCAGTTGAAATAAACTGTTTGAAAAACTCACCCTGAAAAATTTGATCGGCGCGGCCATCAATATAGGTTTTCACACCTTGCATAATGAGTGGGCCACCCAAATTATAGGCGTTGAAAACCGGACCGTTGAGATTGTGTGATTTAATATAGGCGAATGCTCCAACCACATTTCTATCTGGTGGTGGGACAAACGTCGTTTTGATTGAGGGCACCAAAATCAACGTCGCCGCTAGGGCTGCTAGTGTTGCTACAATTTGGCGGCTATAATGAGATACGAATTTTTCCACATTATCACGCGCTTGGTTCATATAGGTTTCGGCTGATAAGCGTGGGTTTTGCAATGCCACTTCACGCGCCACGATGATGGGGATGAGCAGAAAATAAACATAAATGAACCTGATATGCGTCAGCATCATGTGCAGCGTGAAAAGCATAAAAAGAATTTTACTATAAGCAAGACGCGGACTTGCTGCCCAGATGAGACCCAGCGACAGCAGCACCAAGCATTCAAAGAACAGACTTTCCTGCGCATTGAAGGGTTGCCACTCGACAATGAATGACATGGCTTGAATGCCCGTCAACAGAGTTTTGTTGACGAGAAATGGCTCCAATCCATAAGGATTGATCAGAGCCGCCACCGGACAAAGCAATCCAAACACAATCCATTTTCCGATATTTACTTTGTTTTTGAGGCCATGCCTTTCGAGTAAATATAGAAATGCAAACCCAGCAACCGCAAAACTAATGGTGAAGCTCCCATGCAAATTGGTCCACAATGTCACCAATGCCAAAAGCCAAAAACTGGGCGCGCGATTGTCTTCAGCAGCGCGGAACACACGCGTTGTGAAAAAAACCAGCAGAGCAAAAGTGAATATGTGCGGACGGGCAATGGTGATCGGAATCATTGCTGCAGCAACAATTACCGCGAGAAGCAAGGCCAGTATTGGATTTAGATTTCTGCTCAGCTCGCGGTGCAAAAGACCCAAGGCCGTTGCAGCCGCCAAAGAGGCCAATACTAAAACACCAACCCATCCCGCGACATTAAAAGCCAGCGCGAGAAAAACTTGTGATAGCCATTCTTTGGCGATCCAAGCTTGTCCAGTATAAGTGTATGAATACGTATCCGTGAAAGGCACGTGCCACGTTTGCAAAATGCCTTGACCGGTGACGATGTGCCACCACAAATCAGGATCCCCTAAAAGAATTTCACTGTGCAGCAGACAAAAAATTGCCACAGCGATGAAGAGCAATCCCGTCCAGAAAAAAGCAATGCGCTTCGATTCTAAAGTCAAATTTGTCATTGTGGCCCTTGCGATCGCACCGAATCGTATAGGTTATACAATCGGCGGCCAGCGCTTAGCAATGTGAGCCCTTAGAACACCACCACGCTGCGAATGGATTTTCCAGAGTGCATCAAGTCAAATGCATCATTGATTTTTTCAAGCGGCAGGATGTGTGTGATCATCGGATC
>JANPGD010000097.1:0-2151 GCA_031423845.1 Hyphomicrobiales bacterium | reverse complement strand
CATAATCGTCGGCGTGCCAGCAAATGCACCAGCAACCAGATTATTTTTCTTACAAGCCGCCGCCACTTTTTTCATCGCTGCCAATGTGTCAGCACTCAATCGATCAATCGCTGCGCCGTTTGAAAGCGCGATGGATAAATCACTTGGGCCTACAAACAAGCCATCTAAACCCGGCACCGCAGCAATCTCATCCACCAGTTCCAAAGCTTCGCGGGTTTCAACCATCGCAAAAACCATCGTGGTTGAATTGGCCATTTTGAGATATTCGCCGGGCGTCATTTTTGCCACTTGCACCATGGCATAACCGCCCCAACTGCGTTGGCCTACGGGTGGATATTTCGCGGCCTTCACCAAAGCTTGGGCTTGGGCCACACTGTTCACCATGGGAGCAATCACAACCGATGCGCCACAATCCAACGCCTGCCCCACTAAACCCGGGTCATTCCACAACACGCGGATGATTGCAGGTTTGCCGACTGCTGAAACACTGGCCACCATCGAAGCAGCATCGGCAAAATCAATCAGCCCATGTTGCATGTCTAGTGTTACACCATCGAACGGCAAACGTGCCACCTGGCCCGCCAAATGCGCGCCCGGCATGGTCACCCATGAAAACAAAAATGGTTTTCCGTCATGCAGCCTGTCGCGCAATGGGTTCATAGTGTTAGCCAGCCTGAACTTGCGAAATCGCGGTGGCCATCAACTCAATCATTGCAACACGAATTTCTGAATCCGAGACAGAAACTTTCTTTGCAGCAAAGTCCGAAACCAGCTTGCGCACCACATCTTCATCGCCTGCTTCTTCAAAATCGGCCATGACCACATCTTTAGCATAAGCTTCAGCTGCAACTCCGGAAAGCCCGAGCTTTTCAGCGGCCCAAGCACCCAAAAGCTTGTTGCGCCGCGCCGTGGCTTTAAACCGCAGCTCTTCATCATGGGCAAACTTGTTCTCAAACCCAGCTTCGCGCTTATCAAATGTAGTCATAGGCCTTCACTCCAAATCAAAAATCCATGCATTCAAATAGCCATGCGCCACTGGCAAATCAACACTTCCCGCACCATATAGACATTGTGCAGCGCAATATATCGCGCTATGTAGCACCAAATTATCCACACGGGGCAAGTTCTACTATGGGAATTGAGCCGCCGTGCTAAACAGGTTGAACAGTTAGGGCGTCGATGAGGATTCTCTCCATGAACAGCAGGCGAACCCGCATATATGAAGGTAAGGCCAAGATTCTCTATGAGGGTCCGGAGCCAGGCACCGTCATTGTCCATTTTAAGGATGATGCCACAGCCTTCAATGCGGAAAAAAAGGCCGTGATCGAAGGCAAAGGTGTGCTGAACCAGCGCATTAGTGAATATTTGTTCACACGCCTGAACGAAATCGGCATTCCCACTCATTTCATGCGCAGCCTCAATATGCGTGAGCAATTGGTGCGTGAAGTTGAAATCATTCCGCTGGAAGTGGTAGTGCGCAACGTCGCCGCTGGTTCATTGGCCAAGAAGCTTGGCCTTGAAGAAGGCCACGTTCTGCCGCGCTCTATCATCGAATTTTATTACAAAAATGACGCCCTAGGCGATCCGATGGTGAGCGAAGAACACATCACGTCTTTCGGCTGGGCAACGCCGATGGAAATTGACGACATGATGCACATGGCCATCCGCATCAATGATTTCTTGACGGGGTTGTTCTTGGGCATAGGCATCAAGTTGGTCGATTTCAAAATTGAATTCGGCCGCCTGTTTGAAAACGAAATGATGCGCGTGGTGCTGGCCGACGAAATCAGCCCCGATAGCTGCCGTTTGTGGGACACAAAGACGCTGGACAAGATGGACAAGGACAGGTTCCGCCGCGATATGGGAGGCCTCGTCGAAGCCTACCATGAAGTGGCAAGACGCTTAGGCATAATCCAGCCGAATGAACAACCAGAACGGTCTAAGCCCAAGTTAGTAAAGACCGACTAATTTATATATCTGTCATCCCGACGAAAGTCGGGACCCAGACTTTACAACAAGCACCGAGCGTGAATTTCTGGGTCCCGACTTTCGTCGGGATGACAGATATATAAATTAGTCGGTCTTTACTAACTTGGGCTTAGACCGTTCTGGTTGTTCATTCGGCTGGATTATGCCTAAGCGTCTTGCCAC
>JANPGD010000096.1:0-15661 GCA_031423845.1 Hyphomicrobiales bacterium | reverse complement strand
ATATTGTTGTGGTGCTTGCGGCAGGGCGAAGAACTTGCCTGCGTGAATACGCGAAGGCACGAGAAAATCACGCGCGCCCTCTGGCGATGACGCAGTTAAAATTGGTGTCGAAAATTCACTAAAGCCAATATCATTCATTTTGTTGCGCAAGTGGGAAACCACTTTGCTGCGCGTCATGATGTTCTTGTGCAATGTCTCACGGCGCAAATCGAGGAAGCGATATTTCAAGCGAATGTCTTCAGGATATTCCACATCGCCAAACACTGGCAAAGGAAGTTCAGCCGCTTGGGACAGCACTTCGACTTCGGTGGCGTAAACTTCAATGAGGCCGGTAGGCATATCTTTGTTTTCAGTGCCAGCAAGACGCGTGCGCACTTGGCCATCAATGCGCACAACCCATTCGCTGCGCAATGTTTCGACCACTTTGAAAGCTGGTGATGCCGGGTCTGCCACCACTTGCGTTAAACCATAATGATCACGCACATCTAAAAACAATACACCACCATGGTCGCGCACGCGGTGAACCCAGCCAGAAATGCGGGTGGTGGAACCTGCGTGTTCAGCGCGGAGTTGGCCACAGGTGTGGCTGCGGTAGGCATGGGTCATCTAATCACTTCCTTGATTTCGCGCGGAAAAGCGCATGGGAATGGCGATTTGTCAAGGATCGGATTTGTAGACTGCTCAGATCAGCCTTGAATGCCGCCAATAATCGCAGTGTCTTTAACCTTTTTCTTCTTCTTCAAGGGCTTCACCACTTTTACAGGGTCAGCCTCCGCCACCTTAACAGTTTTTACAGTCTTTACGACTTTGGAGACGGTGGCGACTTTCACTTTTTTGGGGTGGCTGAGAAACCAAAGGAAAGGTCGACGCGGTTGATTGCTTACCGTAAGCGCAGGACCAGTATCAAAGAAGCCGCCTTTAATAGTAACTGTCGAGTTTTTAAATCCAGCTTCCTGAACCAGATCAAAAAGGGTCGCCGCATTTTCAGGGGCCAAGCGCACGCAACCATGTGAGGCCCGCGTGCCAAGACGCTTGATGTGATAGCTGCCATGAATGGCATGGCCACGGCCCGTAAAGAACATGGAATAAGGCATCGGAGCATCGTCCCACTCTTTAGAGAAATGCTCCTCTTCCATGCGGAAAATATGATAAGTGCCAGAGGGCGTGTCATAACCTTGGCCACCTGTTGATACGAGCCAAACATATTCTTGATCGCCATCAACCGTCACTGTCATTTTTTGACTAACTTTGTTGATTGAAATATCGACCTTCATAGCCAAAGCCGCAACAGACGAAAGCGCCAAAGCGCTTGCTACAATTACACCACGCCATAAAGCTTTGGAATTTGTCACTGTGAGTCTTTCCTATTTGATTTGTAACACCTCTTATAACATTGGAGTTGACGGGTCGAGGGGTTTCATAGCGGTGGGAAGTAGCTATGATAAACCATCATGCCTCATCTCATTTTTCACGAAAACTTTAAAACGCGTCCCCTGTGGTGGGATGATTATGAGCCGCAGGCGTTGCCGGAAATAACGCTGCCAAGACATGTGGCTGTTGCTGTTATTGGGGCAGGCTACACTGGCCTTTCCGCAGCACTTGAATTGGCCCGATCCGGCGTTGAAGTATTGGTGTTGGATGCCAATGACCCCGGTTTTGGCGCATCGACTCGCAGTGGTGGCATGGTTTCGGGCGGGGTCAATGTGGGCAAGCGCTATATGTCCAAAGCGATGAGCGATTTTGAAGCCGCACCCTTTATGAATGATGCTGCAGATGCCTTTAGCCATGTTGAAAACCTGATCACCACAGAAAACATTGCGTGCGGTTGGACCAAGCGCGGATATTTCTTGGGGGCATGGTGCCAATCACATTATGACGCCATGGCCAAGAAAGTGAACATGCTAAACGCCGAGGCGCAATCGGGTTCCTATTTGGTGCCGCAAGAAAAACAACGCGCTGAAATAGGATCAGATTATTATCGCGGTGGCATGGTGGTGGAGCGGGCTGCACATCTGCAACCTGCGCTTTATTTTAAGGGCTTGCTGGGGCTTGCCCAAAAAGCGGGTGTGAGCATTGCCGCACGAACCGCTGTGACAGGTCTCGTTCAAAACACCGATGGCAGTTGGCAGGTTAAAACAAATCGTGGCGAAATTCGCGCTCAAGATGTGATCATCGCCAGCAACGGCTACACAGGAAACGCCACGCCCGCTTTGAAGCGCCGCGTTGTGCCGGTGGGCTCCTACATTATTTCAACCGAGGAACTGCCGCCTGATCTTGCCGCCACGATCAGCCCTAAAAATAGAAGCTTTGCCGATACCCGTCGTGTGCTCACGTATTATCGCATGTCGCCTGATGGTAAGCGGCTGGTGTTTGGTGGACGCGCCAAATTTGGCATGACGGATCCTTTGGAGACCGCACCCCTGCTCTACCAATT
Source organism: Hyphomicrobiales bacterium (assembly GCA_031423845.1). GTDB lineage: Bacteria > Pseudomonadota > Alphaproteobacteria > Rhizobiales > Aestuariivirgaceae > Aestuariivirga. The sequence goes on along the minus strand of JANPGD010000096.1, from coordinate 13,227 downwards.
TATGACGGATCGCTTTCCTCAATTGCACGGCGTGAAGATCACCCACTCGTGGACCGGCAATGTGGCTTTCACGTTGGATGAGATGCCCCATATGGGAAAGTTTGAAGGCTTACATTATGCGTTGGGCTGTAATGGTTCTGGCATCGCCATGATGAGCTATCTCGGCCATCAAACAGCACGAAAAATTTTGGGCCGCAGTAATCGAACGTGCGCCTTTGACCGCGAAGAGTTCCCATCGCATCCCCTTTACACAGGTTCAACGTGGTTCCTTCCTTATCTCGGATATTATTTCAGGACGCGGGACTGGATGGATCGGCGCTGGAATTAAACAGCCATAGCGAAACACCGGTTGCCAACACAGCACCGATAATTTGCGAGACTATGAACGGCAAAACTGAAACAGGCGAGATTCCTGCAAAACTATCGGTCATAGAACGCGCAATCGTTACCGCAGGATTAGCAAAACTGGTAGAAGCTGTGAACCAATAGGCGGCAGTGATGTATAATCCCACGATCATCGGCACGGAATTGGGGGCATTGCGGATTGCACCGAAAATGCTGAGTAGAAGTCCAAAGCTTGCCACCGCTTCGGCAATCCATTGGCCTTGACCCCAGCGCATTTTCGTCGAGGTTTCAATAATCGGAAGACCAAACATGGCGTGGGCAATCCAAGCGCCAGCAATGGCACCGGCGATTTGGCAAAGGGTGTAAGATGCAACGCCGCTCCATTTCATGCGGCCTGTTATCGCCATGGCCATTGAAACCACAGGATTGAAATGTGCGCCTGAGATGGGGCCGAGAATTGAAATCAAAACAACAAGTATTGCGCCTGTTGGAATGGTGTTGCCGAGCAAGGCAATGGCCACATTTCCGCCCGCCAAATTCTCCGCCATAATCCCTGAACCAATAATTGTGGCAACGAGGATGCAAGTGCCAAGCGCTTCTGCAGCGAGTTTGCGCGCGCTTATATCAATCATGGGTATTGCCAATTTCGTTCATACGATTTTGCAGACTGATGCGATCAAGCTCTGAAAGGGGCAAATTAATGAACGCGATAATGCGATTGTGAAGTCTATCATAGGCTTGCTTGAATGCCGCATTAATTTCATCATCTGTGCCCACTGCATCGGCAGGATCGGGAATGCCCCAATGTGCGGTCATCGGATGGCCAATCCACACTGGGCAAGTTTCTCCTGCAGCGTTATCACAAACGGTGATGACGAAGTCTATTTTTGGCGCGCCAACTTCAGCAAAGCGATCCCAGCTTTTTGACGAAAATTCGGATGTATCATAATCCAATTCTTGCAGTAGTTTTATCGCGTGAGGGTTGACTTTTCCTTTGGGGAAACTTCCGGCGCTGAAAGCGTGAAATTGACCCTGCCCTTCTCGATTGACAATAGCTTCAGCCAAAATGGAACGCGCCGAATTACCGGTGCAAAGAATAAGAACGTTGTACATAGGATCGTCATTTCCATTGGCTTGTGACAATTGAATGACGACGCTTTAGCCTTAACGGCTGACCATTTTCAAGAGCGGGGTTTTGCCTTCTAGTTTGCGCAAGCGGGTTTCTTCTGTTTCGATATAATTGCGGGTGAGTGGCAGTACATTTTGATTTTTTCCAAATTGAATTTGAAAATTATTCATGCCGCCATAGCGGAAGGCACATTCAGAGCCTGCTAAATAAAACTCCCACATGCGGCAGAATTTTTCATCATAAATTTCGACAGCTTTTTCTCGGTTGGCTGCAAAGCGGTGAGCCCATTCCCGCAGTGTGCGAGCATAATGAAGGCGCAGGATTTCAATGTCCGTGACATAAAGCCCTTCTCGTTCCAAGTGAGGAATTACTTCTGAGAGGGCTGGAATATAACCACCGGGGAAAATGTATTTTTTGATCCAAGCGCTGGTCACTCCCGGGCCATCGGAGCGGTTGATCGAGTGCAGCACGGCGTTGCCGTCATCCTTCAAAAGTTTGGTACATTTGGCAAAAAATTCAGGGAAATGGCCAATGCCCACATGCTCAAACATACCGACAGAAACGATGCGGTCATAGGGACCATCAAGGTGACGATAATCTTTTAGCAAAAACTCTGCTTTGCCGTTGAGGCTGCGTTGATGGGCGCGTTCATTGGAGAGTTTATGCTGCTCTTCTGAGAGGGTGACACCTGTGACTTCTGCGCCGCACACCTCAGCCAGATATAATCCCAAGCCACCCCAGCCGGAGCCGATGTCTAAAACTTTCATCCCGGGCTTGATGTTGAGCTTTGCAGCGAGGTGGCGTTTTTTAGCGAGTTGCGCTTCCTCTAAAGTTGAGTTGTCATCTTCAAAATAAGCGCATGAGTATTGGCGATCACGATCTAAAAACAGATCGTATATGCTGCCGGAAAGATCATAATGATGAGCCACATTTTCTTTGGCTTTGCCCACAGGATTATGCTGGTGCAGGCGGCGAAAGGCCATGCGGGTTTTATCTAAGAACTTATGTAGCGGATGATCATGGTGGCCGCTGGTGTTTTGCATGGCGAGTGAAATGAAATCATAAATGGTGCCGTGCTGCATCATCAAGCTGCCATCCATGTAACATTCACCCACGAATAAATCGGGGTCTAATGCAACTCTGCGCTCGGCAGACCTTGTGGTGAATTTGATGTGCGCTTTGGGGGTCGTGCCATCACCATAGCGCCGCGTTTGGCCCATACAATCAGTCACGGTGAGATCACCGTGACGCACCAAGGATTTCAAGATACGGTCCAAAACCATGACTTACACCTCACGCAAAACCGTGAGCTGGTGCCACTAACCCCCGTGCCACCAGACGCACGTTCTGATACATTTAAGCATGAGAAACGTTTTTAGGCAACATTGGTTCCTTAACTACAGCGGGCGCTGAGATTCCAGCTGCCATCAACAAAGGCTGGTTGTGAAACAATATGGGCCCGCTGGCTTTCACGGCACGCAAAATGTTGGAATGCCGATGAGCCTAGGCCAGCTGCATCTTTGCTTTGTTTGTCGCTCATGCCGGAAATTGAAATCGACGTTATGCCAGAGCCATTCGCTGCCATGTCAACCTGATAGGTTTTGCCGTTATAGAAGACTGGCTCAGACCTTGCCTTGATCATGGGCACAGGCTTAAGTTCGGGTTGATCTTGAGTGATGCGCACAGCACTGGGCGATTGCGAACATGCGGTGAGGCCAACGAGGGCAGCAAAAAGGACAATGCGATTCATCTGCAGCTTTTAGCCGTGGAACCCTCGACGGGGCAAGCAGAAGCTGGCATATCGCCAACACCATGGAAAAAATCAATCACGCTGCCCTTCTCTCGTCTCGCGCCAGCACTGCTGATGAGGGTGCTATCATGCGCATGTCGCAACGCACGCGGGAATTGCGTGCGCAAGGTCGCGATATTGTATCGCTGACCATTGGCGAGCCTGATTTTGATACGCCACTGAACATCCGCGATGCGGCGAAGGATGCGATGGACAAGGGCTTCACGCATTATGCACCCTCGCCCGGTATTCCAGAGTTACGTGAAGCTTTGAGTGTTAAACTGCGCGATGAGAATGGTTTGCATTACAAGGCCTCTGAAATCATTGTGGCAAACGGCACCAAGCAAGCGATTAACAATGTGCTGCTGTCTCTCATTGGTCCCGGCGATGAAGTGATTATTTTGGCACCCTATTGGGTGTCTTACGAAGCTTCTGTGAAGCTGGCGCAGGGCACACCAGTGATCATCAGCGCTGATGTTTCTGAGAATTACAAAGTGCCAGCCTCGCGCATCGCGGCGGCCATCACGCCTGCCACAAAATTAATCATCATCAACTCGCCATGCAACCCGACGGGTGCGGTGTGGACTCGTTCCGAGTTAGAAGAAATTGCAGATTTGGTTCGCGCTCACCCTACACTGATGGTGATGGCGGATGAGATTTACGAATATATTTTGTTTGAAGGTGAGGTGGTTTCGTTTGGATCCTTGCCAGACATGCAAGAGCGCACCATTACACTGAATGGATTTTCCAAGGGATTTGCAATGACGGGCTGGCGGCTTGGTTATGCAGCAGCTCCACTGCCCATCGCACAGGCTATTGGCCGGATGCAGAGCATCATATCCGCTGGGGCCAATCAATTTGTGCAACGCGCTGCCGTGGCTGCGTTGCATGGTCCACGCGATGATGTGGAAAAAATGCGGGTGCAATATCAAGCCCGGCGCGACTTGGTGTTGGCAGGTTTGCGCGCCATTGAAGGTATAAAGATTGCCGATATTCCGGCGACGTTTTATGCGTTTCCAGATGTGTCGGCGTTCTTAAAAAATAAAACCAGCGAACAGCTTTGTGATTATCTTTTGGAAGAGCATGGTGTTGCTTTGGTGCCGGGTTCAGCTTTTGGTGCGGCAGGCTCTATTCGGCTTTCGTTTGCGGCCAGTGAGGCGGATATAAAAAAGGCCCTGAGCAGAATCGCCCAAGGCCTTAAAAGTTTCGTCTAGTTTTTATTCTGCTGCCAGTTTCAACTTTGGTTTAGGCAATAGCCGCGCCATGTCGGCCATTTTATCTTCGACCTCATTAAGCTTGGCTGCAAGTTCGTCGACTTCGCTGGCACTTGTTGAGACAGCAGATTCAAGATTTTCCAGTCGCACATCATGCGTTTCTGGTTCGTCGGCAGCGCCCATAAATCGACCAAAGATCCACGAGAACAACCGCGCCAGATCATCCATCACCACGTAGAAGGATGGAACAAACACAAGGCTGAGGAATGTGGCCGCAATCAAACCGCCAATCACGGCAATGGCCATGGGTGCACGGAACGAACCACCTTCGCCGATACCGAAGGCCGATGGCAACATGCCTGCGCCCATGGCAATCGTCGTCATAATAATCGGGCGAGCCCGTTTATGACCAGCATCAACAATAGCGTCCATGCGGCTCATGCCGTGTTTTGTACGTTCGACCGCAAAGTCGATGAGCATGATGGCGTTTTTGGCAACGATACCAATCAACATCAACATACCGATGACCACCGGCATGGAGAAGGCGTTGTTGGTGGCTAGCAATGCTAAGACCACACCGCCGATTGAAAGCGGCAATGATAAAAGAATGGCGAATGGTTGGAACACGTTGCCGAGCAACAGCACCAACACCACCAACATCAACACAATGCCCAGCGTTGCCGATCTGCCAAATTCGGCAAACACTTCATTCTGCAATTCAGCATCGCCGCCTTCGGCAACTTTGACCGATTTTGGCAAGTTCAATGCCAATGCAGTTTTCTGAATAACTTCTGACGCTTCACCCAATTGCACTCCGGGTGGCAAATCAGCACCGATGGTGGCTTGACGCTGGCGATCATAGCGTTCGATTGAACTTGGGCCACGCGAGAATGAGACATCAGCAACGGACGAGATCGGAACTGATTGACCGTTAGAGGCCATCACCCGAAGATTGGCAATTTCGTCAAAACGTGTGCGAGCGGATTCTGGAATCTGCACGCGGATCGGGATTTGACGATCATCAATGCTGAACTTTGCAAGCAATGGACTAAAGTCACCAATGGTTGCAACACGCACAGCTTGAGAAATTTGCTGCGCAGTAATGCCAAGCTTGGCTGCTTCTGCCGTCTTCGGAACGATTTTAATTTCAGGCCGATCAAGCCCACCTTGTGCTGAAGGTGCACGCAGCTTTGGTTCTTTTCGCAATGCACCTTCTAATTTGGCAACAGCTTCATCAAGCGCCGCAGCATCATTCGACAAAATGTTGAACTTTATATCGCGTTCGCCACGATCATTGATCTTGGCCCAGCGCAAATCAGGTAAGTTCGAAAGCTTTGGCAGAATTTCGGTTTCAATCACTTCCTGTGGCTTGTCACGGCCATCCACCGCCAGTGTTGGAATGGAAGTGCCTAACTTGTTGTTGATGGCTCTAACAGTTGGGTTGACGATCCCTGTCAGCAAGCCAACATCGCGGTGACGCAAGTTCACATAGATGGCGGCATTGCGCGGCTCCAATGACCCCGTGGGCGACGAGCCGCCCAACACGAAGACTTGGGACACTTCAGGATTTTTTCGAATTTCATCGGCCATGGCATCCGTTGTTTCGCGGGTTTGGCCAAGGCGAGAACCTGGTGGCAATTCGACTGACAACACAAACCGTGATTGATCGCCTGGCGGAATGAAGCCGGTTGGCAAAAGTGGAATGAGCAATGTGGATGCATATAAAATGCCGAATGCAAGAACCACCGTTACATAGCTCATCAAATTTGGCTTCCAACGGTTACGAATTGTTGGCGCGTAGTTGAGGAAGTGCAGAAGCTTTACATAAGCTCGCAGCAGCGGGCCAGCTTCATGCTCAGTGTCATGGGTGGGGCGCATCAGATAGGCGGCCATCATGGGTGTGATCAAGCGGGCCACCAACAATGAGAACAGAACGGCGACGGCCACCGTCATGCCGAACTGTTTAAAATATTGCCCAACAATGCCGCTCATAAACGACACAGGCACGAAGATCGACACGATTGAGAATGTAATGGCAATAACAGCAAGGCCGATTTCGTCGGCCGCTTCCATTGCCGCTCGGTAAGGCGATTTACCCGAGCGCATATGGCGGGCGATGTTTTCAATTTCCACAATCGCATCATCGACCAGAATACCTGTCGCCAATGTGAGACCCAAGAATGAAACCAGGTTGAGCGAAAAGCCCAACATGCCCATCACCCAAAATGTCGGAATGGCAGAGAGCGGCAAAGCCGTGGCCGTAATTAGAGTAGCGCGCCAATCTCGCAAGAATAGCAGGACTACTAAGACCGATAGAATTGCACCCTCAATAAGGGTTTCCATGGCTGCAATGTAGTTGCCGTAGATGAAGTAAACGGTATCATCAACCAGCGTAAACGACGCTTTGCCGTTACTATTTTTTTGAATGTCCGCGACTTTAGCGGCAACAAGATTTCCTACGGTTGTGGAGCTTGCACCTTTTGATCTGAAGATCGAAAAGGTGACAACACTATCTCCATTATATCGGGCAAATGACCGCATTTCTGATGTGCTATCAGTGACTGAAGAAATGTCATCGAGAGTTACAATACGGCCACCCGGCAGCGCAATTTTTGTGGCTCGCAAATCATCCAGCGAGCGAGCACCACCCAACGTGCGGATGGCTTGTTCATTGTTGCCCACATCGCCACGGCCTGCACCAAAGTCAGCATTCACGGCGGCCAATTGACCATTCACATCGGCAGCGGTTACACCCAAAGCCTGAAGCTCAGCTGGATCAAGATCAACGCGGATTTCACGGTCAACACCGCCAAAACGATCCACGCGGCCCACACCTGCGAGGCCTTGCAGCTGACGCTTCACAACATCGTCAACATACCATGATAGTTGCTCCAGCGTCATGCCCGGAGCGGAAACGGCATAGGTTTGAATGGCCTGACTTTCAACGTCGATACGCTGAACAATAGGTTCATCAACACCACCGGGAAGCGAGCTTCGGATTTTAGCAACAGCGTCTTTTACATCTTGAACAGCCTTTTCCGTTGGCACTTCCAAGCGGAATTCGATGGCTGTGTTTGAGGAGCCATCGCGCATTGTCGAGGTGATGTGCTTCACGCCCGTTATGGCGGCAACCGCATCCTCAACTTTTTTGGTAATTTGCGATTCAAGTTCCGCTGGTGTTGCACCAGACTGGCTTACAGAAACGAGAACCAAGGGCACGTCAATGTTTGGGAACTGCGTAATTGGCAAGCTGCGGAAGCTGAATATGCCAACCATTATCAAGACGAAGAACAGCAATATCGGTGGAACCGGATTGCGAATGGACCAAGCTGAGAAATTGAAATTCATGGTTTCACTTTATTCCGTTGTCGTTAGTTTAACTGGGGTTACAGCATCGCCATCGCGCACAAAACTTCCCGCACGGGCAACGAAGGTTTCGCCGGGGGCAACACCTGATGTAATCTCTATGTCGCTGGTGCCCACCAAACCGGTGATCACTTTGCGCACTTCAACTTTGCCATCTTTTACAATTTGGACGGTTGGGCCATTTTCACCAAACGTAACCGCTGTGAGTGGCAAAGCCACGCCGTCGGCTGCTGCCAAGCTGATGCGGGCCCGACCGAATGCCCCGAGAGGAATGCGGTCAGCCTCAGAAACGCGGATATGCACAATGCCAATGCGGGTGGTTTCATTCACTTCAGGAGAGATCAACTTCACCTCGCCTTCAATGGGTTTGTCCATGCCGTTTACGGTGATGGAAGCTATTTGGCCTACTTTCACACGCGGCAAATCTGATTCTGGCACTTCTGCGAGAAGTTTTACAACGCCGTTGGCCACAATGTTGAACATCGGCTCTTTGCTGCCTGATGCGATGCCACCCACCTGCACGGTGCGGTGGCTGATGTAGCCATCCACAGGCGCTTTAATTTCAGTACGGGATTTTCTCAAATCAAGATCCGCCATTTGCGCATCGATAACAGCGCGATTGGCTTTGGTCACTTCGAGGGCTAGCTTAGAATTAGCCAATTGCGCATTGGCCAAATCATAAGCCGCTTGGCGTTGGTCGAAGGTTTCTTGCGTGGCCACACCCGTAGTGCGCAATTTTTTTGTGCGGTTCAAATCGGCCAAGGCACGATCAGCCGAAATTTTTGCTTGTTCAATTTGATTGTTGTTCTGATCTTTAGCGGCATCATTGCCAGCCAATGACGCTTGCGCTTGGATGATAGAGATATCGACAGTGCTCGACGAAAGCCGCGCAAGCACTTGGCCTTTTTTAACTTGATCTCCCTCTTCAGCTAAAAATTCAGTCACTGAAAGGCCTTCGATTTCTGGAGAAACCAAAACCAATTCCCCAGCTGCAAAGCTTCCCGTTACGGTTAGATCTTCAGCAATTGGCTTTTTCTCGGCAACCAGAACTGAAATTGAAGGAGGCGCAGGTGGCGCTGCTTTTAGGGCAGGCGTATCAGCATAAGCTGTGCTTGCCAAAAGCTGTGTTGCAAGAACGCTGATCAAAAAAGAATTACGCATATTATTCTCCCACTTCATTCGGCGGCCTTTAGGGCCTGTGTTTTTAATTCGGCTAGTCTTAACTCAAGATAGCTGACACCTGCTGTCAGCACTGCTTCGCCATATCCCATTACAAACTCACAGCCGGGGAATGTCCCCTCCGCAGGATCGGCCTTGCATTCATTCATTTGGGCTAGCTCCTGGCGCTGGTCTGCCAATTGCTTTTCTAATGCTACAATAATGTGACTGGGCGTTAGATAGTGCTGCATAAGCATTTCGAAAAGGAATTCAGATTTATATTTATCGCGAGCGGGCACCACGGCCAATGACTTTGCTAAAGCAGCATGACCTGCATCGGTAATGGCATAGACTTTTTTATCAGGCCTGCCCGTTTGCTCTTCGGCGCGTAAAGTCACCAGACCTTCGGCATTCAACATGGTCAAGGCAGGATAAATTGAGCCATAGCTTGCATCGATAAAGTGGCTGAACATACCATCTTCAATCTCTTTCTTAATTTCATAGCCGGACGCCTCTTGAAAAGAGAGAATGCCGAGACAGAGGGTTCTAATATTCATAAACTATGCCAAATCGATATATGCCAAAATGATATAGCGAGGAGGTAGCGCCCGCTGTCGCTGATGTCAAGTCAACCTTTGGCCATAGCAAATCCATTTCAACCGCAACTGTTGTTGCAGTATTTGTTGCATAAAATAATTCAACTGCACCAAAAATTGCAGAAATTCATGTCGTTTTTAAGCTAAAAATAGTCTCTTATTGGACTTGGATTTGAATTGTAATACTTGTCTTTGTGCAGCAGCTTGACTATGACTCAAACCAACCGCGGCCTTCTCTGAGCCGGGGATATCATGGAAGCGCTTTAAACATATAGGGGGGCGATTTGGAGTATTTTCTCCAGCAGCTCATAAACGGCCTGACGCTCGGATCAATTTACGGGCTTATCGCAATCGGTTACACGATGGTTTATGGCATTATTGGCATGATCAACTTCGCTCATGGCGATGTGTTCATGGTCGGCAGTGTGGTGTCGTTTATTGTACTCCTTGGCCTCGGTGTGACCGGCGGTAGTGGTTCATTCACAATTATTCTCGCATTAGCTTTGGTCGTTATTATCGCCATGTTGATTGCTGCAGTGTATAATTGGACCATTGAGCGGGTGGCCTATCGACCTTTGCGCGGTTCATTCCGATTAGCACCGTTGATTTCAGCAATTGGTATGTCAATCGTTCTGCAAGAATTTGTGCGCATTGCACAAGAAGGTCGTCCAAAGCCCATTCAACCAATCGTCACCGGCGGTTATGAGGTGATGCGCCGCGTTTCTGCTAACGGCAACGATTTCGTGGTCAAGATTTCCAACATGCAAATTCTGATCATTCTTTCAACGATTGCATTGATGGCGATTTTTACCATGCTCATTCAACGCACTTCGCTGGGCCGCGCCCAACGCGCTTGTGAACAAGATCAGAAAATGGCGTCATTGCTTGGCATCAATGTGGACCGCACGATTTCAATCACCTTTATTTTAGGCGCTGCGCTTGCCGCATTCGCTGGAATGATGTTCTTCCTTTATTATAACGTGACCGATTTCTTCATCGGCTTCCTCGCTGGCATTAAGGCCTTTACGGCTGCAGTGCTGGGCGGCATTGGTTCCATTCCCGGTGCGATGCTCGGTGGCATGGTGATTGGTCTCATCGAAGTGATGTGGTCGGCTTATTTCTCAGTCGAATATAAAGACGTGGCCGCATTTACCATTTTGGTGATCGTGCTCATTTTCATGCCGCAAGGTTTGCTCGGCAAGCCTGAAGTGGAAAAGGTTTAAGCTATGTCCGTCGCAGTAAAAGACACGACCTCGAAAGCAGAAGTCAAAACTCTTGATGCCTTTAGTTTGGCAAAAGATCTAATTGGCTCCGCGATTATCACAATGTTGATTTTGACGCCGATTGTGGCACTCAAAACCACAATGCAGCAAGGCGTTCTGTTCATTTCTGGCCGCTGGGTTTTGGCCGCTGAACTCACCGCAGCTGTGGTGATCGGGCGTTTGCTTATTCATCTCTATACTTGGTATAAATCAAACGTCGCTGCGAATGAAGTTGCTCCGGTTAAGACCGTTGTGAAGTCTGCCAGCTTGAGTGACAAATACGGCAAATATGTTGCCCCTGCTCTTCTGATTTTTGCCCTCCTTTTGCCCATGCTCTCGTATGGTAGCCCTTGGGGTGAAAAGCGCACTATTGATCTTGCGATTTACATTCTCACTTACATCATGCTAGGTTGGGGCTTGAACGTGGTGGTGGGGCTCGCAGGTTTGCTCGACCTTGGTTATGTGGCCTTCTACGCCGTTGGCGCCTACGCTTATGCGTTGCTTTCCACAGTATTGTTTCCCTATCTATTTGGACCTGGCATTTTGCCATGGGCATTTTACATCACATTGCCATTGGCAGGATTGCTGGCAGCAACGTGGGGTATCATTCTAGGCTTCCCAGTGCTGCGATTGCGTGGCGATTATTTGGCCATCGTCACTTTGGCGTTTGGTGAAATGATCCGCTTGGTGTTGATCAATTGGTTCTCGCTCACCAATGGTCCACAAGGCATCATCGTTCCCAAAGCAACTTTCTTTGGTTTGCCCTTCAAGGACGAAGCAGGCAGCTTCTCAGCCTTCTTCAACATTCCTTACGACCGCATCCATTTTTACTTCTTCTTGTATTACCTCATATTGGCACTCGCATTGGTGACTTATTTTGTGACCAAGCGTTTGCGTCGCCTGCCGATTGGCCGGGCATGGGAAGCGTTGCGTGAAGATGAAATTGCCTGTCGCTCGCTTGGCATCAACACAACAACGACAAAGCTCACAGCATTTGCAATCGGTGCTATGTTCGGTGGCTTTGCTGGAAGCTTCTTTGCCGCACGCCAAGGTTTCGTGTCGCCAGAATCTTTCGTTTATATCGAGTCTGCCTTGATCCTTGCGATCGTAGTTCTCGGCGGTCTTGGTTCACAAATAGGCATCGTGTTTTCTGCCATTGCGATTATGGGTTCTTTCGAAATTTTTCGTGAAATGGACTTTATGAAAGCGGTGTTACCAACGGGAACCGAACCCATTCAATTCCGCATGTTGGCTGTGGGTCTCGCCATGGTCCTGATGATGCGTTTCCGCCCGCGTGGGTTTGTTACTAAACGTGAGCCCACAGTGTTTCTGAAAGAAAAGAAATCGATATCGGGTGATATGGTTGCCGAGGGGCATGGCTGATGCAAGACTGGTTACACGATCCTGAACTCGAAGTTCAGCACCTCACCATGCGTTTTGGTGGCCTTACAGCCATTGGAGACTTGTCGTTCAACGCTGGGCGCAAACAAATCACGGCATTGATCGGGCCTAACGGCGCTGGCAAAACCACGGTGTTCAATTGCATCACTGGTTTTTACAAGCCTACCGAAGGCATGATCAAACTGAACCACGCCGATGGCACAGAATTCATGTTGGAACGCATGGATGATTTTATCATCACCCAGAAGGCCAAAGTGGCGCGTACCTTCCAGAACATTCGTTTGTTTGCAGGCATGACGCTTTTGGAAAACCTGATGGTGGCGCAGCACAATGTTCTGATGAAAGCCTCGGGCTTCACCATTGGTGGCATTTTTGGCAGCGGTCACTTTAAGCGTGCTGAAAATGAAGCCATTGAACGCTGCAAATATTGGCTGGATAAAGTAAACCTCACTGATCGTGCTGATGATGCGGCTGGTGACCTGCCCTATGGTGCTCAGCGCCGTTTGGAAATTGCTCGCGCCATGTGCACAAGCCCGCGCCTGTTGTGCTTGGATGAACCCGCTGCCGGTTTGAACCCGCGTGAATCCGATGAGCTTAATAAATTGCTGCTCTCGATCCGCGATGATCACAACATGGCTATTCTTTTAATTGAGCATGACATGAGCGTTGTGATGGGCATTTCAGATCACATTGTGGTTTTGGATTATGGTCGTAAAATTGCCGATGGCACGCCGACTGAAATCAAGAACGACCCCGCTGTGATCCGCGCCTATCTCGGCGTTGAAGAAGATGAAGCGCCAGCCGAAATTATCGCTGAGGCTATTCCAACTAAAGCAGTGGCGCCAATCATCACTGCACCCGTTAAGACACCAGCGGCAAAGAAGCCTGTAGCTAAAAAACCAGCTGCAAAAAAAGGAGGCCGTAAATGAGCGACATCCTTTTACAAGGCACTGGTGTTGAAACCTTC
>JANPGD010000095.1:0-45402 GCA_031423845.1 Hyphomicrobiales bacterium | reverse complement strand
TCATCGGATCAATTTCGATTTTACCGTCCATATACCAATCAACAATTTTTGGTACATCAGTGCGGCCACGCGCCCCACCAAATGCAGTGCCGCGCCATGAACGGCCAGTGAACAATTGGACCGGCCGTGTGGAAATTTCTTGGCCAGCCCCTGCCACGCCAATGATGATGGATTGGCCCCAGCCTTTGTGGGCGGCTTCCAATGCGATGCGCATGACTTTCACATTGCCGATGCATTCGAAAGTGTAGTCAGCACCGCCACCTGTGAGGTCAACCAAATGGGCAACGAGATCGCCTGAGACTTTGGAAGGATTCACAAAATGCGTCATGCCGAATTGGCGGCCCCAACTTTCCTTATCATCATTCATATCAACACCAACGATTTGGCGTGCGCCTGCCAAGCGCAGACCTTGAATCACATTAAGACCAATGCCGCCGAGGCCAAACACGATTGCCGTCGAACCCACTTCAACTTTCGCAGTGTTGATTACTGCGCCCACACCAGTTGTAACACCGCAGCCAATGTAACAAATTTTGTCGAAGGGCGCGTCTTGGCGTACTTTGGCCAAAGCAATTTCAGGCAGAACTGTGAAGTTCGAAAATGTTGAGCAGCCCATATAATGATGGATCGCTTGGCCCTTATACGAAAAGCGCGACGTGCCATCCGGCATCATGCCTTTGCCTTGGGTCGTTCTAATTTTTTGGCAGAGGTTGGTTTTAGGGTTGAGGCAATATTCGCATTCGCGGCATTCTGGTGTGTAGAGCGGGATGACATGATCGCCTGCTTTAAGCGATGTCACACCCGGGCCCACTTCCAAAACAACGCCCGCGCCCTCATGGCCCATGATGGCCGGGAACAGGCCTTCAGGATCAGAGCCAGAAATGGTGAATTCATCTGTGTGGCACACGCCTGTGGCTTTGATTTCCACCAGAACTTCACCAGCCTTTGGACCTTCGAGATCAACCTCGACGATTTCAAGTGGTTTACCGGCTTCGAAGGCAACAGCAGCGCGAGATTTCATAGGGATTCTCCAAAAGGAAGTACTTTTGAAGTTCTAGCAAGAATTGGTGTCGGGTTTCAACCTGCCAAATATTCTTCCACGGTAGCCTTTGCACCCTTGGTCCACACTGAATTCAACGAGGCTACGAACGCGTCACGGAATTCTGGAGCGTTGGCTACATCACCATAAATATCGCTCATCGCCAGCCACACAGTCGGATTAATTTTTGCGGCCTGAGCGGTTCTCTGTAACCTATCCCAACTCGGGTCATTGGCTTCGATCACTGCACCGCTATCCGTCGTGCCAAAACAATAGCGGCACCAAAGAGCAGATTCGAGGGCGAGGCCTTTTATGCTTTTTCCCGCTTTCAAACGGTCTGCTACCACAGGCACAATAAACTTAGGTTGGCGGTTGGAACCATCAAGGCACAGTCTTCGCACCGTATCGGCAATTTTTGGATTGGAGAAGCGGCGGTCGATGAGCTTGTAATAGTCTTGAAGATTTGTGTCTGGCACGGGCGGAACCGTTGGGATGATTTCTTCGTGCTCGATCTTTGCCAAGAAGCCGCGTACTAAAGCGTTTTCCATGGCTTCATGCACGAAGTGAATGTCGAGGAGCCCTGCTATATAGGCAATTACTGCATGACCCCCATTGAGGATGCGGATTTTCATGTGTTCATAAGGAGTCACATCTTTGACGAACGTGGCCCCCACTTTTTCCCAAGCGGGCCTGCCTGATGGAAAATTATCTTCAACCACCCACTGTTTAAATTCTTCACAAAAGATCGGCCAGGTATCAGCAACGCCAAAAACCTCAGCACAGATTTTGCGTTCACGGTCGCCCGTCGCAGGCGTAATGCGGTCCACCATACCATTGGGGAATGCGACATTGGATTTAATCCAATCAGCAAGAACAGGATTGGAAAGTCTTGCGAGACCGACGACGGCGTTTTTGGTGACCACACCATTATGCGGAACGTTATCGCAGGACATCACAGTGTAAGCGGGAATGCCCGTGGCACGGCGGGCGGCAAGGCCGGCAACAATAAAGCCAAATACCGTAGTGGGTTCGTGGGGATTCGCACCATCATGGGCAATGGCAGGATGCGCGGGATTGAATTTTCCCGTGGCAGGATCAATAAAATAGCCGCCTTCTGTGATCGTGAGCGAGACAATGCGGATTGTTGGATCGCACAGCCGCGCCATAATAGCGGGCTTATCATTAGGCGACACAAAATCAATCAGGGGGCCGGTGACGTGCGCAGAACTCAGGTCATTGTCTTGTTCGATAACCGTGGTCAGATAATCTTGAGCGGCCAATCTTTGGCGCATCGCTTCGTCGGACGGCATAACGCCGGCACCAACCAAAGCCCAATCATGGTCGTGACCTAAGTTAAACAAATCATCCAAATAGACCGCAAGATGAGCACGGTGAAAATTGCCCACGCCAAAATGCATAATGCCTTGCGTGAGCGAAGAACGGGCATAGTTAGGCACTGGAATTTTTTTGGCAATGGCTGGTAAATTGGCCAATGATAATTTTAACTCATCCATTGTCCGCCATCCACATTATAAGTTTGTGAGACGATGTAATCGCTTTCACTGCTCGCCAAAAAAATGGCCATGCCTTCCAAATCTTTGGGTGTGGCCATGCGGCCAATGGGAACGCTGTCGCCCACGATTTTCTTTTTTTCGCCAAGCGGTCGATTTTCGTATTTTGCGAACATGGCATCGACATGGTCCCAATGCTCGCCCTCAACAACGCCCGGCGCAATAGCATTCACATTAATGCCATGCTGAATCAGATTGAGGCCCGCCGATTGCGTGAGGCTGATGACAGTGGCTTTGGTGGCGCAATATACGCCAACCAATGCTTCACCACGCCTGCCCGCTTGACTGGCCATATTGATGATTTTTCCGCCCTCGCCGCGGGCAATCATGTGTTTGGCCACGGCTTGCATGGTGAAGAGCACGCCGTAAACATTGATGGAGAAGAGCTTGTTGTAACTGGCTTCGGTGATGTCCACGATGGGGGCCATATCAAACAAGGCGGCATTGTTGACGAGAATATCAATTTGACCCGCTTTGGCGACGACTTCATCCACGGCTTTGGTGATCGAGTCTAATTTTGAAACATCCATGTGAACTGCGATTGCTTTGGGGTCGATTTCTTTGGCGCAAGATTCGGCGGCGGCGAGATTGATATCGGCAATCGCTACCGTTGCACCCTCGCGCACATAGGCTTCGGCAAAGCCGCGACCAATGCCACGGGCACTGCCAGTGATGATTGCGACTTTTCCTTTCAGTCTCATTTGTGAATCGCCCTGCCGTCTTTGTCAAAACGGTGAAGGCGCGTTTTGTCTGGTGTCATCCAAACATTCGTGCCCGGTGCAAATGTGTTTTCACCTGACGCGCGAGCTGTGATGCGGCCGCGTGCACCAGCATCAACATGCAAAAATGTGTCTGAACCCAAATGCTCGCTGAGCAAAACTTTGCCTTGCCAATCGCCCTTCTTTTCAGAAATTTCGATGTGCTCGGGGCGAATACCCAAAGTGTTATTTTCTACAAAATTCATTTTGGGAGAACCAATGAAGCCCGCCACGAAAACGGAATTTGGTTTATTGTAAAGTTCGAGCGGCGAACCCACTTGCTCAACGTTGCCTTTATTCAGAACCACAATGCGGTCGGCCATGGTCATGGCTTCCACCTGATCGTGGGTCACGTAAATCATCGTGGTTCCCAAATCCTGATGCAGCTGCATGATAAAGATGCGCATGTTGACGCGAAGGGCTGCGTCAAGATTTGACAAGGGCTCGTCAAACAAGAAGCCATCCGGCTGACGCACAATGGCGCGACCAATAGCGACACGCTGGCGTTGCCCTCCAGAAAGTTGACCGGGCTTGCGATCCAGATAATCGGTAAGATTCAGGGTGGCTGCAGCTTTTGCCACTTTGCCATCAATCATTTCTTTGCTTTCGCCAGCCATTTTGAGACCAAAGCCAATATTGTTGCGCACACTCATATGCGGATAGAGCGCATAAGATTGGAACACCATGGAAAGTCCGCGTTGTGAAGGTGGTGTTTCAGATACATCTTTGCCGTCGATAAAAATTTGGCCCGATGTGAGATCTTCTAAACCAGCGATCATGCGCAACAATGTAGATTTGCCACAACCCGATGGGCCCACGAAAACGACAAACTCGCCGTTCTTAATTTCAAGATCGGCACTCGGTATGATGACCGTGGCACCAAAGGCCTTGTGCACTTTTTTGAGTGTGATCGTTCCCATTATTTTACAGCTCCGAATGTGAGGCCACGGACAAGTTGCTTTTGGGCAAACCAGCCGAGCACGAGAATTGGTGCAATTGCCATTGTTGAGGCCGCCGAGAGTTTGGCCCAGAACAGGCCTTCTGGTGCGGAATAGCTGGCGATAAATTGCGTTAAAGGTGCAGCGTCTTTGGTTGTCAGTGCCAAGGTCCAGAAGGCTTCATTCCATGCCAGAATAATATTAAGCAAAAGAGTTGAGGCAATTCCGGGCAAGGCCATGGGCGTCAAAACATAGATAAGTTCTTTGACCAGCGATGCACCATCCATGCGGGACGCTTCCAGAATTTCACCCGGGATTTCCTTGAAATAAGTGTAGAGCATCCAAATGATGATTGGCAGATTGAGCAGCATTAAAACTGTGATGATGCCAAAGCGTGTATCGAGCAAACCGAAGTCGCGGAAGATCAAATAAATTGGAATGAGGGCTCCAACAGGCGGCATCATCTTGGTGGAGAGCATCCACATCAACAAATCTTTGGTTTTCTTTCCCGGTGCAAAGGCCATAGCCCAAGCTGAAGGAATGGCGATGAGCAGAGCAAACAGCGTTGACCCGAGCGCCAAATAAATTGAGTTCATGGCAAAGCGCAGATAGTCCGAGCGCTCTTGAACAATGCCATAGTTTTCCGTTGTCCATTCGAAGTTTAGGAATTTCGGGGGTAGCGCAATAGCCTCGCCTTCAGACTTAAAGCTGGTCAAAATGGTCCACAAAATTGGGAAGAAAATCAGCAGACCAATAGCCCAAGCCAGAACTGTGATCAGAAGTTTTTTGTTAGTTGAAACTTTGCGGGCCATGATTAAGCGTCCAAGTTCTTGCCAATCATCCGCATCAGGAAGAAGGCAACAATGTTTGCAAGGATAACGGCGATGATACCGCCAGCTGATGCCGCACCAATGTTGTTTGCAATCAAGCCGTATTGATAGACGAGGAATGGCAAGTTGCCTGCGGTGCCAGCCGTGCCTGTGACGTAGATTTCAGCAAACACGTTGAGCAGGAAGATGGTTTCAATAAGTATGACCACGGTCATTGGGCGAATGAGATGCGGCAGCACAATGTACCAAAAGAACGATAGGGGCGGTGTGCCATCCATTTCGGCAGCTTCCTTTTGTTCTCCATCAAGCGATTGCAATGACGTGAGCAAAATGAGCGTGGCAAAGGGCACCCATTGCCACGACACCATCAGGATAACAGCAGCAAGGGGATAATGAGCGAACCAATCGATCGGCTCTAGGCCGACGGACTTAAAGAGATATGCGATTAGCCCTGAAACTGGATTCAACATCATATTCTTCCATACCAATGCAGATACGGTGGGCATAACGAGGAAGGGCGCAATCATCAACAATCGGACAATGCCTTGGCCATAAAATGCTTGGTCTAAGAGCAAGGCCAACAAGGTTCCGAAAACCACGCTGATGCCAAGAACCCATGCGACCAGTTTAAGCGAGTTGCCCATGGCCCGGAAAAAGGCTGGATCAGTTAAAAAATATTTGTAATTGCCAAAACCTGCAATGCAACGGTTGGCCGTATCAAATAACTTCGAGGGTTGCATCAATGAACAGTCGTAGTTCGGATTGAGCAAATTGTAACGCAGAAAGGAGAAATAGATGGTCATGGCCAGCGGCACGATCATCCAGAGAAAAAGGGATATTACCGAGGGTGCAACGGCAAAGCGGCCGAGCGTGCGCGTTTGCTGCGTCGCCATCTTGATCTCTCTCTAAAATTAAGTTTGTGATCGATTAGAAATAGCTGCCCGGTTTTCACACCGGACAGCCACTTTCTATGGGAGTTAGTTACTTGATATAACCAGCTTCAGTCATCACGCGTGTTGCTGCATCTTGTGATTCAGCAAGGGCTTGATCAACTGTCTTTTCACCAGCAAGTGCGGCTGCGAAAATTTGGCTGACTGTTGTGCCGAGATCAGCGAATTCAGGAATAGCCACATATTGACCACCGCTATATGGCGTTGGTTGTGAAGATGGCTGAGCTGAGTTTACCGACAGAATTGCATCCATGGTCATTTTGGCAAATGGCACTTTTGCATATTCTGGGTTTGCATAGAGTGATGTGCGTGTGCCCGGAGGAACATTCGCCCAACCTTCTTTGGCTGCTACGATTTCAGTATATTTCTTGGACGTTGCCCAAGATACGAACTTTTGCGCAGCGTCGTTCTTTTGTGTGCCAGCTGGAATTGCGAGCGACCATGCCCACAGCCAGTTACCACGGTTGCCGTTGCCTGTATCTGGAGCAAGAGCAAAACCAACTTGGTCTGGGAACTTAGCTTGCTTTGGATCTGTCAAAGCAGATGCTGACACAGTGGCATCAATCCACATGCCGCATTTGCCAGCAAGGTAAAGTGCCATTGTTTCGTTGTAGCCGTTGGTGGAAACGCCTGGAGGTCCGTCAGCCTTCATCATGTCTACGAAGAATGTCAAAGCCTTCTTCCATTCTGGTGAATCGAATTGTGGCTTCCAGTTTTCGTCAAACCAACGTGCGCCGAATGCGTTGCCGAGAGCGCCTTCAACAGCACCGCCTTCACCCCAACCTGGCTTGCCACGAAGGCAGATGCCATAAATTTCTTTGTCTTTGTTGGTGATCTTGTCGGCGATGGCACGAACTTCATCCCATGTCGGCTTGTCTGGCATTTTCATGCCAGTCGCATCAACGAGGTCTTTGCGATACATGATCATTGAGCTTTCGGCATAGAACGGGGCCGCCATCAGCTTGCCATCCACAGTCAAAGCACCAGCGATTGATGGAATGAGATCGGCTTGATCATCAATAGCGGTCAAAGGATTCAACCAGCCTTTTTTGCCCCAGATTGGAACTTCATAAGTGCCGATTGTGAGAACGTCGAATTGGCCGCCTTTGGCAGCAATATCGGTTGTTACTTTTTCACGAAGAACGTTTTCTTCGAGAGTTACCCATTCCAGTTTAATGTCTGGATTTGCAGTTGTGAAATCATCGGTCAACTTCTGCATACGGATCATGTCGCCGTTGTTCACGGTGGCAATGGTCAATTTAGTTTCAGCAATGGCTGTCGTTGCCAATGCTGCAAATGCAAAGGCGCTCAGCACGCCAGTTACTACAGCTTTCATTAAATTTCTCCCATGTGGTCTTCTGAGCATTTGCCCATGAAGTGGGAATAAGTCACTCCTGAACGCAGAGAGAGTCAATGATGAATCGTCGCTGCAATGCAGCAATCAGTCAAAAAATGCCACTTATCTAATTGAAACTAATAATTAAAATAAATTGGAGCATTTGCTTATTTTTAGAGCAAATGCTCAACGGCAAACTACATCTTCAACCCAATAACAATTTTGCCATTGATTCATTGGTGATCAAGCCGTTGATCAACTTACCAATTAGTGCGCCTTTAATCGCCTTTAGGCGCGGCGGGGCCATGGCTATGCCGATGACACGGCGGCTCGCCGGCTGGTCCAAGGGCACGCTCACCACGCGGTCATTGGTGAAGCCTTCAATCAATTTTCCATTGGCATCATAGGCCCAGCCGATAATTTCTCCGGCTGCTCCGGCTTTAACAAGGGCTCGCATTTCTTCAGGTTTCACGAACCCATCTCGCACCAAAGCTGCATCGTCGCCCACGGTGCCAACACCTACAAATGTAACGTCAGCTTGGCGAGCTAATTCCACCACATTGCGCACCGGTTTTTGGGCAAGCAACAATGCTTTGTCCTGAACTGTTGTGGCAATAACTGGAAGAGGCATTGGGTAATGGGGAGCCTTAACAACATCCGCCACACGGCTCACAACATCGTAAAGCGACGCCGATCCGTCAGAGGCAATATTGCCAACAAGTGAAACAATTTTATGTTGTGGGCAATCCATTGGCGTGAGCTGATCGACCATGGCGCGCAACATGCGGCCTGTGCCCATGGCAACAATGACTGGATGTTGTGAGACAATATATTTTTCAAGCTCGGCAGCACCGGCCTGAGCAACACCTAAAGAAATAGAATCTGATTCAGGATCGCTGGGCACAACTTCGCAAAAATCTATTTGATATTTTTCTTTCACGCGCTCTGAAAGCTGCAAACAATTTGCATTGGGATGATCCTGTCTCACTTTGATCAGCTTTTCGGAGATAGAAAGCGACACCAACCTTTGTGCAGTCTGGCGCGACACACCGAGTTTGCGGGCGATTTCATCTTGGGTATTGCCAGCAATGTAATAAAGCCAACCCGCTCTTGCGGCTTCATCTAAGCGCGAGTTCTCTTGTTCAATGTTGCGCACCATCGTTGGCTTAAGCCTCTTGTTCGCGCCGCAACTGCGGGGCTGTGTCAAAAAAACTATCCATACGATCAAATTGCCGATCTACCAAATGGGGTTGTTCAACGTTTTGATAACCATGCTTAAAGTGGATACCACCCCTGAATTGCCAGGTTCTCATTCCAGCAGCAATTGCTGCGGCTATTCCTGTGGTGCTGTCTTCAATAACCAGACACTCTGCCGGAGACACATCCATAGTCTTTGCTGCATATAAAAATATATCCGGTGCTGGCTTTCCGTTTTTAACCATCGATGTCGTGAAGATGCGGTCATGGAACCGATCTTTAAGACCCGCAACTTCCAACGACTTGTTCACGCGCGTGGGGCTGCTGCCGGAGGCAAGACAGTATGGAACATTCAAACTATCGAGCACTTGCGTAATGTTGGGCATCGCCCGGAGATTGCCCGTGAAGCTCGCTAGAAGTTGATTCCGATAATGTTGTTCGAAGTCTTCAGGCACATTGGAGCCATACATCCGCGCATGTTTTGCAGCAACGGCAGAAAAACTGTGGCCGACAAAATTCTCATAGACAAACGGCAAATCAATTGAGATCCCAATGGCTGAGAACACGTCAATCAAGATGGTGGCGCTGAGATATTCACTATCCACCAGCACCCCATCGCAATCAAAAATAACTAAAGATATTTTATGCAATTGAAATCCCGTATTAAATTCTTTCGGGAACGCTATAACACTGGTTATAAGAATACTAGCCAGCAATTTTGAATCAGAATTGCCTTTAACTATGGGAGAGAGAAGTGATGTTTTATGGCCAACCAGAAGGGACCGGATTTGAATTTTTGGACCCGCGTTTCAATGCCTGCATTGTTGGTCATGCGCGCGTCGAACGCTTATGGACAGGATCACGCTGGAGCGAAGGGCCTGCTTGGTTTTCCGGTGGTCGCTATCTTGTGTGGTCAGATATTCCCAACAACCGCATGATGCGCTTTGATGAAACTGATGCTAGTGTTTCTGTTTTCCGTTCAGGATCGAATTATTCGAATGGCAATTCAGTTGATCGCCAGGGCCGTTTGGTGACTTGCGAACATCACGGTCGCCGCGTTTCGCGCACGGAGCATGATGGCACTGTGACGAACTTGGCGTCACACTTCAATGGCAAGCGACTCAACTCCCCCAATGACCTCTGCGTTAAATCCGATGGATCGATCTGGTTCACTGACCCGTTTTACGGCCTAGTCATCGACTATGAAGGTGAGAAAGCCGAGATGGAGCAAGATGGCTGTCATGTTTACCGCATCGACGGCGCATCTGGTGACCTGACGCGGGTTGCCACAGATTTTGATAAACCAAACGGTATTGCGTTTTCGCCTGATGAAAAGTTTCTCTACATTGCCGATACGGGAATTTCTCACACTGTGAATGGCCCGAAGCACATTCGCAAGTTTGCAGTTTCATCTGACGGCAAAACCTTGGGCAAGAATTCGATATTTGCAGAGTGTACCGCAGGGCTCTTCGATGGTTTTCGCTTTGATTCCGATGGTCGTCTTTGGACCAGCGCCGCCGACGGCGTGCATTGTTACGACCCAGACGGGACATTAATCGGCAAAGTCAAAATTCCTGAAATTGTCTCCAATATCTGTTTCGGTGGCGCAAAGTTGAATCGCTTGTTTATCTGCGGAACGACGTCTTTGTATTCGGTTTATTTGGCAATCAATGGGGTGAAGACTTATTGACCTTCTCCTTCTCCGCGAAGTGGGGAAGGTGCCCCTCTTGGGGCGGATGGGGTCGCTCGGTATCAAAAAATTGAGCCGGAGCTCCCCACCCGTCTCGCTTCGCGATCCACCCTCCCCGCGCTGCGAGGAGGGATAACTACCTCTTCTTCGCCCTAAAAGCCGCCAACCCATTTTGTAATTCGGCGCTATGTGCTGCTGCTGTACCCGCGAGGGCCTCCAGTGCTCTCTCAGCATCCTCACCATCAGCCGCATTAATCATCATCTTGGCAGACGATGTTGCAAAATTACTCCGTTCCCAGATCATTTTCGCGAGATTCTGGGCTGTTTGTACTGATTGACCTTTGGAACAAACGCGATCAATCAAGCCCTCATGCAGGCCCTGCTCTGCTGTGAGTACTTCGCCCAGCAATGACATGCGGCGGATGATTTGTGAGCCAAACCGTTTGACAGCGCGCTGCGTGCCTGACCAGCCAGGGATAATGCCAATACCCGTCTCCGGTAGGCCCAATTTGATATGATCTTCACCCACACGAAAATCTGCACAGGCCGCAAGTTCAAATCCACCACCCAACGTGTGACCATTCAGCGCCGCAATGAGTGGTTGACGTAAGCGAGTGAGCGCATCAAAAGCGCGGTGCCCCACGCGCACCCATTGCAAGCCGAAATCCTCGGGTTTCTGAGCAGACCACGCGGCAATATCTCCCCCGGCACAAAAGGAACGTTCGCCCTCGCCAGTGATGATCGCTACGCGCACGTCCCTGTTGGCATCAATCATATGAGCCGCACGTTCCAACGCTAGGATCATTTCAAAATCAAGCGCATTGAGTTTCTCCGGCCGCGCTAGTGTGATGGTGGCTACTTCATCTTTCACGTCGAACCGTATGCGCGTGTCGCCAGTGTCAATCATGGAGTTTCAATCCTATCTTTGCGACGCTGAACAAATTTGCATCCATCGTTTTCAGCTGCGGTGAAATAATCAACGGAATTTCTGATTGATCGATAATATTCGCCTGTAAATCCACACCCGGTGCAATCTCGGTGAGCACTATGCCTTGAGGCGTGAGCTTTAAAACGGCACGCTCGGTGATGTACGTCACATCCTGATTTTGCAAAACGCCACGACGGCCAGAGAAGGTGATTTGTTCCACTGATTTCACTAGTTTTTTGATCTTGCCTTCTTTTTCGATGCGCAGCTTGCCATCCACTACGTCCATTTTTGCGCCCGCATTATAAAAGCCCGAGAAGACAATTTTCTTTGCGCGGGCGGTTATATCAACAAAGCCACCTGCCCCTGCTGTTACATGTGGGCGAGCACCGAGTTTATGAACATTGACCGAACCTTGCGCATCAATTTGTAAAAATGACAGCAACGAGCAATCAAATCCGCCCGCCTGAAAATAGGTGAATTGATGAGGAGAGGGGACAATCGCTTCAGCATTGGACGAGCAGCCGAATTGAAATTCCAACAAGGGAATGCCACCCACGGCACCTTGCTCGATCATCCATGTCACAGCGCCATGCTGGCCTTCTTCCAGTAAAATGCGCGGCACATTTGCGGAGACGCCGAAACCTAAATTAACTGCCCAATCTCTTTTCAATTCTTGCGCAACACGGCGGGCAATCACTTTGCCCGTGCCAAATTCCATTAGTGAAAAGCTACTCAGGGATTTTAATTCTTCACCACTGATGGCGGGGTCATAGGGCGTCTGTGTGGTCTGCCACTGGTCAGGCGCTTCAACAATATAGTCAATTAAAATTCCGGGAACACGCACCGCATGGGTGGTGATTGAATCATTTTCAACAATACGCTTTACCTGCGCGATGACGATGCCACCATTGTTATGGGCGGCCAGCGCCACATCCATAGCACCTAAATAAGCGCCTTCTTGTTCAAAACTTAAATTGCCCCGTCGGTCCGATGATGTGGCGCGGATGATGCCGACAGTTGGTGTTATCGTGGGGAAATATAAAACCTCCTCACGTTCAAAAATTATCTTCTTCACGATTGGAGCTGCTGCTGCCAATGCGTTCATGGCGCAACCCTGTTGGTCAGGATCGACAAATGTATCCAACCCCACTTTGGTGAGGACTCCGGGGCGCTTGGCCGCGGCTTCACGAAGCATATCAAACACGATGCCAGAGGGAACATTGTAAGCTGGAATTTCGTTAGCAATAATCATCTGCCAGATGTGTGGTGGCTCGGCTGACGATGGGCCGGAGGGATAAGAACCGGCGATGATGCGGGCGATTTGGCTTCTGTTCACAGAAAGATGTTCAATGCCCTTCACACCATAAAAATCACCCGCTGCTATCGGATGAATCATAGTGAGCCCGCGCGGGTGTTGTTCATGGGCAAAACGTTCGCCAAGCGCTTTCAACACGGCATCGGGACAACCCAATCCTGATGAGGAGTTAACGGCGACAGTGGCGTGATCAGTGATGTGTTTTACAGCTTCAGAAGCAGAGACAATTTTTGGCATTAGCGATTGCCTCTTATAAGATCAGCCGCTTTTTCGGCCATCGCGATGGTGGGGGCGTTGGTGTTCGACGAAACCACACGCGGCATGGTGGAACTGTCACATATGCGCAAACGTTCAATACCATGCACCCGCATGTTCGGGTCCACCACGGCCATGTCATCAATGCCCATTTTGCAGGTGCCGACAGGGTGATAGGATGAGCGCGCTGTGGCCCGCGATATTTCGATGTAGTCCTGTTTGGTTTTGCACTTAGGACCGGGCGCATGTTCGCCTGACACATAACGCTGCATCGATTTGGTGCGGCCCACTTCCTGACTGATTTTTATTGCCTCGATGTGGCGTTCCAAATCATAAGGCTCAGCAAAAGAATTGGGATCAACAATCGGCGCATCGGCAGGATTGTTCGACTGCAATGTCACAGAACCTCGCGAACGCGGACGCGTGAAATATGAATTGCATGAAGCACCATTGCCACCCGGCAAAGTGTCCCCCGCTTTTTCCACACCAGCGCCTGCTACAAAATGGAATTGTAAATCGGGAGTTTTTTCATTTCTATTGCCCCACCAAAAAGCACCCGCTTCAACAATGTTGGTGGCCACCGGACCACTTTTAAACATCGCATATTGTAAGCCTGCCCACAGCATCCAATGGGGCTTTTTATATTTATCGTAGGAGTGAGCTCCGTTTAAAACCCAAGCTACATCGGTTGAAAAATGGTCATGAAAATTTTGACCTACTCCCGGCAAATCATGCACCACTTTCACATCGCGCTCGCGTAAATGTGCAGCAGGGCCAATGCCGGAAAGCATCATCAATTTTGGTGAGCCAATAGCACCCGCCGTGAGGATCACCTCGCTGGACGCTGTGAGAACTTTATGCTCGCCGTTCTCAATAATTTCAACGCCTGTGGCTTTGCCATTTTCAATAACGATGCGCAGCACAGTGATGCCAGTACGAAGCTCCAAGTTTTTTCGTTTCAAGGCAGGCTTAAGATATCCCACCGCAGCGCTGCACCGACGGCCATTTTTCGTGGTGGTTTGATAAAGGCCCGTGCCTTCTTGTTTTCCTGAATTGAAATCGGGGTTGAATGGCATGCCAATTTCCATACAGCCTTGCACATAGGCGAGCGAGACTCTGTTTGGCGCTCCGTTGTCTGAAACACCTAACGGTCCATCAATGCCATGGTTGGGGCCACCCAGTCTTGTGTTGCCCTCAGACTTTACAAAATAAGGCTGCAAGTCTTTGGCGCTCCAGCCTTTGCAGCTCAGCTCATCGGCCCAGCCGTCATAGTCTTCAGCGCAGCCACGCGTAAAAATCTCAGCATTGATAGAGCTGCCCCCGCCCAATACGCGGGCTTGTGGATAAACTGTTTCGCGGTTGTTAGCATGTCTGAGTGGCGCGGTCTTATAACCCCATGTCAACGGCCCATCGGTCATCTTGAAAAAGCCAACGGGCATATGAATGTATGGATCCGTGTCGCGCGGGCCCGCTTCCAGTAACAGGACTTTAGCGTCCGACATTTCAGATAATCTTGCCGCCATCACGCAACCCGCCGAACCACCGCCAATGATAATGTAATCAAACATGGTCTTGCCTTAAAAATGATTATGTCCTAAGCATAAATAACTATCTAGTTATTTCAAGGGCTGTTTTGTGGCATTGGCAATAAAAAAATTTCGCGATCCTGATGACACGCAGCGCCGCATTGTGGCCGCTGCAAAGGTGGAATTTGCCAAAAATGGATTGGGAGGTGCGCGAGTTGATGTGATTGCAGCACGCGCCAAAGCCAATAAACGCATGATGTATCACTATTTTGGGAACAAAGAGGCGCTTTTCAAGCTGGTTTTGGAAAATGCCTATAGTGATTTTCGTGAGGCCGAAGCGGCACTGGCTCTCGATAAGGAAGAACCTGTGACTGCGCTTCGCAAATGGGTGGCTTTCACATGGGATTATTTTTTGGCGAACCCTGAATTCATCACACTTGTGAATTCCGAAAATTTGCACAAAGCGCGGCACATTAAAAATTCAAAGCGCATGCAAGAAATGAGCCGCCCTTTTGTGGGTCGCATGGAACAACTTTTGCAACGCGGTGCTGATGCGGGCCTGTTTCGCAAAGATTTGGATGCCGTGCAGATGAACATTACGTTGGCCTCCATCGGCTATTATTATCTCACCAACCGCTTCACTGGCACTATCGTGTTTGAGCGTGATCTTATGTCTGAATCTGCGCTTAAAGAACGCTTGGATTTTAACATTCAAAGCATTTTGCGCATTGTGTGCACCCCCGAAACCCTTCGAAAAATGGAACATTGATGATGAGAGGCATTGCCTTGGTAACTGGTGGCCGGCGCGGCATTGGCAAAGCCATTGCGCTCACGCTGGCGCATGATGGATTTGATGTGGTGATCAACGATATGTCACCATCGGCAGAGCTTGATGCTGCCGTTGCTGAGGTGCGCGCACTCAATCGCCGCTCAATTTCGGTGTTGGGTGATATTTCAAAAATAGAAACACATGACGCCATGCTAGAAGCGGCAGAAAAAATTGGCCCGCTCACCACACTGGTGAATAATGCGGGTGTTTCCGTGCTCAATCGTGGCGATTTGTTGGATGTGACAGTTGATAGTTACGACCTGTGCAATGATGTGAACGCGCGCGGCACATTCTTTTTGTGTCAAGCTTTTGCGCGCCGTATTTTGAAACGCAAACGCGCCGATGTTCATCACAGCATCATCACAATCTCATCCGCCAATGCGGTTGCTGTGTCAATTGCGCGTGGCGAATATTGCGTTTCAAAAGCTGCGGTTTCCATGGTGTCAAAACTTTTTGCCTCTCGCCTTTCAAACGAGGGCATTGGGGTTTATGAAATTCAGCCTGGCTTTATTGAAACCGATATGACCGCCCCTTCCAAAGCAAAATATGATGCTCTGATTGACGGCGGTCTCACTGTTGTTAAACGCTTTGGGCAACCCGATGAGGTGGCGCGCGTGGCCTCCACAATGGCGCAAGGCTTGTTGCCCTACACAGTGGGCCAGGCCATTGCGGTGGATGGCGGCCTGTTGAGTGTGAGATATTAAAATGAAAATTTTACTTCCGAATGCTAAGGGTAAAATTGAAACCTACAAACTAATTGGTGAGCCCCTCGCAGTGCGCAGACCGAAGCGCCCGTTCAACCGCATTGCCTTTGCGGCGGCGCATGTGGCGGCTGATCCTTTGGGTGAAAATGCCATTGATTGGAAAGGTACGATTGCTTATCGCCGCCATCTGTTAAACTTGGGATTTGGCATTGCAGAAGCGATGGACACATCACAGCGTGGCATGGGGCTGGATTGGCCCAGCGCTTTAGAATTGGTGCGGCGCTCGCTCGATGATGCCGGGGTTGAAAATGCCAAGCGTATTTATTCTGGTTGCGGCACTGATCATATTACAGAAGCTCAATCACTTGACGACGTGATTGAGGCTTATCTCACGCAGCTTCATGCCATTCAAAAATTGGGCGGGCGCATTATTGTCATGGCTAGCCGCGCTTTGGTGCGCGTTGCCAAAGCACCGGCGGATTATGTGAAAGTCTATTCTCGGGTGCTGCAGGAAGCAGACCACCCTGTGGTCTTGCATTGGTTGGGACCGATGTTTGATCCAGCATTGCGGGGCTATTGGGGCACAGAAGAATTTGCGCCTGCAATGGAAACCTGTCTTGAGGTAATTAATACAAATGCAAGCAAAGTAGACGGCATTAAAATTTCATTGTTGGATGCTGATAAAGAAATTCTCATGCGGCGGCGTTTGCTGCCATCTGTAAAAATGTATACTGGCGATGATTTCAATTATGCAGAACTCATCGCGGGGGATGAGCATGGCCATTCACATGCTCTGCTGGGAATTTTTGATGCGATTGCACCCGCTGCTTCAATTGCGCTAACAGCCTTAGCTGATGGCAAGCTAAGAAAATTTCACGAGGTGTTGACGCCCACAGTTCCACTCTCTCGTTTGATTTTCAAAACGCCCACTCAATTTTACAAAACAGGGATCGTTTTTCTGGCTTGGTTGAATGGCTATCAAAATCATTTTGTGATGGTGAATGGCGCGCAGTCGGCACGTTCGCTGTTGCACTTTGCGGAAATCTTTAAATTGGCGGATCAGGCGAGACTATTGCACAAACCTGATCTTGCGAGCAAACGCATGAAACAATTAATGGCGATTTATGGTGTGTGATGCGCGACCTTAGAAACCATCCCGAGCTTTGCGCAATCAACACCGCCACATTTGGCCATCAAGCTCCACTCGCTGAGACGATTGAAGCCATTGCGAGGGCGGGCTTTGGCGGCATCGCACCTTGGCGACGCGAGGTGGAAGGCCAAGACGTGAAAGCAGTTGCGAAACATATTCGTGATGCGGGATTGAAAGTGACGGGCTATTGCCGCAGCACTTATATTCCGGCCCCAACCGCTCAAGAATTTCTCGCGAACATTGCGGATAACATTGTTGCCCTTGATCAGGCAGCAGCGCTTGGAGCTGACTCGTTTGTGATGGTTGTGGGCACTTTAGCTGATCTTCAATTGGCACGAAACCAAGTGCAGGAAGGAATCGGTTTGCTATCACAACATGCGGAGTCTTTGGACGTCAAGTTGGCATTGGAACCGTTGCACCCGGTCTATGCTGGGGATCGCAGCTGCATTAATTTGGTCTCGCAGGCACTAGATATGTGTGATGTTATTGGATCGACAAAAGTGGGCGTATTCGTTGACGCCTATCATGTGTGGTGGGACCCCAACGTGGCGCAGGATATTGCACGGGCAGGAACAGAGAAGCGCATCTTTGGTTTTCATGTGAGTGATTGGTTGATGCCGATTACTGACACTTTAAATGATCGCGGCATGATGGGTGATGGTGTGATCGATCTCAAATCATTGCGGGCCATGGTTGAGGCCGCAGGCTATGATGGCCTGATTGAAGTTGAAATATTTTCCTCTGCAAATTGGTGGAAGCGGCCCATGGCTGAGACTTTGCAGGTGATCAAGGAACGGTTAGGAACTGTGGTTTAATCAACTATCCCAACGTCCATTCATCCACGGTGTATGAACGATACGGCCGTCGCGGGTTCCAACCGATGAAATGGCTTTCATATCCTCAGCCGACAATTCAAAATCCAATGTACTCAAATTCGATTTAGCATTTTCAATTTTCGTGGTCATCGGAATGGGGATCACACCTTGTTGGATGGTCCAGCGCAAAACGATTTCGGATGGAGGTCGGTTCAGGCGCGCGGCGACAGCCTGGATAATGTCGGGTTTCAATGCAGCACCCCGCGCGAGTGGGCTGAAGGCTTCCAACACCACGCCCAGTTCACCAGCGGTTTCTAATAATTTGGATTGATCGAGCAGAGGGTGAAACTCTACTTGGTTGCAGATGATAGCGCCGCTCGTGCGGGCGTGAACATCCCGCAACATGCGCGGTGTGAAATTGCTTACACCAACATTTTTGGTGAGACCAGTTTGTTTGGCGAGCATCAAGCGGTCCACGACACTATTTAAATCGCTATCAGCAGGTGGCCAATGGATGAGTAAAAGGTTGACCGAACCACCTAAATTTAAAATTGATTTCTCAGTGCTGCTCAAGAAATGATCAGGCCCTACATTATGAGGATCAACTTTGGTGACGATGAAAAACTCTTCGCGTGCTACTCCACAATCTTTAATCGCGCGGCCCACTTCAATTTCGTTGCCATACATTTGTGCCGTGTCGATGTGGCGATAGCCCAGGTCAATAGCCATGCGCACAGCATAATAGGCATCATTGCCCTTCAATGGATATGTGCCAAGACCAAGTTTAGGAATGCCGTTGAGTGTTTTCATTTTAACCTCGTAAAATTAAATCAGCCGCTTTTTCTGCGATCATAATGGTGGGTGCGTTGGTGTTTCCTGAGGTGACATTCGGCATGATGGACGCATCACATACACGCAATCCCTCAAGGCCACGCAATTTTAAATCAGGTGTGACGACGGCCATATCATCATGGCCCATGCGGCAGGTGCCAGCGGGATGATGATCGGTTTTAGCATGGTTGCAGGCGTAGTCGATTAGCTCCTGATCAGATGTTTTATCGACACCAGGCAGATGTTCAGATTGGATAAATTTCTTCAGTGCGGGCTGGTTCATTATGTCGCGCGCCATGCGAAGCCCGCGCAAAGACATTTCACGATCATAGGGATCGCTCCAATAATTCGGATCAATCAAAGGGGCTGCATTGGGATCACTCGATGCCAAGCGTACGGAGCCTCGCGACCGTGGACGCATATAGGCCGAGTTTAAAGTGGCACCTGAATTTTTCATGCGGGCCACGCCTGATTCAATTCCTGAACCAAGACCGAAATGGAATTGAATATCGGCTGATCTTGCATTCTCATCAGCATACCAAAAGCCACCCTGACTGAAGAGCGCCGATGAAACCGGACCCGAGCGATTGAGCAGATATTGCAACCCCGCAAGAGCCGCCCAATGGGGTCTGCCATATTTATCATAGGTGTGATCTCCGGTGCACTCGCTGATCACAAACAAATCGAGATGATCCTGCAAATTTGAACCCACCCCTAGTAAATCATGCAACGGATTGATGCCAACGCTACGCAGATGATCGGCCGGGCCAATGCCAGATTGCAGAAGTAATTTTGGTGAGCCAATCGCCCCAGATGTTAAAATGATTTCGCGGTCGGCGTAGATTACCTCGCCATTCATCAACCTCACGCCGCGCACATGATTGTTTTCAATAGAGAGATTTGCAACCTGCATATTTTTGCGCACTGCTAAATTCTTGCGCTTCATTGCAGGCTTCAAATAGGCCGTTGCAGTTGAAGAGCGACGCACATTTTTTTGGGTGAGTTGATAATATCCGACGCCGTCTTGTGATGCGCCATTCATATCAAGGTTGCGCGGAATTCCTAGCTCGCCTGCAGCTGCAAAAAAAGCTTCACAAATGGGCAACGACCCACGCGGATCAGAAACTCCTAAAGGGCCACCTGCTCCGTGGAAATCATCTGCGCCGCGTTCAAAATCTTCCGTTTTTTTAAAATAGGGTAACACGTCCTCATAGGACCAGCCTTCGCAACCTTTCTGTCGCCATTCATCAAAATCCAATTTATTTCCGCGATTGTAAAGTTGCGCATTAATCGACGAACCGCCACCAATCACACGGGCTTGAGTGAAGCGCAGCACACGATTTTGCAAGTATTTTTGTGGGGTCGTTGACCAGCCCCAGCTGGCAATGCCTTTGGTCATTTTGGCAAAACCTGCTGGCCAATGGAACAAGATATTCCGGTCACCACCACCTGCTTCCAGCAGCAGCACTTTCATTTCAGGATTTTCAGAAAGCCGTGCTGCCAGCACACATCCCGCCGAACCGCCGCCAACAATGATGTAATCATACGCCATAACAATAAGCGTAACAAAAAATTTTATGCTAGAAAAGAACTAATTAGTTACTTATTGCAATTTCTACACACTTATCGCGTCAATGATTAACTTGGACTGGCGACGGATCATATTTCGCAAATCCAATAGCTTCATGGTGTCGATTTTCACATAATTGATAAACATATTATTGGCGTTGTTAAAAATAAGCTCGCCCACAGCAACCGTATCAATATGAGCGTGAACTAGGCCCAGTTTTTGAAGTTTTGCAATGAGGGCACAAATTTGCGCCATGAGCGCATTGTCGAGATCGACATAGGTGACACCAAGCGGGCTCAGCGGCTGCTGGATAGAAATTGACAAGGCCAAGCGCCACACTTCCTTGTTTAAAAAAATGAGCGCGTTGTCAATATGGATCTCGTTCAGAGTATCAATCGCATCGCCAACGTGAAGTGGCGGACTTTCCACCAATTCGGCGCCTTGCTTGAGTACCATGTCCACTTCCATCGCGACAATGGCGAGGAGAAGATCACCTTTGTTTTGGTAGTAGTTATAGATGGTGCCAATTGAGAGCTCTGCTGCATCTGCAATAGCTTCCATTTTTACGGCTTCATAGCCATGAGCTCTAAAAAGATCTGAGGCAGTTTTTAATATACGACTGATTCTCTCAGTTTTTTGTCTATTACGAAGTCCGGTCATTTTTTATTATTACACAGAAATACAATTGACTCAAATTTAGAATTGGTTCACATTTCCTACGGAGAACTAAAGTTCTCTTGGGGGTAAGAAGTGATAAAAGCCATTTTTGTCAATTCGCTTGGTGTTTCCTTTGCTCGTTATAGGCATGGCGGGGCAATCTGATGCCCATGCCGTCAATCTCAAAGCTTTGGTTTGGTGCGATCACTTGGATTCTAACTTGCTGAAGCCTTTTGCTGTCGCCAATGCCGTCAAAGTTAGTGTGAAAGAATTTCCCGAATTTCTAAAACGTACCCAGCCGTACCCTGCAACGGACGAGGCCTTCGACAAGAAAATGCAGGATCTATGGACTGAAAATTTACAGGCCAAGTGAGGAGCCCCCCGAATCACACGGCTTGGGCCAGCGTCATTCCTGCCCTGGGATGTCGCTGGCCACCTTTATTCAGGTTCTTGAATAGCTAATTGTCAGTTCCCGCCCAAGGGCCATGGAATGCACCATCTTCACCAATCCGTTCAAATCCATGTGCGCCGAAGAAATCGCGTTGGGCCTGAATGAGGTTGGCGGTGCCCCGTGCTTGACGATAGGTGTCGAAATAGCTGAGCGCATTAGAAAGTGCTGGCGCAGGCGCGCCTGCCAGCGCTGCTTGAGCGATGACAGCGCGGAGGGAGCCATTGCTGTCTTTCATCATTTTCATAAAGGCTGGCGCCATGAGCAAATTGCCTTTGCCTTTTGATTTCGTGAAGGCTTGCGTGATCAGGCCCAAGAATTGCGAGCGGATGATGCAGCCTTCACGCCAGATTTTTGCGATGGTGCCGAGTGGCAAGTTCCATTTGAAATCTGTAGAAGCCTGTTCCATCACTGCAAAGCCTTGGGCATAGGCTGCGATTTTTCCGGCATAGAGGGCGGCTTCAAGCTGTTTCAAAAATGCGGCACGAGATTTTGGCTTAATTTTCTTGCGGGTGATTTTGTAAGCTTTCTCAGCGGCGATGCGGTCAACCTTCATCGACGACAAGACTCTCGCATCAACAGCGGCTTCGATTGTAGAGGCGGAAACGCCCATGGTTTGCGATTCGATCACCGCCCATTTACCCGTGCCTTTTTGACCGGCACGATCTAATATTATATCGACGATTGGCTTCTTAGCTTTAGCATCGATCACCGACAAAACTTCCGCAGTGATTTCGATCAAATAAGAGTTAAGGCGGCCTGTGTTCCATTTCTTAAACACGGCTGCAATTTCAGCGGCCTTCATGCCGAGGCCATCACGCATGAGACCATAGATTTCAGAGATCATTTGCATATCGGCATATTCAATGCCGTTGTGAATAGTCTTTACAAAATGACCAGCGCCATTTTCACCAAGCCATGCCGAGCATGGTTCCTTTTTATGTTTGGCGGCCACGGCATCAAGGATTTTTGAAATGCGATTATAAGATTCTTCTTTGCCGCCCACCATAATGGCGGGGCCATGACGCGCACCTTCCTCGCCACCGGAAATGCCCATGCCAATATAGGTGAGCCCGGAATCTTCCAGCTCTTTAAAGCGGCGCATGGTATCGCGGAAATTGGCGTTGCCTGAATCAATGATGATATCGTGCTGCGAAAGTTTTTCGCGCAACAGGCGGATTTCATTATCAACAGGATCACCTGCTTTAATGAGAATAATAATAGGGCGTGGGGGACGAATGGCGGCAACTAATTCATCGAGATTATCGCAAGGGATAATGTTTTCAGCTAGCTTTCCAGCATTATTAAAAAACTTGTGCGTTACATCGCGGGTGCGGTTATAGACGGCGATTTTGAAGCCCTTCTCGGCAATGTTCAAAGCCAAGTTAGAACCCATTACGCCTAAACCAATCAATCCAATTTCCGCTTGCGACATTTATCATTTTCCCAAAAAAAGAGTGCGGAGTGATCTTGCACACCGCACCCTGTTATATCAAGGCAGATTACATCTTGCCCCAGATTTTCTTATATTCGTTTTGATAGCCGAAGCCTGGATCAAAACCATTCTTAGGGCCACCATCAAATTCGACGTTGGCTTGTGTCACCACGTGTAGTGGCGAGACATAGCCCGACCATGCTTCGCCAGCCATGGCGCGGTTCAACTCATCGACCAATTGCCAGCCTTGCAAGTTCAATGGCTCAGCCACGGTTGCTGCTTGGTATTGACCAGAGCGAATGCGTTGGTAGGCTGATTCAGAACCATCGCCAGCAGATACGTTGCTTGGGGCTTGGCCGGAACCAGCAATGCCAGCAGCCTGCAAGGATGGACCCATGAAATCGAAGTAGAGATCATTGATCGCCATCGAATGCGTCCATGCCGCACCATGCTTTTGCAAAAGTGATGTGGTGAGCTGTGGCATGCGTTGCGATGTTTCAGCAATCGGCGTATCGACCCATTCAACAGTTGTGCCGCCCAGTTTTTCAATGACTTCCTGCATCTTCTTGGCTTTGGCAATGGCGATGGCGTATGTTGAGTCAGTGAAATAAATACAGCCGGGTTTGCCCTTGGCATCGATATAGGCCCACATAGCAGCAGCTGTGGACACCTGCATTGGATCAGTCGTTACGTTTGCAAAAATACCAAGCTCTGGTGAAGGGCCTGTGGTTGGCGATGAATGCCATGTGACCACCGGAATGTTAGCAGCCTTGGCGGCGGCCATGCCTTGTGCTTGTTCAGCCGTATCAAATCCGCTGACAATGATGCCGTTAGGATTGAGCGCCATGGCTTGACCAAACGCAGCTGCGCGACCGTCCACTGAGCCAGCTCCGTCAATGGTTTTTACGGTCCAACCAATTGCAGCACAGGCTTCTTCAGCACCC
The DNA here is from genome assembly GCA_031423845.1 of Hyphomicrobiales bacterium. GTDB lineage: Bacteria > Pseudomonadota > Alphaproteobacteria > Rhizobiales > Aestuariivirgaceae > Aestuariivirga. Next base: position 21,686 of record JANPGD010000095.1, on the reverse strand, counting down.
TTGGACGAACCCAAGATGCCACCGTTTTTCATGTCGCCAGCAAGGATAACAATGGTCTTGCCTTCTTGGGCTTTCGGTCCCGTTGTTGGACCATCCCACTTATCGGCTTTCATGGCATATTTATCAACGATGGCCTGTGCATCAGACATCGAGTCAGCAAACACAACTTCGGTGAGCATTGGCACTGTGAAACCCAGTGCAATGCCGCGCTTTAACAACTCTCTACGATCCATTTTATTCTCCCATATTATTATTTTGACGATACCTTCTGGGCGGCACCACGTTTGCGTTGGGCGTAACCCGCTATGCCAATGGCTATGAGCAAGGTTGCGCCGTTGAACAACGGTTCCACCCAGAAGGAACCGCCGAATTGCTGGATGCCAGAAATGCCTACAGCAAGAATTGCCACCCCAATCAACGTACCCCAGACATTCACGCGGCCTGGCTTTATGGTGGTGGACCCTAAGAATGCCCCTACGAGAGCGGGCAGCAGATATTCAAGACCAACGCTTGCTTGGCCAATGCGCAGTTTGGAGGCCAGCAAAACACCAGCAAGGGCGGTCAGGGTGCCGGATGCAATGAATGAGCCCATCACAAATTTGCGCACTGGAATGCCATTCAGCGCTGCTGCTTTAGGGCTTGCGCCAATCGCATAGAGATAACGACCCATGGGGGTGTATTCGAAAATAACCCACATCACTAAGGCCAGTACCAAAACATAAAATCCAGCAATCGGCAGGCCAAATATGAAGGTGGCATTTAGAGCATAAAAGCCATTGGCCACCACACCCACAATTTGTCTGCCACCGGAATGCCAGAGCGCAATGGCATAAAGAATTGTACCCGTGCCGAGCGTCGCGATGAAGCTATCAATTTTAGCAACTTCAACCAGCAAGCCGTTCAGCACACCCATACCTGCGCCAAGGCACAGCACGATAAGGACTGCTATAGGCCACGGCACCCCGAACATAGTTTGCAGACTGAGGGCCAAGATGTGCCAAAGCACGATGCCATATCCCACGGTTAAATCAATTCGGCCAGCAGCCATAGGAATCATCGCCGCTAGAGACAAAATGGCGATGATCGATTTATCAAAAATGATAGACCGCAAATTCAGCAGTGTTGGAAATGTTTTTGGCAATAGAATCGTAAAAAGAATAATCAAAAATACTGTGAGAAGCACGAGGCCATAGACAGGAATGAGACGCCCGATCTTTTGCGCGGTCGTAAGTTTCTGCAGTTCGTAGCGTGTCGGCTCTAAGGCTGTCGATTGGATGGAATTCATTATGCGGCCTCGGATGCAGATGCGGCGTGGATGAGAGATTCGGTATTCAAATTCTTGCCTTCAATCTCAGCGGTGATGACACCCCGAGAGAAAACCAAAGCGCGATGACAAATATTGGCGACTTCTTCAAAATCAGTGGAGACGACAATCACTGTGAGGCCACTTTCCAAAGCCTTGGCAATGAGGCGGTAAATTTCAGCCTTTGCACCCACGTCCACGCCGGCTGTTGGATCCTCAGCAATCAAAACGCGACGACCCGTTGCCAGCCAGCGGCCCACCACAACTTTCTGCTGGTTACCACCGGACAAAGCTTCAACAGGCAAATGCGGATCATTGGGGCGAAGGCCCACTGTGTCACCAATCGCACGTGCGGCCTCGGCTTCGTTGAATGGCGTCATAAATGACATGAGGGTTCGGCCAATCGACCACGGATTGAGGAAGGTGTTTTCGCGGATCGACAATGAAAGCGCCACGCTTTCTTCAGTTCGATCTCGCGCAACTAAACCAATGCCCTGATTCAAAGCAGCTTGTGGTGAAGTCAGATTCAAAGTGTTGCCATCGAGCGTAACGGTGCCTTCATGGTCCATAGCACCAAACAGGCAACGACCAATTTCTTCCTGGCCCGCGCCGCGCAACCCCACAAGCCCCAACACTTCGCCAGCCCGAGCATTAAATGAAACTGGGCCTGCATTGTGGGTGGTTAGATTTGAAACTTTCAACGTCTCATTGCCATCGCGTTTTACGCCGCGATGATAAAGCTCCTTCACTTCGCGGCCCACGATCATGTTGACCAGAGCGGCAGGCGTGGTGGATTTCACGTCAGTGTTGCCCACCAATTGACCATCGCGGAGAACTGCGGCACGGTCTGCCAGTCGAAAAATTTCATCCAAACGATGCGACACATAAATCATGCCCACGCCACGGGCTTTGAGTGAACGTAACACAACGAACAGTCGCTCCACTTCATCAGCTGGCAAGCTTGCAGTGGGTTCATCTAAAACCAGAACATCAGCATCGGCTGCAAGCGACCGCGCAATAGCAACCAGAGACTTCTCAGTACGGCTTAAATCCTGAACACGACGCGAAGGATCAAAATCACATCCCACCAACTTCAATGATTCAGCGGCGCGGGCCTCGGTGGCTTTCCAATCAATCAGGCGGCCCTTGCGCGAAAATCCTTGTGCTAAGCCCACATTCTCACCCACGCTCATCCATTCGACGAGACCTAAATCTTGATGGATGAAGGACACGCGCTGCTTTTCGTTGGGCCTTGGGGGGCGGTGAATATAATCCACACCATTAAATAAAATACGGCCTTCATCGGGTTTGTGAATTCCAGCGAGCGATTTGATGAGTGTGGATTTGCCGGCACCATTTTCACCCAGCAATGCTAGAATTTCACCTGCCGCAAGTTCGAGCGAAACATTATTCAACGCCGTGGTGCCGCCGAACCGTTTAGTTACGCCCTGAAACTCGATGAGCATAGAATGCCCACTCCCAAAAATGGCGAAGTTTTTCTCCGCGCTGTTGATTGTAGATGACAACTGAAAACGATTTGTGTCAAGAACAGAAAAGCTCAACCCTGTTGAAGCAACCAGTCTCTCGCTGTCTCGGACAATTCCTGCACTGACGATGAAATATCTAATCTCAGCGCCAGCTCATCGGTGGCTGGTTCTTGTAAAGTTTGCAACTGACTGTTGAGCAAGGTTGCAGGCATAAAGTGGCCTTTGCGAGCCCCAATGCGATTCTCCAACAGCTCACGGTTGCCATGGAGATAGATGAAATAAACGGGGCGATTTGCAGCTTTGGTTATTACTTCGCGGTACACACGCTTTAACGCCGAACAAGACGCAACGCTGGCCTCACGACCCGCAAGGGATTGTCCCACCGCAGCGAGCCAAGGCCAGCGGTCATCATCCGTCAACGGATTGCCCACCGACATTTTTGCTACGTTGGTTGCTGGATGTAATCTATCGCCTTCGATGAAATGAGCGCCTAGTTTTTCGGCCAGCAATTCGCCAACCGAGGTTTTGCCGCAAGAGGCAACACCCATCACCACGGCGGCCCCCGTAAAGCGTTTAGAGGACACTGGTAATTCCGCCATCGACGTAAAGAATATGCCCATTAATGAAAGAGGACGCGTCACTTGCCAAGAACACAGCAGCACCCATTAACTCATCAACATCGCCCCAGCGGCCAGCGGGGGTGCGCTTTTCAAGCCAACCTGAAAATTCGGGATTATCAACCAAGGCCTGATTGAGCGGCGTTTTGAAATAGCCAGGGCCGATGGCGTTAATTTGAATGTTGTGTTTGGCCCAATCCGCACACATGCCTTTAGTGAGCATTTTTACCGCACCCTTGGTTGCCGTATAAGGAGCAATCGAAGGCCTGCCCAATTCGCTTTGCACAGAGCAGATGTTGATTATTTTTCCAGCCTTGCGTTTGATCATATGCCGCGCGACAGCTTGCCCAACGAGGAACACACTTTCCACATTAACGCGCAAAAGTTCACGGAATTTTTCAGGTGGATAATCTTCTAACGGGGTGCGGAACTGCATTCCGGCATTGTTGAATAAAATATCTATCGGACCGTCGGCTTCGATTTTATCCACAGCTTTAGTAACTTCATTTTCCGACGTCACATCGAAGGGTGCTTCACTGATCTTGTGTCCCAGAGCCCGCAGTTCTGTGGCAGCCGCACTAAGCTTATTTGCATCGCGTCCGTTTAAAATTATTTCAGCGCCCGCCTCTGCCAAACCCTTGGCCAAGCCTAAGCCAATACCTTGGCTAGACCCCGTGATCAAAGCACGCTTGCCGGAAAGATTAAAAAGTTTCATTGTCATGTTTGAGAGTGAAACATTTTTTTGAGACAAGTTGCAAATGAAAAAACCAAGTGTGTTGATGATTGGCCCCTACCCAGAATGGGAAATGCCGATTTTACAGGCTTCTTATGATGTTCATAAATTGTGGGAGGTGGTCGATAAGGATGCCTACATCAATCGCCATGCTGAAGGTATTCGCGCGATTGCGACGCGCGGTGATTTGGGGGCTTCGTCTGATTTGATCGCGGCCCTGCCCCACCTTGAAATGATTGCCTGCTTTGGTGTGGGCACGGACGCGATTGATTTGAAGGCAGCACGAGCGCGCAACATAAAGGTCTCGTTCACGCCGGATGTTTTGACCGGAGACGTCGCTGATATTGCGATTGCCCTTTGCTTGGCCGTGGCGCGCAATGTTCCTGCTGGTGATGTTTTGGTGCGTAACCACAAATGGCCGCAAGGTACTTTGCCGCTAGCAACACGTTTTTTCGGCAAGCGCATGGGCATTGTGGGGTTGGGCCGCATCGGCATGGCCATTGCCAAACGTGCCGCTGGATTTGATATGGAAATTTCCTATCACAATCGCAAAGCGCGTAACGATGTGCCGTATCATTATTGCGACACGGTGGAAGCGCTTGCTGCACAGTCTGATTTTTTGGTTGCCGCTGTTGCTGGGGGTATAGCATCCAAAGCTTTGATCGGTTCTGCCGCACTCATCGCCTTGGGACCTCAAGGTTATTTCATTAATGTGGCGCGCGGTTCAGTTGTCGACGAAGCTGCGTTGCTCCATGCCCTTGAGAAGGGTGTGATCAAAGGGGCTGGCTTGGATGTATATTTAAATGAACCCAATATTGATCCACGCTTTTTGAAGTTGAAAAATGCTGTCGTCTTGCCGCATGTGGGCAGCGGCACATTTGAGACACGTAAAGCCATGGGCAAATTGGTGCGCGATAATTTAGAAGCGCATTTTGCGGGCAAGCCTCTGCTCACTCCGGTGCCCGTATGAAGGCGGTTGTTATTCATAAAGCGCTGGACTTGCGCATTGAAGACCGCGCTGATGAAAAAGTGGGGGCGGGACAAATTGCGGTGGCGATTAAGCGCGGCGGCATTTGCGGATCAGATTTGCATTATTATAAGCACGGCGGCTTCGGCGTTATTCGTCTGAAAGAACCCATGGTGTTGGGCCACGAAGTTGCTGGTGAGGTGACGGAAATCGGCGCAGGTGTATCAAATCTGAAAGTGGGCGATGTGGTGGCACTCAATCCATCACGGCCTTGCAATGCTTGCGAATATTGTTTGCGCGGCCAGCAGGCGCATTGTTTAAACATGTTGTTTTATGGCAGTGCCATGCGCTTTCCACATGTGCAGGGAGCGTTCCAACAATCCATCGTGGCATTGGCCACGCAAGCGCATAAAGTGGCCGAAGGTGTTTCGATTGAAGAGGCCGCATTCGCCGAACCGTTCGCTGTAACCCTCCATGCCATTGTGCGCGCAGGTTCTCTCGCCAATAAGCGCGTACTCGTCACAGGTTGCGGTCCGATTGGGGCGCTGGCCATTGTTGCGGCGCGAGCTCATGGCGCACTGGAGATTGTGGCCACTGATGTTTCAGATTTCACTTTAGGCCTCGCTCGAAAAATGGGCGTAGACACAACTGTGAATGTGGCTACCCACGGTAGTGACATGAATAAGTTCAAAGCCAATAAAGGCACTTTCGATGTGATGATTGAAGCTTCCGGCAATGAAGCGGCACTGCATATGGGTCTTGAAGTTTTGCGACCACGCTCAGTCTTAGTTCAATTGGGACTGGGTGGAAATATTTCGGTGCCACAAAATTTGATTGTATCGAAGGAAATCGAAATTCGCGGCTCATTCCGCTTCAATGAAGAGTTTGGATTGGCGGTTGATATGATCAACAAGCGCCGTGTGGATTTAAAACCTTTGCTTACCGAGGTTGTTCCGCTTGCTGAAGCCAAACGAGCATTCGATCTGGCGTCGGATCGCTCAAAAGCAATGAAAGTGCAAATTGGATTTTAAGATGATTGAGAAGAATGGTTTGAAAATTGACGAAGCGCTGGTTGCGTTTATTGCAACTGAGGCCTTGCCAGAAACTGGAGTTACGGAAGATCAGTTTTGGTCTGGCTTTTCTGCCATCATCGATGATCTTGCTCCAAAAAATCGGGTACTGCTAAAAAAGCGAGATGAACTTCAAATTCAAATAGATGCCTGGAACCGCGCGCATGTTCAGAATTTCGATTCAGGTGAATACAAATCATTTTTGAAGTCCATCGGCTATCTGGTCGAAGAAGGTCCTGATTTTGCAATCACCACTTCCAATGTGGATGCGGAGATTTCTAAATTGGCTGGCCCGCAATTGGTGGTGCCGGTTAACAATGCGCGCTTTGCGTTGAATGCTGCAAACGCACGCTGGGGCTCGTTGTTCGATGCGCTCTATGGAACCGATGCTATTTCTGTGGGTAGCAATAAAGGGGCCTATGATCCCGTGCGCGGTGCTGCGGTCACGTCATGGGCTACCGCTTTTTTGGATCAGGCTGTGCCGCTGCAAAATATGAAGTGGTCCGCAGTCAACAACAAAGTCTATTTGAAATTCGCAAATGATGCACAGTGGATTGGCGGCGGTGATGGGTCCTATCTGCTGTTCAATAACGGCCTGCACATTGAAGTTAAATTGAACGCCATGGGCATTATTGATGTCGTTCTTGAATCAGCTTTAAGCACAATTATGGACTGTGAAGACTCAGTGGCTGCGGTGGATGCACAAGACAAGGTTCTGGTTTATCGCAATTGGCTGGGCCTGATGAAGGGTGATCTGGCCGAAGACATTGCCAAGGGCGGCAAGAGTTTCACGCGCAAGCTGAATGCAGATCGTCAGTATACGGATCGAAATGGCAAGCCGTTCAGCCTGAATGGCCGTTCTGTGATGTTGATCCGCAATGTTGGACACTTGATGACCAATCCTGCGATTATTGATGCTGAGGGCCATGAAGTTCCCGAGGGCATTATGGATGCGATGATAACATCGCTGATTGCGATGCATGATCTCCAGCGCCGTGGTAATTCTCGAGCTGGTTCGGTCTATATCGTGAAGCCGAAAATGCATGGGCCAGAGGAAGTGGCTTTTGCAGTCGAGATTTTTGCGCGTGTTGAAACTGCACTGGGCTTGGCTGCTAATACTCTAAAAATTGGCATTATGGATGAAGAACGCCGCACTACGGTGAACCTTAAAGAATGTATTCGCGCTGCGAAGGAGCGCGTGGTGTTTATCAACACAGGGTTCTTGGATCGCACAGGCGATGAGATCCACACCTCAATGGAGCTTGGCCCCATGGTGCGCAAAGGCGACATGAAGCAAGCCACGTGGATTCAAGCTTACGAGAATTGGAATGTCGATAATGGTTTAACTCTGGGCCTGCCCGGCCACGGCCAGATTGGCAAAGGCATGTGGGCCATGCCTGATAAAATGGCCGATATGCTGGTGCAAAAAATTGCGCACCCACGCGCCGGAGCCAACACCGCATGGGTGCCCTCGCCCACGGCGGCGGTTCTCCATGCCACGCATTATCACCGCGTGAATGTTTCAGAGGTGCAGGCGCAATTGAAATCGCGCAGCCACGCCAGCCTTGATGATATTCTCTCGGTGCCCGTCGTCACGCGGCCCAATTGGAGTGTAGCGGATATTCAGGCCGAGCTAGATAACAACGCGCAAGGGCTTTTGGGCTATGTGGTGCGCTGGGTGGAACACGGTGTGGGCTGTTCCAAAGTTCCTGATATTAACAATGTGGGTTTGATGGAAGACCGCGCCACGTTGCGCATTTCATCACAGCACATGGCCAACTGGTTGAAGCATGGCGTGTGTTCGCGTGAGCAAGTTCTGGAAACGCTGAAACGCATGGCCGCTGTGGTGGATGGGCAGAATGCCGGGGATGCTTCGTACCGCGCGATGAGTACGGATTTCGAAAAGTCACTGGCCTTTCAGGCGGCGTGTGATTTGGTGTTTAAGGGTGTGGAGCAGCCGAATGGATATACCGAGCCGCTATTGCATGCGTATCGGTTGCGGGTGAAGAGGCTCGCTCATTCGTGATTTGGGTTCACTCCCAAGTCAAAATATGGCATCAAGGATTCTGATATCCACCTATTTATACGAGAGGAGATCTGAATGTTTTGGAGAAAGAAGCCACAGTCAATCCCACTTCGACCTGAGGTTAAACAAGTGGAAATCCCTGCAAAATCTGCAATAGATCAACTCAATGAAGCATCGGATAATTTATCAACTTCTCTTCGTAATTACTCCGACGCAGCTTATAAATCTGCTCAAGTAAAACTCGACGAGGGATTAACTGAGGCTAGAGCAAAAGTAGATGCGGCGACAAAAATTGCTGTTGAGGGTCGTTTGGGGTATGCTCTTGGACGGTGTATTCCACAACATGTTGAGCATTGGCCTTCATGGATAACACGCGACGATTTTAAAAAGTGGGTGCATTTTGATGCTCACGATATTGGGGCTCAGTTGAGTAGTGAACAGGACGGTTCACGGAATATCAAAATTGTTACCGTTCATTTTTCTTTTAATGAAAATCGTTACATTGTTGTTCTGCGAGATCGTGGAATGTCTTATGTGCCCGATGCGCTGGAACGGTTGGGGGATGTTGAGCTTTGGTTAGACGAAATCATGGTTGCAAAGTTTGGCGTCACCGAGGACATCTCTAATGAATACTCCCAATGGGAATTCTGTGACGTTCAGGCATTAAGAGTTGGGCCGTGGATGAAAGATGTTATTGACATTGCGACGCAGATTGAAACTGGTCAGCGTAGACAATCTGAAGAATTTCTGGATAATCGAATGCTCGAAGCGGCAAACAATATTGATCTGAATTAAAATCAGGCGCTGAGATCAAGTTATTAATGAATGAGAATTGTTCTTCTCTTTCTCCACGGAGTGGGGAAGGTGGCGCGCCTCTTGGGGCGTGACGGATGGGGTGGCGGGAGATTCAAATTTTGATGACGGAGACCCCCATCCGTCTCACGCAAGAAAGAGCGCGATCCACCTTCCCCGCGCTGCGGAGAAGGAGAAGGGCGTTAGAGTTTCACCGCATTCGATGCTTGGCTCGAATAACAAGCATCTAAAATCTTCTGCAGATCGGCAGCGCGGCGGAATGATGGATCACCATTCTTTCCGGCTACAATCGCTTCAATGAACTTTTTATAGTTCATGGGCTCGGGTTCAGTTTTTACGATGTCGCGCCAAGCTTGGGTGTGGACGTCTTCGCCAGAGCACACACGCAGCGTTGTGAGATCGTGGTCGTTTTGAATTTCCAAGCCGCCTTTGGTGCCGAACACATTCAGCCGCAACGTGTTGCCATAGCCAGTGAAAAAGCGGCTGGCGTGGATGACGCCTTGGGCACCGTTTTCAAATTCGACGATCATGGATGCTGAATCATTGGCATCCAAAGTGTATTCGCCAATTTTATCGCCGGGGGCTTTGTTGAAAGTCTTGAGCCGCGCTTGCAAACTGGTTGGCATCATGCCGATGGCGTAAGTGGTGAAATCCAGAATATGAATACCCACATCACCGAGCACGCCTTTAGAGCCATGCTTTTCAGACAAGCGCCACAGCCACATTGGCAGCTTATCCCAGGCGCCCCAGTGGTTGCCCACCAGCCAGCTTTGACGATAGCTCGCCTCCACATGGCGCACTTCGCCAATTTCGCCTGAGGCAATAATCTGCTTGGCTTTTTGCAATCCGGCCACCGCACGATAGGTGAGGTTGACCATATTGATCACACCTGCCTTCTCCGCAGTGGTGGCCATTTCATCTGCGAGTTCGAAATTTTCAGCCAAGGGTTTTTCGCACAACACATGTTTTTTGGCGGCGAGTAATTTCATAGTGGTGGGGTGATGAATGGAGTCAGGCGTTACGTTAGTGGCGGCATCAAACTCGCCCCACTTAATCGCATCATCCAAGCTGCCGAAAGCGTTTGGTATATTGTGCGCGTCAGCAAATGTCTTGGCGCGGGCCAAATCAATATCAGAGCAGCCTGTCACATCCACGCGGCTGTCAGCTTGGAATTGCTTGATGTGGGCCGCAGCCATGCCGCCAGTGCCCAACACTAACAAACGAATCTTTTTCATTATTTAAACCCTTCTTCGCCATCCTCATGCAGGCGTGGGCCCTTTATTTCAAGCGGAATTGGCGCTTTATCGGCTGGCACGTTTGGCGCAGCGTGAATGCCGGTCCAAGCTTTCGCCGGGTTATAAGCCCATCTGGTTGCGTTCTTGATCACCTGCAAAACTTGTGGATTATGATAGGCAGTATAGGCTTCATGGCCGGGGCGGAAATAGAAAATTTTGCCGGCACCGCGTTGATAGGTGACGCCAGAACGGAACACTTCGCCGCCTTCAAAATGTGAGATCATCACGGTTTCCAATGGTTCTGGAATTGAGAAAGGCTCGCCATACATTTCTTCGTTTTCAATCTCGATCATTTCTGGCAGGCCAGCGGCGATGGGGTGATTGGGATTGATAATCCAAATGCGTTCTTTTTCGCCCGCTTCACGCCATTTGAGCGAACATGGAGTGCCCATGAGTTTTTTGAAAATTTTGGAGTAATGGCCGGAATGCAAAACGATGAGGCCCATGCCTTCCCACACGCGCTTAGCAACACGTTCAACAATCACATCGCTCACGTCACCATGGGCGGCATGGCCCCACCATAACAACACGTCAGTTTCATCTAAGCGCTTTTGTGAAAGTCCGTGCTCTTTGTCATCGTCCAACAGCGCATGGCCAACCACAAATTCCTTGTCACCCTTATAGGCGTTCTTCAAAGCGCCGTGCATTCCCTCAGGATAGAGCGAGGCCACCAGTTTATTGGTTTGTTCGTGGCGGTGTTCATGCCAAATCAAAGTGCGAATAGTCATATTGAACTCACTGTTTATTTAAGACGGAGATCGTCTGGTCCAAAGCGATGTACATGTTCTGCGATGGGTTTCAAGTTTAGTTTTTGGCCTGTCTTATATTGCGTGCGGCCGGGCTCACGCACCGTCAACATGCCTGTTGGTGTAGACACATAGAGGAAGCTGTCGCTGCCCAACACTTCGGTATAATCGAGCGTGCCTGAAATATCAGTTGCGGTTTTCGAAAACTCAAAATGTTCAGGGCGCACACCAATAGTTTTGGCTTTCAATTTTTCAGCAGGCGCACCTGTGATGAAGTTCATTTTTGGTGAACCGATAAAGCCTGCCACGAAAACACTGTTTGGATTTTCATAAAGTTCCATTGGTGTGCCCACTTGCATGACGCGGCCGGCTTGCAACATCACAATACGGTCAGCCATGGTCATGGCTTCCACTTGGTCATGCGTTACATAGACCATGGTGGTGTTAGGCAGATCGCGCTTCAGCTTGGCAATTTCCATGCGCATTTGCACGCGAAGCGCTGCGTCAAGGTTAGAAAGCGGTTCGTCGAACAAAAACACTTTCGCGCCGCGAACAATGGCGCGACCGATAGCGACACGCTGGCGTTGACCACCTGACAAAGCCTTTGGGAGGCGTGCTAGATAGGATGTGAGCTGCAGCATTTCGCCAACAGCTTCCACTTTCTTTTTAATTTCCGCACGCGGTAAGCCTTGGTTTTCTAATGCAAAGCCAATGTTTTCAAACACGCTCATATGCGGATAAAGCGCATAGGATTGGAACACCATGGCGATGCCGCGCTTGGATGGCGGCACATCATTGACCACGGCATTATCAATTTCCAACGTGCCCGACGTCACTTGATCAAGACCAGAGATCGAGCGCAGCAATGTGGATTTGCCGCAGCCTGAAGGCCCCACAAACACAATGAACTCGCCTGACTTAATGTCGAGGCTCACATCCTTGATAATGTGATGGGCGCCATAGGATTTATTGATGTTGGTAAGTTTTATATTAGCCAAGATTAGCCTCCCTTAACTGAGCCGGCAAGAAGGCCGCGCACAAAGTAACGTTGCAATGAGAAGAACACAGTGAGCGGAACGATGATGGTGACAAACGCAGAGGCAGTGAGAATTTCCCAGTTGCCGCCGCGCGAACCCAGTAGTGCATTGAGCTTGCCGGTGAGCACCAATTGATCTGGTCCTGAGCCCAAGAATACGATGGCCACCAACAAATCATTCCATACCCAAAGAAATTGGAAAATGGCGAATGACGCGAGTGCTGGAAAGCACAGAGGCAGCACAACGCGCCGGAAAATTTTGAAATCATTGGCGCCGTCAATTTGCGCTGATTCAATTAAATCCTTCGGAAGGCCTGCTATGTAGCTGCGCAGCAGATAAATGGCAAAGGGAAGCCCGAAGCCAGTGTGCGCCAGCCAAACGCCAAGATAGGTTTTGGACGGAACGCCCATAAATGTGCCCGCTGCATTGTATAGCTTCAACAATGGAATGAGCGACATTTGTAGCGGCACAACCAAGAGACCCACGATGATGGCAATGATAAGTCCTCGAAACGGAAGCTTCATCCACGCCAAGGCATAAGCTGCAAAGGCGGCGATCAAAATAGGAATGATAGTTGCTGGAATTGTCACCGTGAGCGAGTTGATAAATGAGCGCCCAATGCCTTCTGAGAACAATACTGTTTGATAATTTTCTAACGTAAAGCGTGGTGGTTGAGATGAAATATAGAACACTCGCCCGCCACTGTCTTCGGTGAGGGCCGTGGGTGATGTCAGCACATATGAGCCATCAGCGTTTACCAACAATGTTTGCCCATTTTCCAGAGTGGCGGTGCTGCCTGCAGCATTGGCACCGGGTGCTTGCACCTTTGTACCAAATGCTGAAACCTTGCCGCTCACCGCATCAGCACCTTCAAACAAGTTGCCGGAGACGGTGAACTTGCCGTCTTTTTCAATTTGATCGGCCATGCCTTTGAGGCGGCCTTTTTTATTCACATCAGCACTAGCTAAAGCAGTCCACCAGCCAGAAGCTGCAATATCGTTCTTGTCGCGCAGGGAACTGATGAGCAGGCCAGCGGTTGGGAAGGTCCATAGTGCGATGATCAGCAGCACCGCCAAGTTGAGCGCAATGCGTGAAGGCTCGAGGGAGAATTTTTTAAACATACTAGTGTCCCTTCTGTTCGGCATTGGCTTGGCGAATGTTCCAGATCATAATCGGGAGCACGGCCACCATGATGACAATTGCAATTGCAGCACCGCGACCAAAGTCACCGCCACCACGGAACATCCAATCGAACATCAAGTTGGCGAGCACTGAAGTGTCCCATTGACTGTTGGTCATGGTCAAAACGATGTCGAATATTTTAAGAACGAGCACAGTGATCGTCGTCCACACCACAAGGATGGTGCTGTAGATTTGCGGCACCATAATGCGGAAGAAGATTTTGAATGGGCCAGCACCGTCAATTGTTGCGGCTTCCAGAGTATCCTCGGGAATGCCTCGCAAAGCTGCGGCAAGAATTACAGTCGCAAATCCGGTTTGAATCCAAACCAGAATAGCCATCAAGAAAAAGTTATTCCAGAATGGCAAAGCAATCCACACTTGAGGATCACCGCCGAAATAAGTCACGATGGCATTCAAGATGCCAATTTGCTGTTGGCCTTCGCCACGATAATCATAGACGAATTTCCAGATCACACTGGCACCCACGAACGAAATGGCCAGTGGCATGAAAATCAGACTCTTAGCCAAATTACCCCACCACAAGCGATCCGTGAGCACCGCGATAATGAGACCCATCAAGGTGCAAAGTGCAGGAACAACGGCAAGCCAGAGAATGTTATTAAAAATTGATAGGCGGAATTGGTCGTCAAAAAACGCCCACTTATAATTAGCGAGGCCTACAAACTTGTCGCCAGCACGATCATGGAATGACAAATAGATCGTTTGTATGACTGGAAAAATTAAATAGACCGTGAGCAACAACATTGCAGGCCCAAGAAACAGCCATGGTCTGATATTGGCCTGAATGCGCAGGTTGCGCACGGCACTGGCATCATTATTAGCATTGGCCGGAAACGTTCTATCCAGTAGCCAATTCGATCCATAAAAGTAACCGAAACATCCGCCCACACCAAGAATCACGGTGAAAAAGGCATAGAGAATTTGCGCTGTCATGTGAGCCGCTCCCGGTGTTTTTTTGTAAAAAAAATAGAAAGCCCCGGACCGGGAGTGGTCCGGAGCTTCGTCGTCGTAGATTTAGGAGGAACCTAAATTAATTGAGAGCATCCCAAGCTTTTTGGATTTCTGCAGCGGTGTCTGCTGATGATTTACCACCAACAAAATCCACCATGCCGGTCCAGAAAGCGCCTGCACCAATTTTGCCGGGCATCAAGTCTGAGCCGTCAAAACGGAAGGTGGAAGCAGTTGCCATAATGTCACCCTGCTTGCGGGCGGCATCATTTGCATAGGCTGCTGGGTTTGCTGATTTGAGTGGTGTCAAGAAACCACCATCAGCCATCCAGAGTTCGTGAGCCAATGGCAACTTCAAATAATCGATGAAGGCGCGTGCAGCTTTTGAATCCTTAGTGATGGTGAACAGTGTACCAGCACCCAACACAGGCTTACCAAGATCAGCTTTTGCAGCGTAGGTTGGGAAGTAGAAGAAGTCTGCATCCGTTCCAACTTTTGTGCCTTCTGGGAAGAAGGATGGAATGAACGACGCCTGATGGTGCATGTAGCACTTTGGCGGCGTGGAAAAGAGACCCTTCGGGCTATCACGGAAGTCGATTGAAGCAACACCAGCGTGGCCGCCATCAACATAAGCATCGTTCTTGGCGAAGGAGCCGAAGATATCCAATGCATTGATAACTGCAGGATCGGTGAACTTAACAGTGTTCTTCACCCAACCATCATAAACGTCACCTGTTTGGGTGCGCAGCATGATGTCTTCAACCCAGTCCGTAGCAGGCCAACCTGTAGCACCACCTGAACCCAGACCGATGCACCATGGCTTGCCACCGTCTTTGACAATTTGGTCAGACAAGGCAAACATTTCTTCCATAGTTGTCGGAACTTTATAGCCAGCGTCTTTGAAGTTTTCTGGGCTATACCAAACGAGGCTCTTCACGTCGGTCTTGTAGGAGAAACCAAAGAACTTCTTGGTGCCGTCTTTATCTTTGGAACTGCCGATATCAACCCATGATTGGCCAGCGCCGTAATTGTCGGCCATCCATTTTGCATCAACGTCTGTCAATGGACTGAGCAAACCTTTGGCTGCAAGATCAGCGATCAAGCCAGGCTGTGGCAACACAGAAATGTTAGCTGGGCTGCCTGCTGAAGTGTCGATTACAACCTGTTGTTCGTAGTTTTCAGAAGACGAATATTTCACATCGGCACCAGTAGCTTCACGGAAATATTCGAGAACCACTTGTACGTGGGCTTCATCATCACCACGCCATGGTCCGAAAATTGTGAGGGTTTCACCCTTAAGGTCAACCTTCTTCAGTTCATCAAGATTGGCCCATGTAAACTTTGCATCTTCGCCTGGCTTATACTTCATTTCGGCAAATGCAGGTGATGCAACCAACATCGCAGCCACAGCTGCGCCTAAGAACATAAATTTCTTCACGTGTAATCCTCCCAATAAATTTATTACAAAACTGAATGTCTGCTTTGGTTCCGGTTTTTATTATTACCAAAGCGCTTTGAACGATCTGAAGCTATCACGCCAAAGTGTTTCGTCAAGAAAAATGTACATATTGCAGTGCAAACTTATAAATAATTTTGGACCGAACTCAGTTTTGTGTGCTAGAGTTTGACAAAATTCTAAGCGCTTTGGATAATCTGGGCTGTGAAATAAGCTATGAATCTCAAAGAATTGGCCAAACATCTCAACCTCTCACCGACAACGGTGAGCCGCGCTTTGAACGGCTATCCAGAGGTTGGTGAGTCCACGCGTAAACGTGTGGATGAAGAGGCGCGGCGCTTTGGTTATCGCCCCAATGCCCATGCGCGTCGGCTGGCCACAGGTCGGGCCCATGCCATTGGCTATGTTTTACCTGCCGATAAGAGCTTGATGATCGACCCTTTGTTTTCAGATTTTGTGTCTGGTGCAACAGATGTTTATGCCGCCCACGGTTTTGATGTGATGTTACATGCTGGCGGGCAAGAGGATGAAATCTCAGTCTATCAGCGTTATTCACAAGGCGGCTCTGTGGATGGTGTAGTGATGTTGGGCCCACGGCTCAATGACCCCCGTATTGAAGCCCTCAATAAATTACAAATGCCTTATGTTGTTCATGGGCGCGTGGGTGGTTCTGCAAGCGATTTTGCTTGGCTTGATATTGATAATTACGGGGCCTTCTATCGTGCCACCAAACTGCTTATCGATCTTGGGCATCGCCGCATCGGCTTGATTAATGGCTTGGAAGATTTCAACTATGCCCATGATCGCAGGCGTGGATATGAAGTGGCGTTGCAGGACCGTGGATTGAGAGCCGATCCATTGATGACGTCCAGCGGGTTGATGACCGAAGAAAATGGTTATCGCCAAACAAAGCGAATTTTGCAATTGGGCAATCGACCAACGGCCCTGATTTTAGGCAGCATGTTGTTGGTGGCGGGCGCAATGCGTGCAGTCAACGAAATGAACCTGTTGATCGGGCGCGATGTTTCATTGATTGCCCATGATGATGGATTGCCATTTTTAAATGCGCAAAGCCTCGTGCCATCATTGACCACAACGAGTTCTTCTATTCGTGCCGCTGGAGAGCGTGTAGCGCAGCTCTTGTTAGGGATTATCACCGACCCCGATTCCGAACTGCCGCACGAATTATGGGCCGTGGATTTGATTGTACGCGGATCCACCGGACCCGTGCTTTAGATTTTATTTTTGGGACCAAAGTTTGGCTGGCTTGTCGCGTTCCAGAATGTAGAATTTGTCACCATTCACATTCTGCCAATCGTCAGTAGTGCCATCCGGCCAAATAACGCGAGCTTGGGTTTGCATGGCATCGCCCAAACCAAAATGCCACCAACCATTTTCTCCACTGGCATGGCCACCACCTGAGGTGATTTCGCGGCGCATGATCTTGTCGCCATGCTTTACTTCAATCCACGCTCCAATGGCATCACGGTTGGTTGTGGGTTGTTGCAGTCTAAGCTCAAGCCAATGCCCCAGATTGGTGCTGGTGTTGCGCCACAGTTGAGCTTTGTCATTGCGGTTGACCACAACTAAATCAAGCAAACCATCATTGTTGAAATCAACAACAGCAGCACCACGGGAGGAGGCCACTGATGCCACACCCGCTTTGTCTGCGATGTCTATAAACTTACCATCAGCACCTTGCAGAAGAAGATTGTTGGGGTCCTTAGCGGCAAAGTCTGGCATTTTATCAACGTTGCCTTTGGCTACGAACAAATCCTCTAATCCGTCATTGTTCACGTCTTCAAACTGCGCGTGCCAACCGGTGCTGGGCTTAAGATCTGTTCCTGTGGTTGGTCGGTGGACTGTTACGCCTTTGGCGAATGCCACGTCTTTAAAAGTCGCGGCGGGTGCTGCTGCTAAAGTTTGCAGCTTGTGATCGGCCATGCTGGTGAGGAAGTATTCAGGATAGCCATCGCCATCCAAATCTGTGCTGGCAATGCCCATGCCCCAAATTTTTAGAGGCTTCCAACCTTCGGCTTCAGTGTAAAGTGCGGGTGGCTTTCCGGCATCGATATGCCAAAGTTGTTCTTGGCCACCTTCGTAATATTCACGATCATTCGAGACGCGCAAAGATGGCGTGCCAGATTTATTCCAATCGGTGAACAACATTGAAAGTGCACAGAAGCTTGGTTTCAAAGCCACGGGGGCCGCGAATTTTTTGTCGGCGGGGCGGTGCAACCAGTTATCAGTGCAGGAACCCCAAGGGGAAATTTCTTCGGTGCGATTGATGTAATTGCCAATCGCTAGAGTGGGCCAGGTAGCCCCCTTCTCCCATGTTGCCGCAAAAGCGGTGGACCAGGCATCGCCGCCATCAAAGCCCCACGTTTTATTTGCACGTTCGAATTTGCAATTGCCTAACCCACGCATCACAATATTTTCGCCTTGGCGCAGAAGCACAATGTCCATTATGCCATCGCTATCAATATCGAGCGGATAAGTGCCTGTGACCTTATCAAGTTCAAGGCCGCTGGAAGTTGACTTGAATTTTAATGCGCCACCTTGTTTACTGGTGTTGCGATAAAACTTTGCTTTGTTGGTTCCGCCTGAAAGCAACATATCAGCAAAACCATCGCCGTTGCAGTCGAACGTGGCAACACCACCGCCCACCATATATTCCCACTCGCCTTTATAGGTGCTGTCTATGCCAGCGCTTTTGGTTTCTTCCTTAAACACAGGAACTTCACCTGCAAAAACAGGACTAGCTGTTGAGGCCAATAGCAGTGATCGAATGATTATTTTGTACATGATTATTTCCGTGTCTTTAGAGCTGTAGCGAAGGCGCCAATGCAGCGGCCTTGGGCCAAGCCATCTTCGATTGCAGCGCGATAATGAATGCCACCATACAAGCGCGAGATACCAGCCTCTTCAGCTGCAGCTGCGAAACTCTTGAAACTGCGCGGCTTCAATCCGTCTTTTGTTCCCGTCGCATCTGTGAAGGCAAAATTATCACCAAAAATTTGCGTGAGTACCAGAGCCGCAGCAGCAGATTGCGTGCTGTGGCCAGATGGATATTCAGGGAATGGTGGTGTGTTCAACATCGGTTCCCATTTTGGGTCCATGGTGCGGCGGATATAGGTGATGGGTCTCAGAAGGTCATATTGGAACTTACCATTCCAGCAGCCGATAAAGGCGTCAGCTTCGGCAACACTGAGGCGCGCCAAGACATCGGCAGTTTTATCCATATCGGCATTTTCTTTTTCAAGAATTTGGAAGGCTATGGAAATCCAATGGCCGGGAGGGGTGACGGTCAACATGGCATCATCCGACCAGAATTTTGCAATGGCTTTTTGCTCAGGCGTTAGATTTTTTTTAGCTTGCACAACTTCCAAAGCTTGCTTGTAAAATTCAGAATTTACATCTTCACTATATTCTGGCGGAGCAGGCAATTTGCAAGTGGCACCATTTGGCATAGCGAAGGATCGGTTCTTGCCCCAGTTCGGCAGCAGTGGCTTCTGTTGCAGGTTGACCGTGTTGGTGGGAACCCAATGGGCGGGGCCTTTGATGAGCGGATAATTGCTGTCAAAGCCCATCGTCTGGATCACTGCACCGCCATCATCCATCGACCATTTCAAAATATTGTTTGCAACTTGGCGACCGAATAACTCGCTGCGCTTCACAACATCTTTCTTAATATCTTGAGATACAGCAGTTTCAGTTTTCTTGGTAAAAGCACCCATGGCATGATGGCCAGATGGTCCGGTGTTTGAAAACAGATTTTCAACCATGGCTAGCATGGTGGCTTGCATGATCACAGCTTCATCATAAGTTTTTCCGGCTTCACGCTTAGGTGCGGATGGCATGGATTGAAGTTGACCACTTAATGACTGCAAAGTGCTGGGGCCAGTGGCAGTCGCCTCAAAAGCCGCAATGCTCATATAGGCAAATGAACGGCTGGCCACAGGTGGTGTGTAAGTTGCGGTGTGCCGCACCAATTCCAGCGCCAGCTTATACCAATTGCGAAACACCTCTTGCGGTGGTGTGTTCGCTTCAGCAGCTGATGCAAATGTCCCAACCGTTAGAAATAAGACGAACAGTTTCTTAAAAATTCTCATGTCAAACTCTCTGTTTGAAGTTTCATTGGGCCACTCGAAAATATTGTAGAATCGAGATGGCGTAGAGTAGCGGCGATGGTTCCGGTGATGATCATATCGGTGTTAATGGGTGCGGTTTCGATTTTCACTTGCGTGCGCAAGGCTTCCACCACGCCTTCTTCAATGGCCGCCCGCAGTGCAGGCTCGATTAAATCGAGCGCTCGCGTGCCGGGACCTGCCAACACAATGCGGTCGGGGTTGAGCAGCGCAATCATGCGGGCCAAGCCAAAGCCAATGGCGCTACCCGCTTTTGCATAAGCAGCGGCGGCATTTAAATCTCCACCCCGGGCCGCATTTTCTAGGGCTAACATGACGGTGGGATCAACGGCGGAAGAAGGTGGTGGCAACTGATCAGAGCGGTTTTCAGCACTGCGCAAAATGCCATAGTCAGAAGCGTAGGCTTCAAGACATCCCGATCTGCCACAGCGACAGAAGGCCCCATTGGGAATATGATTCATATGGCCAAATTCAGCGGCGGCCCCAGTGGCGCCATGATAGACTTTGCCTTCAATCACCAAGCCCATACCAACACCATAACCCATGAACACTACGGCGGCCGTGCCAGTGTAACTATATCGATCCCCTGCCATAACACCTTCGGCGATCATGTTGGCATCATTGGCGATAGAGCACTTTATTCCAAATTCAGTTTCGATTGGTTCAATAACAGGAATGTTGCGCTGCTTGAATGCAGGGCTCCACGCCACAGTGCCAAGCACAGAATCAGTCACACCCTGTGCTGCCACACCAATGTGGACCACATCACAGGGCTTTAAATTATTCTCATCCAAAAAAGTTTGGATGATCGTTTGTGTCTGATGGCCAAACTCATCAGCACCCATTTCATAAGTGGCCACCGCAGTTTTTTTGCGGGCAATAATCTTGCCACTGAAATCTACCAATGCCAATTCAATCCCGCCAATGGAAATCTTCATGGCAATCACGTGGGCAGCATCGGGGTTTAAATCAACACGCGTTGTTGGTCGTCCTCGGCGGCTTGGATCACTACGGTCTGGTGTTTCATCCAGCTCCAACATGGCCTTATCGCCTATGAGCTGATTGGCGATAGTTGTGATTGATGCAGGAGAGAGGCCTGTGAGTCGCCCCAAATCAACGCGCGCCATGGGACCGTGCGAGCGCAAGGCTTCCAGCACTATGTGCCGATTTTGCCGCCTCACCAAGTCACTATCTGCTTTGCCGCGCATTTTTTCTTTCGCTTATGCAACATAGATATTGCATTGCACAATCAATTATTTACGAATTCAATCTTGACTCAGCATCTGGCATGATGCAACATTATTTTAGACGTCAAATTAAATTATTTCGACACCTAAAATATCCACGATCGACAGCTGACGTCTGGCAGGGTGTGTTTGGTGTTACAAGGGAGAATGGGAATGAAGAAGACAATTTTGGCTTTGATGACCGCTGGCTTGATGCTCGGCGCCGCATCTACAACAACAATGGCCGCTGGAAAAACCATCGCCGTATCTTGGAAGACTTTCCAAGAAGAGCGTTGGAAGACCGACGAGGCTGCAATTAAAGCCGCTGTAGAAGCAGCTGGTAACAAGTATGTTTCAACAGATGCTCAGGGTTCTGCCCAAAAGCAAGCTGCTGACATTGAAGGCCTGATTTCACAAAAAGTAGATGTGATCATGGTTGTTGCTTTCGATAGCGATGCCATCCTCCCATCCATCAAGGCGATCAATGATGCTGGCATCAAGGCAATTGCCTATGACGTACAGTTCGAAGATCCAAATGCTCTCTACATCACATTTGACAACGTTGGTGTAGGCCGCATCATGGCTAAGGAAGTTCTCAAAGTGAAGCCAGA
>JANPGD010000094.1:0-10750 GCA_031423845.1 Hyphomicrobiales bacterium | reverse complement strand
CGGAAGCTTTTGTTTTGGGTCTTTTTCAGCTTTATCCGACAGTCTATTTTCATAAGACAACTCGTGGCGCTGAAAAGCTATTCGAAGAATTGATTGTGCGGATTGTTACGCATGTGCGCAATGGCGATTCAGACAAAACTGGGTTGTCTGCCCGCCATCCGTTAATTCGGTTTGCTGAGAATCCAGAGAGTGCAGAAATTGCACTTCTTCTTGATGACACCGTAGTTACTGGTTCTCTGTCGTTAATGTCTGAAGCAGTTGATCCACTCATTTCAGAATTCTCTCAACGACTCAGAGATCGCAGATTGTTAAAATGTTTTGATGTGCGGGATTTTATTGCAAATAAGATTGATCCTACGTGTTTGAATTCGCCGGAAATTTTATCCTCGATTGATAGGTGTTGCGCATTGGTTAAAGCCAAATTAACCACTGACTCTGCAGTTAATGGAGACCAGTCTTTGCCGAAACTCCTGATAGATGAGGACGAGCGTTCACCATACAAAGACGTTGATAGATCGAAGGGTCCACTCAACCAGATTATGGTTCGCTCAGGCAAAGACTTTGTTGATTTGAAAGAACGTTCGGGTGTTGTGAGTGCGTTGCAGAAATTTAAACTGCTTAGAGTTTATTATTCAAAGGATAACACTGAAATTGTGTCTGAAGTTAATTCAGCAATAACGGAGGGAATTGCCGAATGTCAAAAAAATTAACAAATATTGTGGCTGACATTGTTAGAGATGCTGGTGGACAAGTTGTTGGCCGCACCAAGCTGCAGAAGCTTACTTATGTTCTTGTTGCTTCGGGCTTGGAAGAAAAATTACCATTTCTATATAAGCATTATGGGCCGTATAGCGAGGCTGTTGCATCTGCATCTCGGGAAGCTAATTTGCTTGGGATGATAAAAGAGAAAGAAGAGCTAACGACTTGGGGGGGTAGTTATTCAGTTTATACGTCTGTTGCTCAGCGTCCTGATACTGTTTCAGCTGCGCGCTTAGAGCTGTGTCAAATCGCAACAGCAGCTGATGCTGTTGAGTTAGAGCTTGCTGCGACCGCTCTTTTTTTGGCTAAAGAAGAGAAGCGTGCGGATGCTTGGTCTGAAACGGAGCGAAGAAAACCGGACAAAGCGGCAAATGGAAGGCTTGAAAAAGCTAAACTTCTTTATTTAAGACTTTCCGCTATTGTCACGCCGGATCCTTTGCCTGTTCTTAATTAGTCTTGCTTTATACTTTAAAGGCTTGCGGTTGCGGTGAATTACTTCACCCAACCGTCCAAGCCTATTTTCTGCCTCCACCGGAATTACGGTGTTGGGAGTAGGGAGTTATTGGCGTAAGGCCCTCATCCTTCCCAATCCGCGCTTTGCGCGAATTGGGCCCCTTCCTTCTCCCGCCGTGCGGGCGAAGGAGATAAAAATAAATTCCTATCTCTCTTGACAATTCCTTTCCTAGCATTATATTCCTCTTCAATGGAGCCGGAAAGGAGGGGACAGTGTCGACAGCGTCTCGAAATTGCTGGTTCCATCAGCAGCGCTTGCAGGCTGTGCGAATTAACGCGCGTGCAGTTTCCGAGAGCTTCGGCAGTGGACCTTGGGCATTACGACCCAAGCGCCTTCAATGGCTAAAGCGTTTTGACTTTCCAATGAAAGGCCAAAATCGCCTTAATATCACCGTCGAATTTAAAATCGCTGCGCTTTTGCATCGTGGCTTCGAACCATTTTTTTTAAAATCGATTTTTCCAAGGCTTGAAGCCATGGGCGGGCATTCCCCTCCCTCATTTTTGCGTGTTGGCACCCCGCCATGACGCGCATTAAATCTCCGCCGCCACCCAAACTGACCCATGCTCCATGGGCCGGATACACTGCGCATGAGCATAAGCGAGGAACCGCATTGGCGCGTTGTCCATCGGCCCGCTGTGCGCGTGTGAAAGAGTGTGTGGCAGCACATGAAGGGCTTTATTGCCAGCGCACGCATATTTCGCACGCCGAACATGTGCGCTTAAACCCGTCAGCGCCAAACACCCATTGGGATAATTTAGAGTTGCGCCGCGAAGCTATGATCGACCGCATCGAACAACGCCGCGCCGCACAGGCTGCTATGACGGCGCGCTGGAAGGCGGGCGAGTTTGATCAGCTTTATGGCAAATATTCAGCGCGCGGTTTGGTGCTGCAGCCGCCACCGCAAATCTATCAGGAGGGCAGGTGACGGCAGACGACCATGCCCTATACGAATGATCATACACCCTACGCTTCTTGATTATTAAATTAGGCATGATTGACTGGTTTGCCGCGCAATCACCTGTGCGATACCTGAGCAATGAAAGACAAAAATTTTGCTGGACTAGACTTGTTGCGGTTTTTTGCTGCGATGACCGTGTGCCTCTATCACGTCGCCTTTTTAAGTTGGGCCAAGGCTGATAGTTCGGCCGCTATCATCGCGGGAAATTTCTATAGGTTTGATGATTTCAGCGGCGTTCTCTCGGTGGGGTGGATCGGGGTTGAAATCTTCTTCGTGATCTCAGGCTTTGTGATTACGTTTTCTGCCGATGGCAGTGCGTGGAAATTTTTGCGCAGCCGGATTTTGCGGCTTTATCCCGCTGTTTGGTTCTGTGCGCCCATCGCACTTTTTATATCGCTTTGTCTTGATGCATTTCCCCTGTCAGAAGCGCCAACCCGTATTGTGCGCAGCTCGCTGCTGTGGCCAAAGGGCAATTGGGTGGACGGCGTTTATTGGACGCTGGGGATTGAGATGTCCTTTTATTTTTTGGTTTATCTTTTGCTGAAATTTGCGCCACGCCGCAGCATCATTCCCATGCTGGTCTGTCTGGGCACTGTGAGTTCAACATACTGGCTCGGCCAGTTCATGGCGCAATCGGTGTGGGGCATTTCCATTATTCCTGAATTCCTAAGGCAGGGCGGTGCCAATCGTTACATGGAATTGTCATTGATCCCTCATGGCTGCTTTTTTGCAATCGGCGGCTTGGCATGGAATGTTTTGTGCAATGGGCGCTCGCGTTGGCTATGGCTTGCGATTGGCTTTTGCACACTTGGCGCAGTTGTAGAGATTCAATCCGCCAATGAGATTAAACAATCTTGGACGGGCATCTCCACAATCATTGCATTGCCGCAGCTCATTTGGATTGCGAGTATGGTATTTCTATGGGTGAGTGTGGCCAAGCGCGATTGGATGGCGCAATTCATTCCTGTGGCGGCAGTCCGCAGCATGGGAAAAATGACATACCCATTTTATTTGTTGCACACGACAGTGGGTTGCGCGGTGCTCTTTGAGTTTGGACTTTTGGGTGCCAACCGTTGGGTCGCGCTGGCCGCATCCCTGTTCATCACGCTGGTTGCCAGTTATGCCGTGGCCCAAATGATTGAACCAGCCATTAAAAACACTTTGGCCAAAATTCTCGATGCCAGATTGTCCTCAACCTTGAAAATGCCAGGTTTGAACTTTCGTCGGTTAAATACGCAAAGCAAATAGCTGTTTGAGAAATGGTGGGCGGTGCAGGATTCGAACCTGCGACCCGGTGATTAAGAGTCACCTGCTCTACCAACTGAGCTAACCGCCCGTTCCTTTCAGAACGATGGCCCAACATTGAAGTTGGGCCAGTTCGGTGCGTATAGGCAGGATCACGAGAGTTGTCTAGTGCGTTTTAAGGCACATTTCTCACAGCACCTTTAGCAGCAGATGTTGCAAATGCCGCATAGGCACGAAGCGCAGTGGTCACTTTGCGCGGACGTGATTTCACAGGCGTCCACGCATCTTTACCGCGTGCGAGTTGAGCTGCACGGCGCTTTTCAATTTCGGATTCGGCAACAGCCAAATTGATGGTGCGGTTGGGAATGTCGATTTCAATTGTATCGCCAGTATTCACCAAAGCAATCAAGCCGCCTTCTTCGGCTTCCGGCGAAACGTGCCCAATCGAAAGTCCCGATGTGCCTCCAGAGAAACGACCATCCGTGATCAGCGCACAGGCCTTGCCGAGACCCTTGGATTTGATGTAGCTGGTTGGGTATAACATTTCCTGCATCCCCGGGCCACCGCGCGGGCCTTCATAGCGGATCACCACCACATCGCCGGCTTTAACCTCACCATTGAGAATGCCAGCCACCGCCGTGTCTTGGCTTTCAAACACCACGGCAGGGCCGGTGAATTTTAAAATGCTTTCATCAACACCAGCAGTCTTAACGATGCAACCATCCAAAGCGATGTTGCCTTTGAGCACGGCCAAGCCACCATCTTTCGAGAAGGCGTGTTCAACGGAACGGATGGCACCTTTTTCGCGGTCCAAATCTAAATCATCCCAACGGCGCGATTGGCTGAAAGCAGTTTGCGATGGAACGCCACCGGGAGCAGCGAGGAAGAAATCATGTACGGATTTCGATTTCGTCCGCGTTACGTCCCAATGATCAATCGCAGCCTTTAATGATGGCGCGTGAACAGTTGGCAATTCACCATGAATCAGCCCGGCTTTTTCCAATTCGCCAAGGATCGACATAATGCCGCCGGCGCGGTGCACATCTTCCATGTGAACATCGGATTTAGCCGGAGCCACTTTGCACACGCAAGGAACGCGGCGCGACAAGCGATCAATATCATCCATTGTAAAATCAATGTTGCCTTCATGGGCCGCAGCAAGAATATGAAGAACCGTATTAGTTGAACCACCCATGGCGATATCAAGCGTCATCGCATTTTCAAAAGCCTTGAACGAAGCCACATTGCGCGGCAAAACGCTTTCGTCATTCTGCTCATAATAGCGCTTGGCAATATCGACGATCAGATGGCCCGCTTCGAGGAACAATCGTTTGCGATCCGAATGCGTGGCCAATGTTGAACCGTTACCGGGCAGTGACAAACCAAGTGCTTCTGTGAGGCAGTTCATTGAGTTCGCCGTGAACATGCCAGAGCATGAGCCGCACGTAGGGCAGGCGCTGCGTTCAATCACTTCAACTTCTTCGTCGGAGTATTTATCATCAGCAGCCGCCACCATGGCATCGACCAAATCCAAGGCTTTGGTCTTGCCCGAGGGTGCCAAATATTTGCCAGCCTCCATCGGCCCACCGGAAACAAACACGGATGGAATGTTAAGACGCATCGAAGCCATCAACATGCCCGGGGTAATTTTATCACAATTGGAAATGCACACCATGGCATCAGCGCAATGGGCGTTCACCATATACTCAACCGAGTCCGCGATGATCTCACGCGAGGGCAATGAATACAACATTCCGTCATGGCCCATAGCAATGCCGTCATCCACAGCGATGGTGTTAAATTCCTTGGCCACGCCGCCTGCTGCTTCAATCTCGCGGGCCACCAATTGACCCAAATCTTTCAAATGCACATGGCCGGGCACAAACTGCGTGAAGCTGTTCACTACCGCGATAATTGGTTTGCCGAAATCGCCATCCTTCATGCCCGTGGCGCGCCACAGGCCGCGTGCGCCTGCCATGTTGCGGCCATGTGTGGTGGTGCGAGATCTATAAACGGGCATGAGTTCAAGTCCTTAAATCAAATTTGTCCAGCTTTTAGCCTGTGCGGCCGAAGCGGGGAAGGGGCATCTTTTACGGATTTTAAACCCCAGCGCCCTAAAACGCCATTAGTTCAACCCGAGAAGTTTTGAATATGACCACCAATATAGGCACAGTTTCAGCGTCCACCAGTCGCTTTTTGCCTTTATTGCGTCAAAGCCTTTCGGCCCATGCCATATTCCTCATACCCATCGCATTTTATTGCATGGCTTATGAAGTGATGCACATGCTGCACCCTGAAATGGGTGCGCCACATTTGCTCACCGGCATTGCGTTGGCATTTCTTTTCTTCATTCCGGTGCTGCTGCTCGGCCTTTCGCTGATGACATTTTATCATGTGGCGGTTTATGTGAAGCCAGCAAGCCCCGCACGGGGAATGATTGCGGAATACAAAAAGTTCTTTACCAATCCCTCACGCATGGCTCATGGCCTTCCGGCTTTGTTCATCGTCTCTGTTATGGCTTTCATATTTTCCGACGTTCAAAGCAACATCCTCACACTCCAGCCTGATACATGGGATGTAACATTTGCCGATTGGGACAAGGCGCTGCATTTTGGCAAACAGCCATGGGAATGGCTGCAACCCGTTTTAGGTTATGCGCCCATCACGTTTCTTATCAACCTAAATTATAACTCGTGGTTCTTCTCCATGATGGTGCTTTTGATTTTCTTTGGCTTTGCCACGCAATCCAGTGAACTCAGAACCAGATTCTTCCTCACCTATGTGAGCATCTGGATTATCTCTGGAAATATATTGGCCGTTGTTTTTGCATCTGCTGGCCCGTGCTATTATTCAAGGCTTGGCCTTTCGCCAGATCCTTATGCGGGATTGATGGAATATCTCAGGCACGTCAACGAAACCATTCCAGTTTGGGCGGTGAGTTTACAAGATACTTTGTGGCAAGGTCACCTCGCAGGATATGAAGGCAGTGTTGTTTCGGCCATGCCATCGCTGCACAATGGGTCAGCCTTGTTGTTTGCGCTGGCTGGGTATCACATCAGCAAATTCTGGGGCCGCGTCTTGGCTGCGCATGCAGCGCTAATTTATGTAGGCTCGATTCATCTGGCTTGGCACTATGCCATTGATAGCTATCTCGCTTGGGGTGTGACACTTATTGTTTGGTTTGCGTCGGCACCTATCGCGCGCTGGTGGCACGCTACTCAAGTGCAGAGAACATTTTCAGTTACACTTAAAAATACTTGAAACTGCAATCAGCATCACCACCTGTGGTTTGTTCCAATTAGGAGGTTTGATGAAATGACTGATACTGCAAGTGCAACCCACGACGACTTTTCCGGCGACCGTTTTCGCCGAGGCTGTGGCTCGCGCATGAACAAGAAGCCATGGTCGATTTATGAAGTCGGCGCCGTTCTTGGTGGTTTTGTAATTTTCTGGCCACTGGGCTTGTTGGCCCTGTTTGTGAAAATGAAAAAAGGCGAACTGTGGAAAGGTGCGGCAGATATGGAAGCTCCGTGGTCTCATTGGCAAAATGCTAAATCAAACTTCGGCGATTTCAACCGCAGTTGGAAGCCTCGCTCCGAAACCGGCAATGCCGCTTTTGATGATTACCGCAAAGCCGCGATGGAAAAACTTGAAGCCGAGCGTCGCAAACTCGATGAAGAGCGCCATGCTTTTGACGAGTTCTTAACAAAACTTCGCCGCGCCAAAGACCTCGAAGCCTTTGAGCGCTTCATGGCCGAACACAAATCGCCACCCACAACCACTGAGTAAGTTTGCGTAAAGTGTTAGCCCTCTCTGCTGAAAGCGGGGAGGGTTTTTTATTTTTGGAAAATGTTTTCAAATGCCTTCTTTAAGGCAATGTCCACATCCTCCATCGTGGTCGCCAGCCCTAAATCCGCAAAACTTGTCACACCATGTTCGGTCACACCGCAGGGCACGATGCCTGTGAAATGTGTAAGATCAGGGGCCACATTAATGCTGATGCCGTGAAAGCTGATGCCTCTGCGAACCCGAATGCCCAAGGCCGCAATCTTATCCTCACGACCTTCACCTCAAACCCAAACCCCAACACGGTCTTCGCGGCGTTCGCCGACAATATTGAACGCTGCAAGTGTAGCGATTATCCAATCTTCCAACCCCGCCACAAAGGCCCGCACATCGCTGCCACGCTGTTTTAAATCCAGCATCACATAGGCAACCCGTTGGCCGGGGCCATGATAGGTGTATTGCCCACCGCGCCCGGTTTCATAAACTGGAAAGCGCGCGGCATCGACCAAGTCTGCGGGCTTGGAACTGGTGCCCGCTGTATAGATTGGCGGGTGTTCGACGAGCCAAACCAGTTCGGGAGAACCAGCCGCAATCGCCGCCACCTCAGTCTCCATACGCGCTACAGCGTGTGGGAAATCTATGAGGCCGGACGCGGTTTCCCAACGCACCGGAGCAGCGGCTTTTAATAAGCCATGAAGTTCTGATCGCAATAACATCCGAGCCTTTTCCCAAGTTCGACAGAAGGGCGCAAGCCCTGTAATGTCAATCGCGGATTGGGAGTCGCAGGGGATGGATATTGAAGTGCTCATTGTCATTGTCGCTGTTTTAGCTCTGGTTGCCTTCAACAAAATTTCCAATTTGGACCGCAAGCTGGCCAAATTGAAATTGGAAGTGGGTCGATTGAGTGATGCTCTGGCATCAGGTGTGAAGCCGATTGAGGAACCCGTGGCGGTCGTCGCGAAAATCGAAACTCCACCGACTGTTGCTGTCCAAGCCGTTTTAGAACCTGTTGTCGTTCTCCAAGAAAAACCTAAACGTGATGTTGAGCAAGCATTGGCCTCGCGTTGGTTTGTTTGGATCGGCGGTGCTGCTGTGGCTTTGGGTGGCTTGCTGCTGATCAAATATGCCCATGACCAAGGTTTAATTTCACCTGTCTTGCGCGTATTGCTCGGCCTCGTATTTGCCGCCGTCTTAGTGGCTGCTGGAGAATATGTGCGGCGCTCACGCAGTGCTGATGTTATTGATTATGTGCCAGCTGCACTTTCGGCAGCAGGCTTGGTTACGGCCTTTGGCAGCATCTATGCTGCCCATGCTCTTTATGAACTTATTCCCGGTGGGCTAGCCTTTATTGGCTTGGGTTTGGTGGCCATGGGTGCCTTTGCACTCTCGCGTTTGCAGGGGCCATTGATTGCCGCATTGGGATTAATCGGCGCATTTGCTGCGCCCATGTTGGTCACTTCAGACAGTCCGAATGCTTGGGCCTTCTATCCTTATTTATTTGTCATTGTAGCTGCCTCATTCTTCACCTTGCGCGGGCGCAATTGGTGGTGGTTGGGCTATCTCGCCATAATCGGAGCATTAGTTTGGTCGCTGCTATGGATCGATGGCGGCGCATTTGAGTTGGCTGATATTGTGCCCATCGGAATCTTTGCGCTGGCCTTGGGTGCCGCCGCAACACTGATGGTTGAAGGAAGAAACATTCTTAGCGATGAAAGTGGTAATCTCAGTGACCCTAAAAAAATGTCTCACGCATTGCGTCTTGCAGTGTGCGGCATGGGTGCCGCTTCGGCCATTCTGGCAGCACAAGTATTTGAAGCGGCTCATAGCTTCACAGCGTTAGTGATCTTCGCCCTCGGAATGGCTCTGCTCGCCACATTCAGTGGGTTCAAAAAAGGCTGGAGCCTTGCGGTGGTCATCGCCGCGGCCCTCAGTTTTTTTGTGCTCACTGGCTGGCAGGAGGTCTCCACGCAAAGTTGGGCCATGGACGAAAGCGGTCTGTGGTCCACCGTACCGGGTCTCATCGCACCACCACTTTATCGCAATTGGATGTTTGTAGCTCTCGCCGCATTCAGCGCAATAGGAGCCTTTGGATATTGGCGCAAAGCCGTATCGCAGCCTTGGGCCATCTTAGCATCTGGTTCGGCATTTCTGTTTCTATTTGGCACTTGGGCGCGGGTTGATTTTTTGATGGTGCAGGGCACTTGGGCCACCATCGCAGTCATATTGGCTGCTGCATTGTTTGCGCTTGCCTATCTACGCCGCCAAAACATTGCTGAACCTGCACAAGAATTTTCCGCAGGCATATTGATGATCGGCGTGGCGCTGCTCGCACTCTTTGCGCTCGACCGCATGTGGGACAACGTTTGGTACACCATCGCTATTGCCGCCTTGGCCGCAGCAGTGGCTTGGACTTCGCGCATCATCCCAACGCGGTTTATTGGAGCCATCGCCAGCGTTCTCGGCAGCTTTGCCACCATCCGGCTTTTCGTCTCGCGGGAGTTCTGGAACGAACCTACCGACTTGCCATTTGGCGCGCATTGGCCGCTTTACGGCTACGGCATCACTGCGGCACTGCTGTGGTGGAGCAGCCGCCAGTTTAACAATGATAAATATCGCCGTTATAGCGTGGCCTTGGAAGGCCTCAGCCTCGGACTTGTCATTTCACTTGTATCACTGGAGTTGCGCGTGCTCATTGGTGGCGGCATTGTGAATGATCATATGTCATTATTGGAAATGTCCGCGCATATCTTGGCATGGTTAGGTGCGGCCTATGGCTTGGCGTATCGTCAGCAGCTTTATTCTTCGTTCGTCTCGCTCTGGGGTTCTCGCATTTTGTTGGCTGGCAGTTGTGCGGCCATTGTGGGGTTGAGTTTGTTCGTCCTCAACCCGTTATTGACGGCTGACCGCATTGAAGGTGGCGCATTCATTAACACATTGTGGCTGGCCTATTTAGGCCCCGTGGTTCTGCTTGCATTAATGGCGCGCAAAATGGAAAGTCTAAACTTAGGAAAATGGCGCGGAGCCATCGGCGTTCTGGCGCTGGTTTTGGTGGTCACCTTCGTCACCTTGGAAACCAAACGCCTGTTCCAAGGCCCTTACTTAATTCCTGAATTCAGCAGTGATGCTGAATCCTATGCGCTCTCCGCTGCTTGGTTAGTGACAGCCGTGGCACTGTTCATTGCCGGTTTAAAATGGAACCGCCAAACCATCCGCTACGGCGGCCTCGCCGTGATGGTGTTGGCCTTGCTAAAAACCTTCGCCTACGACCTCTGGCAATTGGGAGGTTTGTGGCAGATTGCCAGCGTTATGGGTATTGGCCTCAGCTTGATTGGCATTGGTTGGCTTTATACGCGGTTTGTGAGGGCAGGCACTGCAACCCAACTATGATTGTATTTCCATTTCCTTCTTCGCCGCCTGCACCAAAAATCCCGAACGCGTTAGTCCTTGCTTGGCGGCATAGCGATCAATGCGTTTCAACATTTGATCTG
>JANPGD010000093.1:0-3727 GCA_031423845.1 Hyphomicrobiales bacterium | reverse complement strand
GAGCGTGAATTTCTGGGTCCCGACTTTCGTCGGGATGACAGAAAAATTAAAATGTGGAAATTGTTATGAAAGCCAAAATCAAAGTAACCCTCAAAAACGGCGTATTGGACCCGCAAGGCAAAGCCATTGAAGGTGCCTTAGGTTCACTCGGTTTCGCTGGCGTCAACGGCGTGCGCCAAGGCAAGTATTTTGAAATTGATGTGGCAGAAACTGACAAACCCAAGGCCGAAGCCGCCATCAAGCAAATGTGTGAAAAGCTGATTGCGAACACCGTAATCGAAAACTACGACATCGAACTGGCATGAAATCTGCCGTCATCACCTTCCCAGGCATCAACCGCGAACGCGATATGATGTTAGCGCTTGAAGCCACCACGGGCCACAAGCCCATTTCCGTTTGGCACACGGAGGCAACCCTGCCGGATGTTGATCTCGTCGTCGTCCCCGGCGGCTTTTCCTATGGTGATTATCTGCGCTGTGGAGCCATCGCCGCGCGTTCACCCATTATGCAAGATATCCGCGCCAAGGCCATGAAAGGACTCAAAGTTCTTGGTGTGTGCAATGGCTTCCAAATCATCACGGAAGCTGGTCTGCTGCCAGGCGTTCTGGCCCGCAATGCAGCATTAAAATTCGTCTGCCGTGAAGTGAAATTGAAGATCGAAAACAACCAAACCTTCTTCACTAACAAAATGGCCAAAGGCCAAATCGTCTCCTGCCCCGTGGCCCATGGCGAAGGCAATTACCTTTGCGATGCAGAAACGCTCAAAGCCCTCGAAGGTGAAGGCCGCGTGGTGTTCCGTTATGCTGAAGGCACCAACCCGAACGGTGCCACCAATGATATCGCTGGAATCGTATCGGCGAGTGGAAACGTCATCGGCATGATGCCGCATCCCGAAAACATGATCGAACCGATTCATGGTAAAATGGATTGCAGACCATTGTTTGAGGGTTTGCTTGCAGCCTAAGCTTTAAGTCACTGCTTCAATAAATTTCTGCGAATCCGAAATCCACCCGAACAACACTTCTATTGTGAGCAGTGACGCATCGTGATTGCTGCGCGAATTGCCGTGGCCAATCGGTTCTGCTGTGCAATCTTCCAACAACACGCAGTGATAGTCGCGGGACATCGCATCTCGAATGGTGGACTCCACACAGATGCTTGTAGTGCATCCCGTAAAGATCAAATGCTTAGCACCCAACCCGTGTAAAATAGTATTCAACTCTGTTTCATAAAATCCGCTGAAGCGATGTTTCGGAACCACAAAATCGCCAGCTTGAGGAGACAGCGCATCCACAATCTGGGTGCCCCACTCACCGGCAATAAGAATGCGACTTTCTTTACCATCAGGGGCCATCATCTTCTCACCAACCGACAGGCGAGCATGGCGCTGGCGATGAGGGGAATCCGCCGCCCCCATATCAGCCATGTCGGCACGGTGTTGCATTTGCAAATAAACAACGGGAATGCCAGCTTTGCGCGCTGCGGTCAAAACACGCGCTGTGGGCGCAACCGCTGCAACAATCGGGGCAATATCAATCCCTGCTCGTTCAAACATGCCACCAATCGAACCAAAATCGTTCTGCATATCGACAACGATCACCGCTGAATTTTTTGGATCGAGTGCCACGACCGATGGGCGAGCCTTCAGATTATTTTCAATAGGCTTTTGCATAAAATTCAAAGCTCCACAGGCGTAACATCCGACATTGGAGCAAGAACCGATTGCGGCCGGATGTCAATCCAACAGAGCCGTATTGCTGTCTAATCCATTCACCGAATCTCAACACAATATTGCGTAGTTTACCTCGGAATTTTCTTTTCCTGGAATCAACATGCCAGCACCATCGATTATCGCAACAAATGCCGTCAATTTCAGAAGCATAAACGATTTCAAACAATGGGTATACCCGCATTGGATTTTGTGGTGCGTCGTGCTGGCCCTATTTGGTGCAAACAGCCTTTGGTTAGGCCTCAGCACACGCATTTCCATTGAACGCGCATGGATGACAGGAAATTTTATTCTAACGGTCGTGGCCTTCGTCATCATCGTTTTCCGCATGTTTAAGCCGGAAAAATTCGACTGGTTCTTGCACCGCCTATGGTCTGTGCTTTTATATGTGCTGCTTTCAGCTTTGCTCATGCGCAATCTTCAGGTGCTCAATCACCTCACCATGTCTACCAATCTGCACATGGCAGATGATCGTTTGATGGCTTGGGATTTGGCTTTAGGATTTGACTGGCTGGCTTATTCCAAAGCGCTCACAGCATCACCACTCGTCACGAAGATCTTGTTCTTTGCTTATAATGAACTCACCTATAGCGGCCTGACGGTATTAGCAGTCGTTCTTATTCTGATGAACAATCGTAGGCGCGCCCTTGAAATCATTTATCTTGTGGTTGTCACCGCCATCATTTGCATTTTAGTCGCAATGGCATTTCCAGCAAAGGCCACCATGGCATTATTGGCGGATCAAGAATTGCTATCTCGCTTCCAAATTGGCACTGGCGTTTTACATGTTGAACAACTCATGCAACTGCGTGGTGACGGTTCAATATTTATGAAGTCCGATGACATGCAAGGTCTCATTTCGTTTCCGTCATTTCACACCTGCATGGCGTTGATTATCGCATGGTGCGCACGTGGCAGATGGTATTCGGCCTTCACAGGCGCCGTGATTGCTGCCGCAATCATTGCCGGAACGCCCATTTTTGGCGGCCATTATTTAGTCGATGTTTTGGGTGGCATGGTCGTCACAGCACTTTCAGTCTTGCTCTGGCGCTGCAAAATTGAACCTCATGTTGCAACTCAAATAGTTGGCACTAGCAATAATTCATTTGCGTTGCCAAAATGGTTTAGCCAATTTCATAACTGAGATTAAAAACCTCGTTAAAATTGCGCCTACAACTTTAGGTCTTGCAAACCACATCGCTCAATAGCGCTGCTTGTTAACTATTGTGCAATTTCCTACCCGTAACGCTTGTCTTATTGCGGGGGCAATAAAGTTATGACGGGAGTTAGTCGTGCTGAAAACCCTATTTGGCCGTAATGCCAGCGAAGAAGAACGCGAACGAGAGTTGCGCAAGCTCAATGATGCTTTGCACAACCGCGTAAAAAAATATTCGCATGAAAATGAAGAACATCAGACAAAGCCACTTACCAACAAACCCGAATAAGCATTTGTGAATCGTCCCCAATAAAGCTAAACGGCGGGCATTATGAAACATGCCACTGAAGCCAAAATCACCCCAGAAGTCGTCAAAGCCCATGGCTTGAAGCCTGATGAATATCAGCGCTTCCTCGATCTTTTAGGCCGCATCCCTACCATGACCGAACTTGGCATTTGTTCGGCCATGTGGAATGAACATTGTTCTTATAAGTCCTCGAAAAAATGGCTCAAGAAATTACCCACAACCGGCAAGCGCGTTTTGATTGGCCCCGGTGAAAATGCTGGTGTGATAGATATTGATGATGGCCAAGCCATCATTTTCAAAATGGAAAGCCATAACCATCCTTCATTTATCGAACCTTATCAAGGTTCCGCCACAGGTGTGGGTGGCATTTTGCGTGATGTGTTCACTATGGGCGCTCGCCCAATCGCCGCTCTGAATGCCTTGCGCTTCGGCTCCCCCGACCATCCCAAAACCCGCCACTTGGTTTCTGGCGTGGTGGCTGGTGTGGGTGGTTATGGCAACAGTTTCGGCGTGCCCACCATCGGCGGTGAAGTCA
>JANPGD010000092.1:0-1788 GCA_031423845.1 Hyphomicrobiales bacterium | reverse complement strand
GATCTGGCGCAGATGCTGGTGCCAGTCGCCCATATTATTTCGGTGCGCGGCGATGTTTCTGAACATGGCGCGTTGCGGTTTTTTAAGCGCACAGGTGAGGGCGTTTATGACATGGAAGATTTGGGGTTGCGCACTGCGGCCATGGCAGAATTTGTGGCGGCCCATAAGCTTCGTTTGAATGCGCCGCGCGTGATCGGTCTTGGCTATTCTAATGGTGCCAATATCTTGGCCTCGGTAATGTTCAGTGAACCTGCCTTGTTTGATGATGCCATATTGATGCATCCGCTCATTCCGTGGGCACCCGCCGTTCAATTAGGTCTGGCCGATAAGCGTGTGTTGATCACGGCAGGTAAACGCGACCCCATTTGCCCAGCACCGCAATCGCAGAGGTTGGCGAGTTATTTTGAAAGCCAAGGAGTCGAGACAAAATTAGTTTGGCACGATGGTGGGCATGAGTTGCGGCAGACGGAAGTTGCTGCGGCGCAGGTGTTTTTGAGTTGAAGATTTAATTCTTGCTCACTGGCTTAGAGCGCATGCGGCGCACGGATTCACGCTCGGCTCTGCGGCAGGCCATCGGTGGCAAGTCGCGGGTGACTAAATCCATATCATCCAAAACCATACGGCCCATTTGTTTGAACGCCACATCAAGGGCTCCGGCTCTGTGCGCGGAAAGAATGAAACCTTCTAGTTTGCGCACGGGATGATCAACGGGCAGAGGCTCTTGCGGGTAAACATCGCTGGCGGCACGGATATGGCCGGATTTAACCGCAGCCATCAAAGCTTCAAAATCCACCACACCAGCGCGGCTTAGCAACACAAAGCTGGTGCCGCGTTTCATTTTGGCAAATTCGGGAGCCCCTAAAAATCCGCCATTGTCGGAGGTGACTGATGCCACCACAAAAATTACATCATTCGTGGTCAGCACTTCATCTAGGCTGGCGGGGAGCACCCCTTGATCTGCCAGAATGCTGTTCGGCAACCACGGGTCAAACACGCTGATGGTAGCTCTGAATCCGGCCAGCAGGCGGTGCAGGGCGCGGCCAAAATCACCAAAGCCGATAAAGCCAATTTTGCCACCAGACATCAGGCGGGCCTCGGCATTGCCATCACCACCCCACAGCTCTTTGCCATTCCGGAACGCTCTGTCTGCGCCCACAATGTTGCGCTCTAAGCTTAAGGCCAATCCCAAACCGATTTCGGCAACGGGGCCTGCGAATACGCGGCCCGTGGTGAGAACGTGGATGCCGTGAGCAAAGCAATAGTCATAATCCATATTGTCGAGAAAATTGGATTCAACATTGAAAATGGCTTTGAGATTTTTGGCTTTTTGGAGGAGTTCCGTGGAGAGGTCCGGCTGGCCCATGATAAAGGTGGCTTCAGCGATATTGTCAACAATGGTTGAGGAAACGGTGGGGCCTTCACCTTCTACAAGGGCATAGCGGCTGCGCAAAAGGCTCTCATCTATTTTGGTGAAAATAAGATCGATGGATCGGGGTTCAGGGACGGAGATAACAAGCGGATGAGTGCGAGACATTAAAACTACCCTTAAAAAACCAAAACCGCACTCTCTTGCGAAGAATGCGGTTACGTCAACCCGGCGCGCCGCCGGTACATACGTGGTCGGCGCTAGTAGGTTTAGTCGTTTAGTGCTTAAACAGCCTGGAGGCTGTCAGCAGATGATTTGCCGGTGCGCTTGTCAGCGACGATTTCGTAACCAATCTTCTGGCCTTCATTGAGACCACGGAGACCCGCACGTTCAACAGCGCTGATGTGGACGAATACGTCTGG
>JANPGD010000091.1:0-28607 GCA_031423845.1 Hyphomicrobiales bacterium | reverse complement strand
TTCAAGTTCTTTGGCCGTTCCATTTCTCAAAGATGTTTTGATTAATTTTGGACCATTCTTTTTGTTGATTGGCATATTTGTAATTGTGGGTGCAGGCAACGCCGTGAATATTACAGATGGTCTCGATGGACTAGCCATTGTTCCGGTGATGATGGCAGCAGGAAGTTTTGCTTTGATTGCCTATCTCGTTGGAAATCAAGTCTTCTCTGGCTATTTACAATTGCATTATGTGCGCGGCACTGGTGAGCTTGCCGTCATTTGTGGGGCTTTGATCGGAGCAGGTCTTGGCTTCCTGTGGTTCAATGCGCCGCCCGCCATGATATTTATGGGTGACACTGGTTCGCTTGCTTTAGGGGGTTGCCTTGGTGCCATTGCTGTTGCGGTGAAACATGAAATCGTGTTGGGCATTGTTGGTGGCCTGTTTGTTTTGGAAACTGTTTCAGTCATCGTGCAAGTCGCTTCATTTAAAATGACGGGCAAGCGGGTTTTTGCCATGGCGCCATTGCATCATCATTTTGAACAGAAAGGTTGGAAGGAACCAACCATTGTTATTCGCTTCTGGATCATTGCGTTTGTGTTGGCACTGATCGGTCTTTCCACATTGAAACTGCGGTAAACTCATCCATGATTGCTGCATCATCATTCAAAAATAAAGCTGTTGCTGTGTTTGGTTTAGCACGGTCAGGCATTTCTTGTGCACTAGGGCTAATGGTTGGTGGTGCTAAGGTCTTTGCTTGGGATGATTCAGAGCCTTCAGTTGAAAAGGCTAAGTCTGAAGGTGTATCCATAACCAATCTCCACACAGTAGATTTCAAAACGCTTGATAGTTTAGTTCTAAGCCCCGGAGTGCCCCTCACACATCCTGAACCGCATTGGACTGTGGTGAAGGCCAAACAAGCTGGCATAGAGATTATCGGAGATACTGAAGCGTTCGCACGCGAAGTTGCGGGCAGTGGTGCAAAGACTGTTGCTATCACCGGTACCAACGGCAAATCGACAACGACCGCGCTCATTGGCCATGTGCTGAAATCAGCGGGACTTGATGTGGATGTAGGTGGCAATATTGGGCTTGCCGTTTTCAATCTGCGCCCCCCTGTAAAAAATCGCATTTATGTTTTGGAGCTTTCGTCTTTCCAAATTGATTTGATGCCGGGTTTAAAACCTGATGTGGGGATTTTGACAAACCTGACGCCTGATCATCTCGATCGTCACGGCACGATGAAAAATTATGCTGCCGTAAAAGCGCGCATGTTTACAAAGATTGGTGATGGCACGGCACTGGTAAGCGTTGATGATGAATGGTGCGCAGCCATTGCAACCCACACTTCAAATGCAAAACAGGTTTCAGTTTTGAATGTTGTGGTCAATGGCATTTGTGCGCCAACTGGAATTTTGAAAGACATGCAGAATGGCGTTTGCGTGAATGAAATTGATTTACGCGATATGCCTGCACTTAAAGGGCGGCATAATTGGCAGAATGCCTGCATGGCTTATGGTGCGGCGCGTGCCCTTGGTGTTTCTGTTATTGAAATTTCTATAGCGATGAAGAGTTTCGGTGGCTTAGCGCACCGTATGCAACAAGTTGCCTTGATAAATGGTGTGCCGTTCGTCAATGACTCGAAAGCAACCAATGCGGACGCGACTGAAAAAGCTTTGGCATCGTTTGATCATATCTATTGGATTGCTGGTGGCATTTCAAAAACCGACGGCATTGAACCATTGGCTTCCTATTTTCCAAAAATAAAGCGGGCCTATTTGATCGGAGCTGCGGCCGATAATTTCGCACAGACGCTTCATGGAAAAACTGAATTTGTTATTTGCGAGACTTTGGAACGCGCTGTGCAAGCTGCGGCCCAAGATGCGCAAGCCGGTTCGGTTGTGTTACTATCGCCTGCTTGTGCCTCATTCGACCAGTATAAAAATTTTGAAGTGCGTGGCGATGCCTTTGTTGAGTATGTGTCCAAATTGCCGAATGCGAAAATGTCTCAAGGAGGGAATGGCTGATGCTTATTTCACGTAGCGATCGTGGGGCCCTAGCGCGGTGGTGGTTCACCATTGACTTGCCATTGCTTTCAGCAGTTTTACTTTTGATGGCAATCGGTGTGCTCACCAGTATGGCGGCCAGCCCGCCTGTGGCTGAGCGCATTGGGTTGGATTCTTTTCATTTTTTTAAGAGCCAGCTTTTCTATCTGTTTTTTGCGGTGATTGGCTTGGTGGCGGTTTCATTCTTTAATGTCACTTGGGTGCGGCGCACTGCCTTTCTTGGGTTTTCTGGTTCGCTGTTGCTGATGCTTTTAGCGTTGAAATTTGGACCAGAAATTAAGGGTGCTCATCGCTGGATTAATTTGGGGCCGATTGGACTGCAACCTTCGGAATTGGCCAAGCCGTGCTTTGTTGCTGCGGCGGCATGGTTTCTCGCTGACCACACAAAACGTCCTGATATGCCAGGACAAGCAATTGCTTATGGTGCGGCTGCCGTGTTTCTGGGACTCCTCGTTTTGCAGCCTGACTTTGGACAAACGGTATTGGTCGTTTTGACATTCGGCGCGATGCTTTTGATCTATGGTATTTCGTGGATGTTTGTTTTTGGCCTTGGCTCTCTCACGGTGATGGCCATGGGTTTAACCTATACGCTGGTGCCGCATGTGGCGTCTCGCATTGATCGGTTTTTGAATCCTGACAAGGGAGATACTTTTCAGGTCGATACTGCGACGTCTGCTTTCAACAATGGTGGATTGCTGGGAGCAGGGCCGGGTGGTGGCGTAGCAA
This sequence comes from Hyphomicrobiales bacterium, assembly GCA_031423845.1. Lineage (GTDB taxonomy): Bacteria > Pseudomonadota > Alphaproteobacteria > Rhizobiales > Aestuariivirgaceae > Aestuariivirga. Next base: position 25,838 of record JANPGD010000091.1, on the reverse strand, counting down.
AGATGGTGTTGCCGGATGCCCATACTGATTTCGCCTTCGCTGTTGTGGGTGAAGAGTTTGGCTTGATTGCTTGCCTTGCACTAATGCTGCTATTTTTCTTTGTCATCATGCGGGTTTTGATGCGGGCAAAAAATGAGAATGATCCCTTTGCCGCATTGGCAATGACCGGACTTGTAACGATGTTTGGATTTCAAGCTTGCATCAATATGGGTGTGAATGTGGCTTTGCTGCCGGCCAAAGGAATGACGCTTCCGTTTATTTCTTATGGTGGCTCATCATTGTTGGGCACGGCTTTGGCGATGGGATTTGTTTTGGCTTTGGCGCGACGCAGGCCGTCAACGGCTAGCTCATCATTTCCGCAACAAACGGTTTATGCATGAGTAAGTTGGTTGTTCTTGCGGCGGGTGGAACGGGAGGGCATTTGTTTCCAGCCCAAGCGCTAGCCGAAACCTTGACCACACGGGGATACCGCATTCACTTGATGACGGACGAGCGGGTGCGCGACTACGGGAAAAATTTTCCTGCTGAAGAAACACATATTATTCGATCGGCCAGCCCCGGACTTTCTGATCCGCTGCGCCTGCCTTCGCGATTAATGAAATTATTCAATGGTTACCTCAATGCCAAATCGATTTTGCGCAAAGTGCAACCTTCTGCGGTTGCAGGCTTTGGCGGTTATCCTTCATTCCCGCCAATCTACGCTGCCGCATCGCTGCGCATTCCAACCTTGGTGCATGAAGCCAATTCTGTTTTGGGGCGAGCAAACAAAATGCTCGCAAAAAAAGTAGATGCCGTAGCAGGTTCGTTTGAAAAGACTCTGGGTTTGCCCTCAATGGCGAAATTTGTTCTTACGGGCAATCCAGTGCGGGCTATTGCTTTAGCGCAGAAGGCTGCGCCCTATCCAAAATTCAAGAATAAAATAAATCTGTTGGTGTTTGGTGGCAGTCAGGGTGCGAAATTTTTTTCTGATTTTATGCCCAATGCGTTTGCGGAAATGCCAGAAGCATTGCGCAACAGGTTGGCGATTACACAACAGTGCCGCGCTGAAGACATTGAGCGTGTAAAAACTGCTTATGCAGCACTTGGTTTGCAATGTGATTTACAGCCGTTTTTTATGGATATGCCAAAACGCATTGGTGATTCACATTTAGTGATTTGCCGTTCAGGCGCTTCGACCATTGCTGAGCTTGGAGTGATTGGTCGCCCTGCGATTATGGTGCCGCTGCCGCACGCCATTGACAATGATCAATTGCGCAATGCGCAGAGTTTCGCTGGCGCTGGGGCAGGGTGGGTTTGTCCACAAGGGGAGCTTAATCCCCATGATTTTGCCGCATTTTTAGGGCGATTGCTGGCTGATGAGGCTGGCCTTAAAAGGGCGGCAGAATCAGCGTTAACCCATGGCAAGCCGGATGCAGCTGAGCGACTGGCCGACCTGATTGAAAAAATTATGAAACCGGAGACCCTTCACCGATGAAACTTCCACGCGACGTAGGCCCCATTCATTTCATCGGTATTGGTGGCATTGGCATGAGTGGTATTGCTGAGGTGATGGCCACCTTGAATTATAAAGTTCAGGGCTCCGATATTTCAGACAATTATAATGTGGCGCGGCTTCGCAAGCATGGCATTGAAGTTTTGATCGGTCACGCTGCTAAGAATCTGGGCGATGCACAGGTGGTGGTAATTTCGTCGGCCGTGAAGTCCGACAATCCGGAACTGATTGAAGCGCGTGCGCGATATTTGCCAGTGGTGCGCCGTGCTGAAATGCTGGCTGAGTTGATGCGCTTTAAATCCTGCATCGCGGTTGGTGGCACCCATGGCAAGACCACCACGACATCGATTGTGGCTGCATTGCTTGATGCAGGTAATCTTGACCCCACGGTGATCAATGGTGGCATCATCAATGCTTACGGCACCAATGCACGTTTGGGCAAAGGCGATTGGATGGTGGTGGAGTCAGACGAGTCTGATGGCACCTTCGTCAAACTTCCGGCCGATGTGGTGATTGTAACCAACATTGATCCTGAGCATCTTGATCACTACGGAACGTTTGAAAAAGCCAAAGAAGCGTTTCTCGCGTTTGTCGAAAATATTCCCTTTTATGGTTTTGCCGTGATGTGCATTGATCATCCTGTGGTGCAGGAATTGATCGGTAAGATTCAAGATCGCCGCGTGATCACTTATGGCCGCAGCCCGCAAGCGGATTTCAGATTGCTGGATGCCGCTTATAGTGACGGTGCTATGCGCTTTTCGGTTCGTGTTACGCACCGCCTCACCGGAAAGACGCATGACATTACTGACTTGGCTTTGAAAATGCCGGGCGAGCATAATGCTCTCAACTCGACTGCGGCCCTGGCTGTGGCGCGGGAATTGGGTATGGATGATGCCGCCATTCGCAAAGGTCTTGCAAGCTTTGAAGGTGTGAAACGTCGCTTTACACGCACAGGCGAACATGATGGAGTTACGGTTTATGATGACTATGGTCATCACCCTGTGGAAATTGCTGCAGTGTTGAAGGCGGCCCAAGGGGTGACCAAAGGCAAAGTTATCGCTGTGATGCAGCCGCATCGTTTCACGCGGTTGCAAAGTCTGTTCAGTGATTTCTCATCATGCTTCAATGATGCTGATACTGTTATTTTAACTCCGGTTTATGCAGCGGGTGAAACACCGATTGAAGGCGCATCCCATGTTCATTTGGCGGAGGCCATGCATGCGCGCGGGCATCGTTCCGTGTTTAAAATCGATATACCGGAGCAACTCGCACCGATGGTGCGGGGGTTGGTTTCGCCCGGCGACATTGTCGTCTGTTTGGGGGCGGGCACCATTAGCCAATGGGCATATGCCTTGCCGGAACAACTTGCCGCGATTGACAAAGCGAGACATTAATGACGCGTATTGATGGTGAAGCGTTGTTGAAAAAACTTCCACCGGTTCGTGGACGGTTGATGCCGAATGCGCCTTTGGCTGATTTTACTTGGTTCAAAACTGGGGGGCCTGCTGAAGTGTTGTTTATGCCAGCGGATGAAGCTGACCTCGCAGAGTTTTTGAAAAACACGCCACGCGATATTCCAATTTATGTGATTGGTGTGGGTTCAAACTTGTTGGTGCGCGATGGTGGAGTGCCGGGGGTTGTGATCCGCTTGGGCCGCGGATTTAACGATATCGCTTTGGCTGGACCGCAGAAAATTCGATGTGGAACTGCCGCATTAGATATGCGTGTGGCACAATTCGCTCTCGCGCATAGTATTGATTCATTAACCTTTCTTATAGGTATTCCGGGCACCATTGGCGGCGCGCTGCGCATGAATGGTGGAGCGCACGGTGGCGAGACAACGGACGTTCTGGTGGAAGTCCGCGCTGTTGATCGTGAAGGGAACATTAAAGTGCTTCAGCACGCAGACATGAATTACACATATCGGCATTGCGGTGCTTCTGAAGATTTGATTTTCACTGAAGCTTTATTTCAGGGCAAAGTCGGTGATGCGGATGCAATTAAAGGGCAGATGGATTCACACGTTGAACACCGCGTGAATGCCCAACCGATTAAAAGCCGTACGGGTGGATCTACATTCAAGAATCCAGAAGGCCATAAATCTTGGCAATTGATTGATAAGGCAGGTATGCGGGGCTTTAATGTGGGGCCAGCAAAAGTTTCTGAAATGCATTGTAATTTTCTCATCAATGAAGGTGGGGCGACTGCTGCACAGATTGAAGAATTGGGTGAAACAGTGCGGGCGCGTGTGAAGGATACATCTGGCGTGGAATTGGATTGGGAAATTAAACGCATTGGTCTTTCGTTGGAGGATGCAGCGTGAGAACTCAAAAACTCGTTCCGCATGAAACTGTCGTAGCTGTGTTAATGGGAGGCTGGTCGGCTGAGCGCAAAGTCTCTCTATCATCAGGCGAAGCCTGTTACACGGCTTTGAAGCAAGCTGGCTTTGACGCCATTATGATTGATGTGAAACGCGAAACCATCAACACAGTGTTGCTCGATCTTAAACCCCACGTGGCCTTTAATGCGTTGCACGGATTGTGGGGCGAGGACGGCCATGCTTCCGCAATGCTTGAAACATTAGGCATTCCTTATACACATTCCGGTGTGTTGGCTTCGGCCATCGCCATGCATAAGGAAAAATCCAAAGCCTTGTTCAAAGAGGCAGGCATCCCCGTTGCTGAAAGCAAAATGGTGCCGATTGAAGTGGCTGCCACCAGCCACCCCATGGCTTTGCCCTATGTTATTAAACCTGTCGCAGAAGGCTCAAGCGTTGGTGTGCACATTGTTGATCGTACCAGCAATGGCCCGGTGACAAGCCTGCTTGATGAACGCCATATTTTCGGTGACGAAGTGATGGTGGAGCGCTTTATCCCCGGCAAGGAACTCACCTGCGCTGTCATGGGTGATGTGGCTTTGGGTGTGATCGACATCATTTCAAACATGAGTTTTTATGACTATGAAGCAAAATATGCAATCGGCGGCTCCACTCATATTTTACCTGCTGAAATTCCGAACGACGTTTATCGCAAATGCCAAAAGTACGCTTTAATGGCACATCAGGCATTAGGATGCCGTGGTGTTTCACGATCAGATTTTAGATATGACGACACGCCCGGCGACAAGGGTGAATTGATTTTATTGGAACTAAACACCCAACCCGGCATGACGGGAACATCTCTCGTGCCCGAAATGGCAGCCCATGCTGGCCACAGTTTTCCGGAATTGGTGACATGGATGGTCAATGATGCGTCGGTGAAGCGTTGATGAAAATTTTTGCATTTGGACATGCGCGACGCGTTCGGTTTCTAGTCCGCAGTTCCGCTGTTCTGTTTTTAGCAACGACGATTATTCATGGGGTGATGCGCGGCGGACAGCTCGACTATGAAGGCAGCCCGTGGCGGCAGATGCCCGGCAAGATTGCGAGCTTCATTGGTTTAGCGGCTGATGATATTAGGATCACCGGCCTCACCAACCATGATCCGCAAATGCTTTTGGGTGCTCTGGGCGTTGTGCCCGGTGGCAGTCTCGTTGGTTTTGATGCAGGTGCCGCCCGCGTTAAGTTGCAGGGTATGGATTGGGTTTCGGCAGCTTCGGTGCAACGAAAATTCCCAAACACCCTCGAAATTTCAGTAGCAGAACGTATCCCTTTCGCCATCTGGCAACACGACAAGTCCTACTCATTGATCGACCGCGCTGGCGTCGCAATGGGCGGATTAGAGCTGATGGGGCAATCGCATTTATTGTTGGTCACGGGTGAGGGTGCAAATTTAGCAGCGGAGCAACTTGTTAACCATCTGGAAGCCAATCCTGAGTTAATGAAGAAAGTCAGTGCTGCGGCCATGGTGGGCAAGCGGCGCTGGACTCTTTATTTGCAAAATGGGGTCAAGATTGCTTTGCCAGCAGAGGGTGAATCCGAAGCGATGAAACAGGTGAGCGCGCTTGATGCCAGCCAAAATATTTTATCCAAAGGTATTCGCGAAATTGACATGCGTATTGCCGGAGAGATGACTGTGGCGATTGCGGAAATTGAAGTCGGTAAAGACGTGGGTGAGGCTAGCGAAAAGGTGAGCCAAGCCCATTGAGTTGAGTTTGTAAGTGGGCGGGGCGTAAGGGATGAGTGTTGTGCAGTTGCATAATCGCGGTGGTAGAAACGGATCAAGGGCCACACTGGTGGCTGCCCTTGATATTGGTTCCACAAAAATATGTTGCATCATTGCTGAATTGCAGCTGCCCAAACAGCGTGGGCAGGCAGACCCACGCCAACTTCTAAAAGTTATCGGCTTTGGCCAAACGCTTTCTCGCGGCGTGCGCGGTGGTGCCATTGTTGATGTGAACGAAGCTGAATGTGCCATTCGCCTCGCTGTCGATGCAGCCGAGCGCATGGCTTCAGTGGCAATCGATGATGTTTACGTGAGTGTTTCCGGCGGACGCCCGAAATCACATTGTCACAGTGGTCGCGTTCGCACGCCGACGGGTATTGTGCGTCCTCGCGATATTGAAAATGCTGTTTCAGCGGCCCTTGCTCAAGTTTCAGTTGGCAAACGAACATTGATGCATCTGGCTCCCGTTGGGCACAGCTTGGACGGTGTTTCCAACATTACAACGCCACTCGGTATGCATGGCGAAGAATTGGTTGCAGACATTGGTGTGACCACCATCGAACCGACCTATCTTCGCAACTTGCAGTTGGCCGTTGAGCGGGCCCATTTACGCGCCGTTGGATTTGTGGTTGCACCCTATGCTGCAGCAAAGTCTGTTTTGACATCCGATGAATTGGCGCTGGGCAGTTTGGTCATTGATATGGGCGGGGCGCTTACCAGTATTGGGTACTTTAACAATGGCCAATTGGTAGCGGCAGATAGTGTTCCTTTGGGCGGCCAACATGTGACTAATGATATTGCCCAAGGGCTTTCGACCACAATTGCCCATGCCGAACGCATGAAAACACTGTGGGGCAATGTGCTGCCGGATGGCCATAGCGAACGTGAAATGTTGGCAGTTCCTATGCTTGGGGAGCGTGGTGTTGACACTGTTCAAAAAGTGCCAAAATCTCATCTTACCAATATTTTAAGACCAAGACTTGAAGAAATCTTTGAACTGGTGCGCGATAAGATTTCAAGCCCGGCATTTGCACCTCATAATGGCGGGCGGGTGGTGTTGACCGGGGGTGCTAGCCAACTTTCGGGCATTCGTGAATTGGCTCAGGCGGTTTTGGGCTGTCAGGTACGCTTAGGTCAGAGCGTTGCTTTGCCAGGTCTTCCTGATCACATTCGCCATGCTGGTTTTGCGGTGGCGACGGGCACGCTGTGCTATGCGGCTCAGCCTGATCGGCACTATGCAGTTCCTGCCGAAGCCGCAGTGGCTTTCCAGCGTGCGCAAATGGGCTATGTGCGCCGCGTAGGCCAATGGCTGGTTGAGGCGCTTTAATTCAATCAAAACGTGTGTTTAAGTGTGATTGGTTAATCTTCAACTCCAAACTGATTCAATTTGAATCATATTTGACACAGAGTTTTGTGAATTGGTTAGCACTTGTTAACCAATTCTTATTGTTTCGGTAAGATTGTTGGGTCTCGTAAACCGTTTTTTTCGGAATTGACCCATGACAATCAAGCTCACAGTGCCAAATCTTTCAGAACTTAAGCCACGGATCACCGTTTTCGGGGTCGGCGGTGCGGGCGGAAACGCCGTTAATAATATGATTGAAAGCCGCCTTGAAGGTGTTGAATTCGTCGTAGCCAACACCGACGCTCAAGCGCTTCTGCAGAACGCAGCACAACGCCGCGTGCAGATGGGAACAGCCCTCACGCAAGGTCTAGGTGCAGGCTCGCAGCCGCAAATTGGCGCTGCTGCTGCTGAAGAAGCTTTGCAAGAAATTGTCGATCACCTCGCAGGTTCGCATATGGCCTTCATCACCGCCGGCATGGGCGGTGGCACGGGCACAGGTGCGGCCCCCGTGATTGCTCGCGCTGCGAAAGAGCAGGGCATTCTCACAGTTGGTGTGGTCACCAAGCCTTTTCATTTTGAAGGTGCGCGCCGCCAGCAAACTGCTGAACGCGGCATTGAAGAATTGGCGCGTTATGTGGATACGCTGATTGTTATTCCGAACCAAAATTTGTTCCGCGTTGCCAATGAGAAAACCACTTTCGCCGCTGCCTTCGCAATGGCAGACCAAGTGCTTTATTCGGGTGTTGCATCGATTACTGAATTGATGACCAAAGAAGGTTTGATCAATTTGGACTTTGCTGACGTTCGCGCCATTATGAGCGAAATGGGCAAAGCCATGATGGGCACCGGAGAAGCATCCGGTGAACGCCGTGCTATTGAAGCCGCTGAAGCTGCAATTTCCAATCCTTTGCTCGATGATGTATCAATGCGTGGTGCGCGTGGACTTCTGATTTCGATTTGTGGTGGACCAGATTTGACACTTTATGAAGTGGATGAAGCGGCAACGCGCATTCGCGAAGAAGTGGACCCTGAAGCAAACATCATTCTCGGCGCAACATTTGATGATGCCCTTGAGGGCACAATGCGCGTTTCTGTTGTGGCAACGGGGCTTGCTGTTGAAGCCAAGGCGGAACTTTCGAGCGAAGACCGCCAAGAAGCCTCCGGCAATGTGTTTGGATACACAGGCCAACAGCCGCAAATGGCAAAGATTATGAAGCCAGCGCCCATGGTGGCTCGTGCGCCAATTCCAGCACCAACGCCTATTCACCATGAAGAAGAACACGTTGAATATTATGATGATGTTGCAGAAGCCGCAGTTTCGCAGCCGGTCGCTTCGCGGCCCGCGCCACAGCAGCGCATTCCATCTATTGATCAATTCCCAGCGATTGCCCAAAAGCAAGTTGCTGTGCAGCAAGGCCGCATTGAGAGCATTGCCGAACATGCGGCAAAGCGCAAAAAAGGCCTGTTTGAACGCCTTGCGGATGTTGGTCTCGGCCGTCGTGAAGAGCCAGCGCAACAACACTATACAGCACCAAAGCGGGCTGAACCAAAAATGCAGCCTCAAGCGCGTGTGGCGCAGCCCGATCCTGAAGTTCACGCTGAAAGCAGCTATGATGATGATCAGTTGGCGATTCCAGCTTTTCTGCGCCGCCAAGCAAACTGAGTTGACATCTCTGAATTTTCTAGCAACCCGGCGGTCACATTTCCGCCGGGTTTCGTGCTTCTATAGGCCTCTTCCAGTGTGCATGTTTGCGGGCTAGAAGCTGGATATAAATTTGGAAGTTATAATGTTTCAAGTATCACCTCGATTAGTTCGCTTCAGTTTCTTGGCTGCTTTGGCTTTTGCGTTGCCAGCCTGCAGCGGCGGAAGCGTGTTGAATGACGTGTTCAACCGAGATGATGCGGCCGCGAGTGCACTCGCACCGGATCTGGGCAAATCCGATGATCAACAAGTCGCAGGACTTTATAATGATGGTTTAACCAAACTCAACAATGGTTCCTATAAAGCTGCGTCGAAAAAATTTGCTGAGGTTGAGCGTCTTCACCCTTATTCGAAATGGGCCACCAAAGCTTTGTTGATGCAGGGCTTTGCCAATTATCAAGCCAATAATTATAGTGAAGCGGTCAATGCGTGTCAGCGCTTTATTAGTTTACACCCAGGCCATGTCGACACGCCCTATGCCTATTATTTAGTAGGCCTCTCACAATACGAACAAATTGCAGACGTGACTCGTGATCAATCGCAAACCCAAGTGGCCCTTGAATCCTTGGACGAAGTTTCACGGCGCTTCCCCGATTCGAAATATGCGAGTGATGCCCAAAAGAAAGCCTTGTTGGCGCGGGATCATTTGGCCGGCAAAGAAATGGAAGTCGGGCGCTATTATATAAAGAAGGGCGACTATCTCGCTGGCATCAACCGTTTCAAAAAAGTAGTTACTGATTATCAAAAATCGTCGCAGACGCCCGAAGCTCTGTTCCGATTGTCTGAAGGCTACATGGCACTCGGTGTCGTTTCTGAAGCGCAAACAGCGGCTGCAGTGCTCGGGCATAATTTTCCCAATAGCCAATGGTACAAAGATGCGTTCTCGCTGGTTTCGTCAGACGGCAAGGCGCCCGTGGCCAACAGCTCATCGTGGATCAGCCGGGTTTTCAATCTGTAGGCTAAATATTATTCGCCCCCTCGCAAGACAGAGCGACTCTCGGCTATAAGAGTTACATGCTCACTGCACTTTCCATTCGCGATATTGTTCTCATCGAAAAACTTGATCTGGTGCTTGATGAGGGCCTGACTATTTTGACTGGCGAAACTGGCGCTGGCAAATCGATTTTGCTCGACTCTCTGGGTTTGGCTTTAGGCGCGCGTGGCGATAGTTCTCTGGTGCGCAGCGGCCAAAGCAAGGGCAGTGTTACGGCGTCTTTCAGTTTGGCGGCCGATCATAAAGCGTTCAAAATTCTTGAAGAGCAGGGTGTTGAGGCTGAGGGTGAGATTGTTATTCGCCGCATTCAAAATGCTGATGGGCCAAGCCGGGCGACCATCAATGAGCAACCCGTAAGTATGAATTTATTGAGGCAGATCGCTAGTTTACTGGTGGAACTTCATGGTCAACATGCAGACCGCGCTTTGGTGGATGTGGTGGCGCATCGGCGCTTGCTGGATGCTTTCGGCGGGCTGGAAGACCACGTTGAGAAGCTTTCAATATTATGGCATGCCTTGACCACGGCGCGAGATGAATTGGCCCAACACAAAGCCATGATGGCCCGGGCTGAAGCTGAGCGCGAATATCTGGAACACGCTGCGGCTGAGTTGAGCGAGCTTAATCCGGAGCCAGACGAAGAACAACATTTGGCTGAACGCCGCCAATTGATGATGCAATCGGAGCAATATATTTCGGCTTTGGATGAAGCGGAAAATGCGCTTGCGGGAGATAGCTCTGGTGAGGCGCGGCTTCATGCAGCGCTTCGTAGGTTGGAGCGGCGTAAGGAAGGCGCAGGCGGCAGGTTGGATCATGTGTGTGCCGCACTAGACCGGGTGATACTCGAATTCAATGAAGCTGAGCGGGCCATGACGGAAGCGCGGCGGGCCTTTGCGTTTGATCCTAAAGATTTGGAAAAATCCGAAGAGCGATTGTTTGCTTTGCGGGCTGCGGCGCGGAAACACAAATGCACAGTTGATCAGCTGGCCTCTGTGCGGGCGCGGTTTGAAATTGATTTGAAGGCGCTGGTGGATGGTGGAGCGAAACTCAAGCGATTGGAAGCTGCACACATTGAAGCGCAGGGCCTCTATGAAAGAGCGGCAGATGTTTTAAGCGCGGCGCGGCGCAAAATTTCAAAAGCTTTGGATAAGGCCGTTGCTGCCGAGTTGCCTGCATTAAAATTGGAACGGGCCCGGTTTGAAACGGATGTGCAAGCCGATGCCACAAAGCCCGGTGCTGAAGGCATTGACCGTGTGGAATTTGTGGTTGCGGCCAATCCGGGCACGCCCTTGTCGCCTTTAATGAAAGTGGCTTCAGGTGGTGAATTAGCGCGGTTTATGCTGGCTTTAAAGGTGGTGCTGGCTGCCAAGGGATCAGCGCCTGTGTTGATTTTTGATGAAATTGATACAGGTGTGGGTGGTGCTGTGGCTGAGGCCATTGGCAAGCGCTTGCGCAGGTTGTCGGATGGCTTGCAGGTGATCGCGGTTACGCATTCACCGCAAGTGGCCGCTCGCGCCGGGCAACATTTGCTCATCTCAAAAATGGAAGAATTGGGTGGCAAGCGCATGGTGACGCGCGTGCAACCTTTATCAAGCCCTAGCCGCCGTGAGGAAATTGCACGCATGTTATCGGGTGCTTCCGTCACCGATGCGGCGCGCGCTCAGGCGGATGAATTGTTGGCAGGGCATGGATGAGCCGCGCCGAGGCCATTACTGAACACGCGACTCTGGCGGAGCAATTAGCTGCGCATGACCGCGCCTATTACCAAGCTGATGAACCCACAGTTTCTGATGCTGAATATGATAAGTTGCGACTGCGACTGCTGGCGCTGGAAAAAGACTATCCGCATTTAGCAAAAGCCAACTCACCATCCAAACGCGTCGGTGCGGCACCGCTTGAGAAGTTTGGCAAGGTCACTCATGCGGTTCCTATGCTGTCTCTGGCCAATGCTTTTGCCGATGAGGATGTGCATGAATTTTTAGCGCGGGTGCGTCGATTTTTAAATCTAGCCGACGATGCCCCGATTGCAGTTACTGCGGAGCCCAAGATTGATGGGTTGTCGCTGTCGCTGCGTTATGAAAATCGCAAGCTGGTTCAAGCCGCCACGCGTGGTGATGGGGCCGAAGGTGAGAATGTCACGGCCAATGTTTCCACGGTGAAAGATGTGCCGCAAACACTGCCTGCTTCAGCGCCAGATGTGGTTGAAGTGCGTGGCGAAATATATATGTCAAACAATGACTTCTCAGCATTAAATGAGAAACAGATTCAAGCAGGCGAAAAGACTTTTGCCAACCCACGCAATGCGGCGGCGGGTTCACTTCGTCAGCTTGACCCCTCAATTACAGCGGCGCGGCCATTGCGATTTTTTGCCTATGCTTGGGGAGAAGCGCCACAATTGCCGGGGGCAACACAATGGGATGTGGTGCAGGGGTTTAAGGCTTGGGGCTTGCCCGTGAATCCTCTGATGGTGTTGTGCCATTCCGCAGAAGAATTACTCGCGCATTATCGCTTGATTGAATCGCAACGCTCTACACTCGATTATGACATTGATGGCGTGGTTTATAAAGTCAATGATTTGGCCCTGCAGGGTAGGCTTGGGTTTGTGTCGCGCAGCCCACGTTGGGCGATTGCTCATAAGTTTTCTGCTGAACAGGCGACCACGGTATTAGAAGGCATCGATATTCAAGTGGGGCGCACAGGAGCGCTAACGCCAGTGGCACGGTTGAAGCCTGTCACCGTGGGTGGCGTTGTGGTTTCCAATGCTACACTGCACAATGAAGATGAGATTGCCCGCAAAGATGTGCGCATTGGTGATACAGTGATTATTCAACGGGCGGGTGACGTGATCCCACAGATTGTGAGTGTGGTTGCCGAGAAGCGGTCGGCGGATTCCCAGCCCTATCAGATGGTAGATAGGTGTCCGGTATGCGACAGCTTTGCAGAGCGAGAAGTTAACGAAAATGGCAGGCTGGATGTGGTACGCCGATGCACAGGTGGTCTCATTTGCCCTGCGCAAAGGATTGAGCGCTTAAAACACTTTGTTTCGCGGAATGCATTCGACATTGAAGGAATGGGCGACAAGATCATTGCGGAATTTTACAATGAAGGTTTGATAATTTCGCCCCACGACATATTCACGTTGGAACAGCGAGACAACCAGTCACTCAAAAAGCTCAAAGACAAGGAAGGTTGGGGCGAGTCGAGCGCCAGAAATCTCTTTCGTTCCATAGATGCTCGCCGGAAGATTTCTCTCGACAAATTCATATTCGCGCTCGGAATTCGACATGTTGGTGAAACTACCGCTCGTCTGCTTGCCCGTTCCTATGAAAATTTCGATAATTTCTGGCAGCATATGACCGTAGCATTCGCCTCTTCCGCCGATGCAATCGTCGAACTTGAGGGACACGAGGGAATAGGTAAAGTTGTTGCCGGTGCGATTGTACAGTTCTTTGGTGAGCCACATAATCGAGAAGTCGTTGACCTGCTTAGGAACGAACTGGATATTACTGCGCTTGCAAGGAGATCAACGTTGTCGCCCGTGTCTGGCAAAACTGTGGTGTTCACCGGTGCTCTGGAACGGATGACGCGTGAGGAAGCCAAGGCCATGGCCGAGCGCTTGGGCGCTAAAGTTGCAGGCTCTGTTTCCAAGAAAACCGATTTACTGGTGGCGGGGCCGGGGGCTGGATCGAAGCTGAAAGACGCTGAAAAATTTGGGGTGGAAGTAATTGATGAAGCCGCATGGTTTGTGCGCATTGGGGCGCAATGAGTTTTAAACTTTCGGATTTCAAAGCGGGTGTTGCTGACGGGTGGCCAATGTTTTTGGCTTACATCCCTATTGCAATGTTATGGGGCACATTGGCCGCGGCCAAGGGGTTTTCACCGTTGGAAGCTTTGTTGATGAGCGGGCTTCTCTATGCTGGGGCCTCGCAATTTGTGGCGATTGAAATGTGGGTCGATCCGCTGCCGATTGTGCTGATGATATTTACGATCTTTATCGTGAATGTGCGGCACATGCTTTATGCTGCGTCGATTTCGCGCCATATCAACGGCATTGAACGGCGCTGGCATCCATTTTTAATGTATGTATTGACGGACGAAGCGTGGGCTTTGTTGGAACGCAAAGCACTGACTCAGCCCTTAACTCTGGGTTATTATATCGGCGTTGCTGTTCCACTTTGGCCAACTTGGTTTATATCTTCGGCGATTGGTGCGTTTATCGGACGCAAATTGCCTGACCCTGCGCTGATAGGATTGGATTTTGCGTTTGCCGCAATGTTCATCGCCATACTTGCCGGCTTCTGGAAAGGCCCGCGCACCGGAGCCGTGGTGATCACCAGTGCAGTGGTTGCAGTGATTGCAAAAACTTATTTGAGTGGCGCATGGTATATTGTTTTAGGGGGCCTTGCTGGCGTTGCAGTTGCGGCGCTCACGTATAATGAGGTGACGGAATGAGCGTTCATCTCACCACGTTGCTGGCTATTATCGGCATGGGAATGGCCACTTATGCGTCGCGCATTTCTGGTTTGTTGTTGATGCGCGGCGTAGTGGTCAAAGGCCGCTTGAAAGCAGCACTCGATGCAGTGCCGCCTGCGGTTCTCATGGCCGTGATCACGCCTACTGTATTTATGACGGGCAAGGCTGAGGCATTGGCCGCAGTGGCCACGGCTATTGCAGCGTTCTTGCGGCTGCCATTGCTCGCCACAATATTAGTGGGGGTGGGCAGTGTGGTGCTATTCCGAAAAGTGCTTAACTGAGTGTAGCGCAGGATGTTTTCATCCATTCCAATGCTGCACCATCCATAAAGCTGCCCACCTCTTTCAGCACGCGGGCATGATAGGCATCGAGCCATTGCAGTTCATCACGGGTCAATAGTTTGGTGTCGATAAGTCTGCGGTCAATCGGGGCCAGTGTGAGGGTTTCGAATGACAACATGGGGCGTTCACCGCCTTTGATTTCAATAGGCTCCCTGATCAGCAACAAATTTTCAATACGAATGCCATACTCGCCACGCTTGTAGAAACCAGGTTCATTGGACAGGATCATGCCTGGCTGCAGAGCGATGTAATTGTTTTTGCTGATGCGGGCTGGGCCTTCATGCACTGACAAATAAGAGCCAACGCCATGGCCTGTGCCGTGGTCAAAGTCGAGGCCCGCTTTCCATAAGGCGGCGCGGGCTAGCACATCAATGTTGGCTCCGGTTGTGCCCTTTGGAAATACGATTGTTGAAATGCCGATCATGCCTTTGAGCACACGCGTGAAGCGATCACGCATTTCATCCGTGTGCTGACCAATAATCACAGTGCGCGTCACGTCCGTGGTGCCATCCTGATATTGACCGCCGGAGTCGATCAGGAAAATTTCATTGTTGTTGATGGCGCGGCAATTTTCGGGATCCACATGATAATGCGGAATGGCCGCGTAGGGGCCAGATGCTGAGATGGTGCTGAAGGAAAGGTCCATCAACACTCCGGTTTCCGCTCTAAATGCTTTAAGTTTTTCAGCTGCAGAATCTTCGGTCAAGTTACCTTTTGGCCCTTCAATCGAAAGCCAATACAGAAAGCGCGACAGCGCCACACCATCTCGCAATTGGGATGATCTTGCACCCTGTTGCTCAACTTTATTCTTAAGTGCTTTGGGTATTGTGCAAGGATCAGTGCCTTCGACAATTTTTGCACCTGACGCTGCCAAAGTGCTGCGGATTTTTTCAGGCGCTGAGCTTGCATCAATCAACACTGCGGATTTTTTTGTACCCAGTTTTTTGAGTGCTGCTTCAAGTTCGCTGGGCTTGCGAACTATGGCGATGGATTTTAGTGCACTGCGCACATCTTCTGGCAAACGTTTGGTTTCAACAAACAGCTCGGCTTTCCCTTTGCGGTGGATAATTGCATAAGCCAGCACTACAGGCGTGTACGGCACGTCTCCCCCGCGCAAATTTAGCAACCATGAAACTGATGATGGTTCGGCCAGCACTGCAGCATCGGCTTTACTGGTGGTCAGCACCTCGGCTATGTCTTTCAATTTGTCGGTGCCACTGCGGCCGGCAAATTGCGACGGCTGTACGCTCAATGGATTCTGCGGGCGGGCCGGTTGATCAGTCCAAATAATGTCGATGAGATTTCTCGTGACCGGAATCAATTTCGCGCCGATTTTGGCACAGGCAACACTTAGGCGTTTGGCTTCACTCGCCGTGGTTAACCAAGGGTCAAAGCCGAGGCGATCATTTCTACTGAGGTTGTTTTCAATCCAAATGGTTGGCGGTTCGTCGACGAGATGTTGTGGTGTTATCGTTTTCAAATCTACCTGTTCGCGAACCTGAATGGTGTAGCGACCGTCAACAAAAATGGCGGCTTTTTTTGCCGTTACAATGGCCATTCCCCACGAGCCTGCAAAACCCGTGAGCCATTTCAACCGTTCCGCATAGGCAGCCACATATTCACCTTGAAACTCATCTTGCCGCGGGACGATGAAGCCGGCGAGGTTCTGTTTTTTCAGCTCAACTCGAAGTTTTTCGATTGGAGCAGTGACTTTAGAGGCTTGTTTACGCATTCTTGATCCTAAATCTCGGTTTCGTGACTCATTAATTGATTAATAACAGAAGTGAGGGAGAACAGTATTGGGAATATCTAGGGTTGTTTTTGGTTGACCTAGGTTGGGAGCCTTGATCATGTATTCGAATTCGGACTCTAACATTAGCGAACGTGACGCCCTGCGGAAACTATTTTCGTTCAAGCATGTTTATCGCGAGCAGTTTGATGCCCTCGTTAAAATTGCACCATCTATCATTGCTGCAAATGCTTTTGTCACGATTGCCCTTGCTGGTTTCTTCTGGGGAACAAGTGGTGGCACATTTGCCCTGTATTGGGCGGTATTTTCACTGATCGTCAATGGTGCGAGCTTCATAAATTTTAGACGTGCGACGTTACTTCCAATCTCTGATGAGGACTTGCAGTTCGCAGCGCAGATTATTACATTATTTAGTGGGCTTCGGGGGATGATTTGGGCTTCGGCTTTTATCTTTTTATTGCCGCAGGCAACAGCAGATTCGGCATTGTTTTTAGGATGGCTTGTAACCGGATTAATGTGCGCCGGCTTTTTTGCATATATCTCGTTTCCGCTTGCTGCAGTTAGCTTCTCAGGAATGGTGACATTCGGTGGAGTGATGGGATTGTATTTGCGCCTAGACAGTTCGAACACCGTGGCCGCAATCTTAATCAGCACCCTTTATTTAGTTTTGATAAAAGTTGCAATTGTGAACGGCAGCGCAATGCGCAAACGGGTTCGCACTGAACGTGATTTGGTGAGCAAGACCGAAGTTGTCAGTTTGCTCCTCAAAGATTTTGAGGAAGGCTCGCATAGTTGGTTATGGGAAATGGGTCGAGACGGCACGTTGATCCGAGGTTGTGACGGGTTCCAAAAAAACTTGGAGCTTAAAGTAAGCGAAATCCAAGGGCAGTCTTGTTCTAATATACTTCGTAACCGCGCTATTTCATCGTCACAGTTTTACTCAATCACTTTGTTTGATGAATTGCTCACGAAGCAGGTTGCTTTTGCAGAGCATGTGGTTTCGGTTGGAGAAGGTGAAACGTTGAAATTTATTGAAATTTCGGCAAAGCCGGTTTTTGATAAAAGCGATGTTTGCATTGGCTGGCGTGGCGTTGCGTCTGAAGTGACATTTGCAAAGCTAGCTGAAATGCGCGTGCAATTTTTGGCGTTGCACGATGGTCTGACCGGACTGCAAAACAGAGTGAGTTTCCAAGAACATTTAGGATTGGCATTGAGTCCGGGCGCATTGCGCGACACTTGGGTGATGTATCTCGATTTGGACGGATTCAAAACGATCAACGATACGATGGGTCATGCGATGGGTGATAAGGTTTTGCGTTGTTTCGCTGATCGATTGAAGGATTGCATAAATACAGGAGATTTGTTGGCACGGATTGGTGGCGATGAATTTGCTATTTTGGCGCATGGTCCACGCCTTGATATTGATTTGTTGTGGCAAAAAATTGTGGGTACCGCTGCAACTGTGTTTGAGATCGATGGCCATAGCTTACACATCGGTGCTAGCATTGGCATAGCAGAAGTGCGTGACGCACAAATAAGCAGTGATGAATTGATGCGACAAGCGGATTTGGCGCTCTATCGCGCGAAGAGTGAAGGGCGTGGCACTGCGCGCATTTTTGAACATGCGATGGACCGCGCGCTTGAGCAAAGAAAATTTATCGAACGTGAATTGCGCGTTGCTTTGGTGCGAGAAGAATTTGTTCTACACTACCAGCCGATTTACAGTTTCAAAAATAAGAAGCTATTGGGCTACGAAGCATTGCTGCGCTGGGAACACCGAGAATTTGGTGCCGTCGCACCCGATGTCTTTGTGCCAATAGCAGAGGATGCTGGCTTGATCTCGGAACTGGGCTCTTGGGTTTTGCATCAAGCCTGCCATGACGCAATGAACTGGCCTAAACATGTGCGCATTGCTGTGAATGTTTCATCGTTACAACTAAAGACAAAACGTTTCCTTGCCCATGTCACCAGCGCTTTGGCGCAATCTGGTTTGCCGGCCAGTCGGCTTGAGCTTGAGTTGACTGAAAGTGCGTTGATCGAGAACTATGAAATGGCGGGTCAGATGATCAGCGATCTTAAAAAACTGGGGGTACGCATCGCGCTTGATGATTTTGGCACGGGCTATTCATCGTTGGCCTATTTACATCAATTCCAATTTGATAAAATCAAGATCGATCGCAGCTTTGTGCAAGCTTATGAAGCGCGTCGCGAAAGTGCTGCTGTGGTGAACGCCGTTTTGATGTTAGCCAAGGAGCTGGGCATCACAACTACGGCTGAAGGCGTCGAGACTGAAGCGCAATTTAAGGCTTTGGCCTCGCGCGGCTGTGACCAAGCGCAAGGCTTTTTGCTTGGTCGCCCACAGCCTTTGTTGAATTCAAGCAAGACAAAACGATCCGCCTGAGTTTTGTGCGTCGCAGCAAAAAATTTCACCAGCAGTCTATTTTTCTATTCTAATTTTGCATAGCTAAAGCAATATTTACGAGTCGTTTACCTTTGAATGACGCGGAACTCTCCAAAGCGATCAGTTCATAATCATGGCGAAATTGTGCTAAAATTTACGAAATAATGCCATATTTCATATGTGTGTGAGCTAATACTAAGGAAGCTTTGGTTTAAAGATGAGTAGAAAATAGGTATGCGTTATTTGCATGATACATGATTAAATATTGATCTGGTAAAGTGCAAGTCAGGGTCCTATCTGAATGTCATGGTGTGCGCCGCACAACATTAAACCTCGAAATAAGGGGCTCAATTGGAGCCAGTTTTGAGAGTAGGAGAATAAAAATGACAATGATAAATTCTGGTCGCGAAACAGTTCGCAACACTTCAATTCAATCAAACGGCGTTATGGGCCGTGTGAAGGCCTATCTGTCACGCTCGCGTGCAGAACGCAAATTGCATCAGCTTGATGATCGTATGCTTGCCGATATCGGCGTTATGCGTGGCGAAATCAGCACCCGCGTTTGGGGCTAAAATTCCTCCCTGCCGGTTCCTCGTGAACCGGCCCCAAAGCGCTCCAGAATTTAGTTTCTGGGGCGCTTTTGTTTGGGTTTCGTCAATACGAGAGCAATCCAGTTCGCGTTTTGGATGGTGCGCGTTGGCACCAGACCGCGCGTTGTGTAGCAAGCACGGATCCAACGCAGTTGGTCCATTGTGAGACCCGACAATATGATGTGGCCACCCGGCGCTAAAATTGTGCTGAGGCCTTGCGCGAGTGTTGCAAGGGGGCGAGCAAGAATATTTGCGAAAATTAAATCAAACGGTGCGCTCTGACGAATGGCAGGGTGCTGCAGGCCTGGGGCGGTTGCCGCATTTAACAACGGGCGGACTCCGTTTAGTTCAGCATTGCGAATTGTGACACGCACGGCTTCGGCGTCGATATCGGTGGCCAGAGTTTTTGTCTTTAAGGCTTGCGCCGCTGCGATTGCAAGAACACCGGTGCCACAACCCAAATCTAAAATATGACGTGGGCGATGACGTTTTAGAATATCATTGAGTGCCGAAAGGCAGCCCGCTGTGGTGCCGTGGTGGCCAGTGCCAAAGGCGGTGCCAGCATCGATCTCGAAAGAATGTCCACCACTGCGGCGGACGCCACGATCATGCGAACCATGTAGAAAAAAGCGGCCAGCGGTGACCGGGGCGAGGCCTTCTAACGAACGGCGCACCCAATCGACATCAGGCACCGGAGCAATGACGGCTTGTGGGTTGGCAAGATAATGGCGGGCCTCTTCGGCTAAAGCTTCATCTTCAAACCACGCCACAGTTTCCCAAAGAGCATTCGCTTCATCAGTCTCATTGATTGTGACGGCAATGGGATCAAGTTGAAAATCATTCTCAATGCGTTCGAAAAATTCATGCGCGGCTTGGTGAGAAAGATTGGGAAATGTAAGAGTGAAACGCGCAATCGACATGAGGGCTTCCAAAAAAACAAAATGGCCGGATTATCTCCGACCACCGCGTTATGAAGTTAAAGCTGCTTCACGTCAAAGGCAGAATGGTGATTTCCACACGGCGGTTTTGGGCTTTGCCGGATGCTGTTGCGTTCGATGCAATTGGGTCGCGTTCGCCATGGCCTTCAACCGAGAAACGGTTTGGATCCAACTGTTGCGATGACATATATTGTGCGACAGCTGCAGCACGGCGGCGCGAGAGATCATAGTTATAATCGTCAGCGCCATCGGAATCTGTATGGCCTACCACATCAATCAGGGTTTGATTGAATTCGAGGAAAACTTCGGTGACGGAATTCAAAGTTTTATAAAACTGCGGCTTCACTTCGGCGCGATCAGAATCAAATGTGATGTTAGATGGCATGTTAAGAACAATGCTGTCCCCAACCCGAGTTACCGACACACCTGAATTGCGCAAACGTTGGCGCAGTTTGGCTTCTTGATTGTCCATATAAACTCCAACCCCGCCACCTGCTAAAGCACCAAGGCCAGCGCCGATGAGTGCAGATTTGCGCGTATCAAGACTGGTTGTTGCCCCAAGAATTGCGCCTGCCGCTGCTCCCAACGCCGCACCCGTTCCGGCCCCAATTGCCGTTTTAGAAACCTGCTGTTCACCTGTAAATGGATTTGTGGTGCAGGCGGTGAGAAGGAATGTCAGAGCAGTGGCAGAAATGATGGCGAGTTTCATGGATCGTCCCCTTGATACACATGGATAATGGACATGGATTTGCTGGCCTCATGTGGCGGAATTTTGGTTAAGGAAGGGTTATTCAGCGGCAATATCTTCCGGCACCAAGAATCCACCTGACTGCCGTTTCCACAGGCTTGCATAGAGGCCGCCCTTCTTCGCTAACAATTGCTTGTGGCTGCCTTCTTCCACCACGCGCCCTTGGTCCATCACCACCAAGCGATCCATAGCGGCAATAGTGCTGAGACGATGCGCTACGGCGATTACGGTTTTGCCTTCCATCAGCGTGTAGAGATTTTCTTGGATCGCGGCTTCGACTTCGCTGTCCAATGCACTGGTGGCTTCATCCAAAATCAGGATGGGCGCGTTTTTTAACAACACGCGGGCGATGGCTATGCGTTGGCGTTGGCCGCCTGAAAGTTTCACGCCGCGCTCGCCCACATGGGCTTCATAAGCTTTGCGGCCATTGGGATCGACCAAGTTGGCGATGAATTCTTCGGCGTGGGCTTTGTGGGCCGCAGCTTTGATTTCATCGAAGCTGGCATCGGGCATGCCGTAACGGATATTGTCTGTCACCGACCGATGCAACAGTGATGTGTCTTGCGTGACCACACCAATTTTCCCGCGCAAGGATTCTTGGGTGACGTCAGCAATGTTCTGGCCGTCGATCAAAATGCTGCCAGAGCCCACATCATAAAAACGCAAGATGAGATTGGCGATGGTGGATTTGCCGGCACCGGATCTTCCCACCAAGCCCACTTTTTCGCCAGGTTTGATCACTAAATTAAAATCATCAATCACATTATGGCCGCGCGCACCGTGAGGCTGCCCATAGTTGAAATTGAGATTGGCGAAGACGATCTTACCAGCACTGACGCTCAGTGATTTTGCCTCCGGCTTATCAACCACGGAATGCACACGGGCGATGGTTTCAACGCCGTCGCGCACCACACCGAAATCCTCGAAAAGCCCGGCAATTTCCCACAGCATCCAATGCGCCATCCCTTGCATCCGGTAAACGAGGCCGACCGAGAATGCGATGGCACCCACCGTGATGGCACTTTGTGACCACAGCCAAATGGCCACAGCCGCTGTTGCGGTGAGCACCGCGCCATTCAATGCGTTTAAAGCAAAATTCATTTTGGTGGAGACGCGCATGGAGTCCCAAACACTTTGCAGCATCCACACAAAGCCTTCTTTAGCGTGCTCGTCTTCTCTTGCAGTGTGTGCGAAGAGTTTTACGGTGGGCATGTTGGTGTAAGTATCGACGATGCGGCCCGTCACCAGCGAACGCATATCGGCTTGGCGCTGCGAGAGCTTGCCTAAGCGCGGCACAAAATGGCGCATGGTTATGGCATAACCCACCAGCCAGCCGAGCAGAGGCAAGGTGAGCCGCCAATCATTCGATGCAAAACTTGCGAGCGCTGAGAGGAAGAACACCGCCACCCATGAGATCACTTGCGTTAATTTCATCACCACATCACGAACACCCAAAGCGGCTTGCATCACCTTGGTTGAAACGCGGCCAGCAAATTCATTGTGGAAAAATTCCATGGATTGCCGCAGCATATATCTGTGTGCCAACCAGCGGATGCGCATGGCGAAGTTTCCGCGCAGGCCTTGATTTTCAATCGAGTCGGCAATGAAGCTGAGCGAGGGCAGCACCATCAATGAGAGCGCGCCGAAGAGCAGCAGTTTTGATTTGTTATCAGGCCAGAAGGTTTCGGGCTTGGCGGAACTTAACGTATCCACAATCGTGCCCAAGAACGAAAACACGCGCACTTCGATTATGGCGATCAACACTGACAGCATAAAGCCCACAACGAGCAGCGGATAGAACGGCCGCGCATAAAAACGGATGAAGCCCCAAGTGGTTTTGGCGGGCATTTGCGGTGTGATGTGTGGAAACGAATCTACGCGGCGTTCTAGCCAATTAAAAAACCAATTCATGTTAAGTGCTCCGGTCTCGGGCAACAGCGCATCCAACCGGCGCAAGATTCGGCACCATCCACAGTGAAGCAGGATAGCCCTTCAGTATAGAGCAGAGTCGGCAAAGCGTCAAAGCCACGGTGGTGCAGGGGTGTTGAGCGCTGTGAGCATGCTGAAAGCATTTCTTTGAAGCTGTGGCAATTTGCTGAGAATTGGCAGGCCGATCTGAAAAAACAAATCCTGCAAAAGCCCCCGTGATTTGGCAAAACTGGTAAAACTGTGAGTGAATTTTAAAACATCGGCACCAACCGGATGGCGCAATGTTGTGTACTCCTGTTCGCGGCCTTGCGATATTAACCAAGCGAGCCAACACGCGTCCTCCATTCCAAGGTTCATGCCGCGACCACCCACAGGCGAATGGATGTGCGCAGCATCTCCGGCCAGAAACACATTGCCCTGCTGATAGGTTTGCACGTGGCGATAGCTCAATTTGAAATCGGTTTCCCACACCACCTTCTTTACTTTGGCATCGGAGGGCAAATTGTTGAGGCAATCGCCACGCGTGCTGATGAAGCGACCGAAACCTTCAGCCATTGGCAGATAGGGAGCCAAATGGGTGTCCATTATCGTCAACACCGCAGTATCAGTGGGGAAGGGCCAAGCGTCGAGCTCAACATCAGCCAGACCAAAAACTTGCTCGTCAGTTTCACCTTCAAAACCGAGGCCCAGAGTTTTGCGCACAATGGAATGAGCGCCGTCTGCGCCGATGAGTATATCCGCTGTCACGCGTTTGTTGCTGTTGAGTTGGCAATCAATTTCTTTTCCAACGGTGAAAGCCTGAAGGGCCGTGTTAGTTTCCAACCGCACACCCATTTCTGCCAATTTTTGAATTAGTATTTCCTCGGTTTTTGACTGTGCCAAAACCAGTAGAAAATTGAAGCGATGCGGAATTTTAGTAAGATCCATTCGCGCGATGATTTTAGTATTACGGCGGACGACAACTGTCTTGACGCGGTTGCCGACTGCTAACATCATTTCGGTAACACCGGAAGGTTCCATCAAATCAAGCGTGCGTGAATTTACTGCCAAGGCGCGCGACTCAAGCGAGGGGGCGGAGTCTGGGTCAATGATATGCGGATCATATCCGCGGCGCTTTAATTCGATGGCTGCGGTGAGGCCAACTGGCCCGCCGCCGGCGATTAAAATTTGTTTATTATGAATCAGTTGAGCCATGGTGTTCACCTTTTTTGTGAAGAACATTTCACATTTTTAACAGGCAACGCGGTTTGACTATGCTACATCTTCATCATGATTTCATCTAACCGTATTTTGCCTTTGGTGGTGGCTGCTGCCTTGTTCATGGAGAACATGGATTCAACCGTGATTGCCACATCTCTTCCCGCAATCGCCGCGGATTTGGGAACTAATCCTGTTTCGCTGAAACTTGCATTCACAACCTATCTGCTCAGCCTCACGGTGTTTCTTCCGATCAGCGGGTGGATGGCTGATAAATATGGCTCGAAGCTGGTGTTTCGAGTGGCGATTGCAATATTCACTTTGGCATCGATTGCCTGCGGATTTGCACCTTCACTGGGCTGGCTGGTGGCAGTGCGCGGGCTTCAAGGTTTGGGTGGAGCGATGATGGTGCCGGTGGGCCGCATTATTCTCATTCGCAGCATTCCCAAAGCCGAACTGGTGAATGCCATGGCGTGGCTCACCATTCCGGCTCTGATTGGGCCGTTATTGGGGCCGCCGATTGGAGGCTTCATCACCACTTACTTCCATTGGCGCTGGATTTTCTGGATGAATTTGCCATTTGGCATTTTAGGAATTGTGTTGGCCACCATGTTTATGCCCAACACGCAGCAACACGATGTGCCGCCGCTGGATGGGGTAGGGTTTGTGCTGTCGGGACTAGGTTTGGCGCTCACGGTGTTTGGCCTCACGGTGGCGGGGCATGAATTGATCGCAGCACCTTATGTGGCGGCCATGACCGCAGCGGGCATCGCCTTCATCGTGCTTTATGTGCGTCATGCAAGGCGTGTGGCTAACCCCATTCTTGATCTCAAAATGTTTCGCGTGGACACGCTGCGCATCAGCATTACGGGTGGATTATTTTACCGCATCGCCGCTGGTGCCGTGCCGTTTTTGTTGCCCTTAATGTTGCAATTGGGCTTTGGGTTCTCGCCCTTTCAATCGGGGCTCATCACCTGTTCAGCAGCA
Organism: Hyphomicrobiales bacterium; assembly: GCA_031423845.1. Taxonomy (GTDB): domain Bacteria; phylum Pseudomonadota; class Alphaproteobacteria; order Rhizobiales; family Aestuariivirgaceae; genus Aestuariivirga. The sequence goes on along the minus strand of JANPGD010000091.1, from coordinate 851 downwards.
CTTGGGGCGGTGATTATGAAATTTGGCGCGGGCAATATTTTGCGCCGTTATGGCTATCGCAATTTGCTGATTGTGAACGGCGTTATTTCCTGCGCTTTAATGGCAGCGATGGGGTTGTTCACGCCTGCCTTGCCGTACCTGACGATGATGGTGGTGTTATTGCTAGGCGGTGTTTCACGCTCCATGCAATTCACAGCGCTGAATTCAATTGCCTATGCTGATGTGACAACAGGGCAAGTGGCCCGTGCTAATGGGCTGTATACCGTGGCGCAGCAACTCTCGTTGGCATTGGGTGTTGCGGTAGCCGCTGCGGTTCTAGATTTTTCACAGTGGTGGCGCGGCGGTGTTGATCTGGTTCAAATTGATTTTGCAGCGGCATTTTTTGTGGTGGCTGCTGGTGGCTTGGCATCAATCTGGCTGTTTACCAAACTGCCGCAAGATGCAGGTGCCAGCCTTTCTGGTCACAGACTTACAGACTAAGTTCACGATTGTTTGATGAGACGTGAGTGCGCCATTCCTCTGCGCGCGCGTATGAATGTTATCAACAGGAGGATCACTATGAACCGTCGCAGTGCAGTGAAATTATCAGGTTTATCAATTTTAGGGTTGAATGTTGGCTTGCGTCAAGCATTGGCCGAGACTTTCGAAGTAACAAAGACTGATGCTGAATGGCAAAAGCTATTAACGCCCGCCCAATTTGCCACCTTACGCAAAGAAGTCACCGAAGCACCGGGCACCAGCGCATTATTAGACGAACATGGCAAAGGCACATTCGCATGCGCTGGCTGCGATTTACCAATTTTTAGTTCAACGATGAAGTTTGATAGCGGCACAGGCTGGCCCAGCTTTTT
>JANPGD010000090.1:0-12155 GCA_031423845.1 Hyphomicrobiales bacterium | reverse complement strand
GTCGTGGTTGCCCGCTCGTCAGAGCAATCCGCACAGCCTCTCGCTTAAACTCATCATTGTGTACTTTTGCCATAACCGTTCTCCTTGATGGCTATTGTTTCTCATCAAGGACGCGGAATCAAACCGTGGCAAGTCCAGTTTGGTTCTCCCCCTCGCGCCCAAGATCGCGCCAAGACTCACAGGTCCAACGGCCAATGCCGACTTTAATCATGTGTCGCTCTCTTAATCTCTAATGAAAATCTCGTGATTTTGGGACGGTTCGTACATCGCGCGGGTGGCGGTGGCTCGTGTGTGCAACAAGGCTTTGCATCTCGTCTTCCGAAAGACGATGTAATTCGTGTGACCGATCAAAGATGCGCTCTGCCACCAGATGCACCACATCCCCCTCGCCGCGCTGCACCCTGCCCTCCACTAACATCAGGCGGGCACCCATAATTTCGCGGCGGAAGGTTTCGACCAGTTTCGGCCAAACCACCACATTGGCCACACCCTCTTCGTCACTGAGCGTTGCAAAAACTACCCCGGCATCGCCTGGCATCTGGCGCGTCAAAACAATGCCAGCGCATTTGGCTTTGCTGCCATTACGGGCCGTGTTGATTTCGGCACAACTCATCACACCCTCACTGCGGAACAAATCACGCAGAAAAAACATCAGATGCGCTTTGAGAGAGAGGCGTAGCATTTGGTAATCAGCCAGCACATGCTCACTCAATGGCATCAGCGGCAACGGTGCAATTTCCTCGTCCAGCTGTTCCTCAACATATCGCGCTGCAAACAACGGTAGCTCATCATCATCGGGAATGCGGCGCACCGCCCAGAGAATTTCGCGGCGATCCATGGAGATCGATTGAAAGCTATCGGCTTCTGCCAGAATAATCAGCGCACGTTTGGGCAACTTCGTGCGCCGCGCAACCACGTTCACCGTGTCAAAGCCATTGCTGCGGCATGTAGCGAGAGTTTTTGCCCAATCTTCTCTAAACCCACTCACCTGGCGAAAGCCCAAACGCAGCGCCAATGTACCATCGGTACAAAGTTCAAGCGTATTGTCCCACGCGCTGAAATTTACATCGACGTGGCGCGCGTCAACATCATGTTCCCTTGCATCGCGCACAATTTCGGCTGGCGCATAAAAACCCATGGGTTGGGAGTTCAAAAGTGCGCAAGCAAAGGCCGCTGGATGATACTTTTTGATCCACGCTGAGATGTACACAAGATGCGCAAAACTTGCCGCATGGCTTTCTGGAAAGCCATATGATCCGAAACCTTCAATCTGTTTGAAACAGCGTTCAGCAAAATCTTGTTCGTAGCCGCGCGCCACCATGCGCCCGATGAATTTGTCCTTGAAATTGTTTATGGTACCAACATTACGAAAAGTTGCCATAGCACGACGCAAACCATTGGCTTCGTCGGCGCTGAATTTCGCGGCTACAATAGCCAACTTCATCGCCTGTTCTTGAAACAGGGGTACGCCAAACGTTTTGCTCAAAACATCACGCAACTCGTCCTTATTACCCATGCCGGGGGCTGGCGACGGGTAATCAATTTTTTCTTTTCCACTTCGACGGCGGAGATAGGGATGCACCATATCCCCCTGAATGGGGCCAGGCCTTACAATGGCGACCTCAATGACCAGATCGTAAAAATTGACCGGTTTCAGCCGTGGCAGCATGCTCATCTGGGCTCGACTTTCAACCTGAAACACACCAACCGCATCGGCCTTCTGGAGCATTTCGTAAACTGCCGGATCTTCACGCGGTACTGTGGCGAGATCATAGGACTTGCCTTCATGCGCGCGGATGAGATCAAAGGCTTTGCGAATGCAGGTGAGCATTCCAAGCGCCAGTACATCCACCTTCATCATGCGCAAGGTATCAATATCATCCTTGTCCCATTCAATAAAAAAGCGGTCTTTCATGGTTGCGGGGCCGACGGGCACACACTCATCCAAACGATCTTGCGTCAACACAAAGCCACCAACATGCTGTGAGAGATGGCGTGGAAATCCGATGAGTTCATTAGCGGCCTTCACCGCACGCGCCACTAACAGGTTGGCAGGATCAAGCCTGCCTTGCCGCACTTGGCTATCTTTCAACTGGCTGCCCCAACTGCCCCACACACTGCTGGAAAGATTAGCCGTCACATCATCGGTAAGGCCAAACACTTTCCCCGCTTCACGAATGGCACTGCGCGGGCGATAGCAGATAACCGTGGCAGCGAGTGCGGCACGGTGACGACCATAGCGCGCATATATATTCTGAATCACTTCCTCGCGCCGCTCATGTTCAAAATCAACATCAATGTCTGGCGGCTCTTTGCGTTCTTCGCTCATGAAGCGCTCAAACAGAAGATCAATCTGCATGGGATCAACCGCCGTGATACCGAGCACATAGCAGACCACGGAATTGGCCGCCGAACCGCGCCCCTGACAGAGAATGTTCTGGCTTTTGGCAAAACTCACAATGTCGTGGACGGTAAGAAAATATGGCGCGATCTCCATTTTGGCGATGAGCGCCAATTCCTTTTCCAGCGCTGCACGCACCTTGTCGGGGATGCCACCTGCATAGCGGAACTCAGCACCTTGCCATGCAATATCATGCAAGTGTTGCTCTGCAGTTTTTCCCTTAGGAATAGGTTCATCAGGATAATTATATTTGAGTTGATCAAGCGAGAACGTGATGCGATCGGCAAAGCGAATAGTTTCCGCTATTGCATCTAGGGCTTCATGAAAAAGTGCTTTCATCTCGTTAAACGATTTCAAATGCCGTTCGGCATTGGCTTCGAGAAGATGACCTGCTTCATTCAGCGTGACATGCTCACGAATGCAGGTCACGACATTATGCAGCTCACGCCGTTTAGCGCAATGATAGAGTACGTCATTGGTAGCCAGCAGCGGCACATCGGCATCATCGGCGATTTTTTGCCAAGCACGCAAGCGCCGTTGATCATCACCATGATGCGGCATGGAGACGCCAAGCCAGATGCGCGTGGGAGCATGGGTGCGAAGCGTTGCAAGAAGCGAGTTCAAGTCGCGCGGAAAATGTTTTGACGAAGGATTCGAAGCCTCCCCCTGTATCAATCCCTTGTTCCAGAAACTTGCCTCCGGCTCTTTCTGCTCCTCATTGTTTTGTGGCAACACGACGAGCAATAATCCGTCTTGCCATTTAAGAAGATCATCCAGCGCCAAATAACATTCGCCTTTGGGCGCGCGCAATTTTCCTGCGCTCAACAATCTGCACAAATGGCCATAGGCTGCTCTGTCTGTTGGGTAAGCAAGAATATCTGGCGTGCCATCGGTGAAAACCAACCTAGCGCCCACCAACAGACGCAAAGTTGATCCATTCAATTCCTTCAGTGCCGCATAGGCTCGCACCACGCCAGCCAATGTATTGCGATCCGCAATACCAATAGCGGTATGGCCAAGCTGTGCTGCCGTCTCAATCAATTCCTTCGGATGAGAAGCCCCACGCAAGAATGAATAATTCGTCGTCACGGCAATTTCGGCATAGGCGCTCATGCGAACACCCCATGCACAAACCATTGTGAAGTTGCAGTATTGCGATAGAGCCAGTAACGCTTGCCCTCATTGTCTTCGACGCGGAAATAATCGCGCGCGGCTTGCGGCGTTTCATGGTGCCACCATTCCATCGCAATACGCTCAGGGCCTTCACACTGTGTCACAACGCGGTGTACTTTGCGCCAGACAAAATGTTGCGCCGTCGAGAAGTCGACAGGCTCGGCTCTGGCAAACAATCGCAAAGGGCAGCGCGGCGCATCCTTTGCTTTTCGAATTTTTCTCCACAATAATTTTGATGCCTGCGCATGTTGTGCGGGTACAGTCACCCAAGCCTTTTCAGGAATATGCGTATCATAGGGTTGAAATGCGAGAATGCGGTGGCTGCCAAAGCAGGTTGCCAAACGATCAATCAGAAAATTGATTTCAGCCCTCTCATTTACACGCGCATTGAGATTGATAATTTCCAAACTGGCTCGTTCCACATGAACCGCGCAAAGGCGGATGAGATCAAAACCAAAACCCGGATCAAGTGGATCTGAAAGCATCGCAAGCTTCGCATGGAAAAGACGATCAATGATGAGTGGATCACGGGTCGGTGCGCCCATTTCAATGTCGATGCGGCGCACCGCACCATCAGCACGGAAAAATACCGCTTCAAGACGGCGCGCGCCCTGTCCATGCAACTCCAAGATTTTTGCCAGTGCTACGGCTAGGGATTTGAGCGTGAAGCGGATCACCTCTTCCGTGGCAACGGGTTCGGCGAAATTCTGCTCTTGCCAATAATCAGGTGGCGGTTTGCGCGACGAGATCGGTTTTGCCGAACCTCCCAAAGCTTCATCCAAAACATCCAGTGTGACGGCACCCAATCGCGCCATAAGCTCGGAGCGTTTGCGCGATGCCACCTGCCCCACCGTTTTCAAACCGGCCCGGCGCAGCGCATGTGTCGTTAGCCCATCAAGATTGAGCGCCTCAACGGGAAGCGGCCTCATCGCCTGCTCTTCTTCACCAGAAGCAATAACAACGCCATCCCGATAACGTGCCAAGGCGCGGGCCGCAACTGCGGTTCCAGCCAAAGCACCACGCAGTGCTAAGCCTTGGGCCTGAAGGCTGTTTCGAATGTGATCAAGCATCGTCTGCTCACCACCAAAAAGATGGGCAACACCTGTGACGTCTAATAAAAGATGGCGTGGGCCATCCAGCGCCACATATGGCGTAAAACGGTCGCACCAATCGGCAATCTGTGTGAGCAATTTCAAATCAGCCGGATCATTGGCCGCTACGACTTTGAGTGCTGGTAACATGGCGCGGGCATTGGCCAGTGGCTGGCCGATAGTCAGACCCAGAGCTGTGGCCTTGCGATCTACTGCTGAGAGACGCAATGCATTATCCAATTTTGCCACGAGCACCAAGGGTGGAGCATCCTGCGCTTGTGCACGCCGCTGCAGCCGATCAGTTGGCAGTCGCGGAAACCATAGCGCGATGATCCGCCGTGGAACTTTGGAAAATACGCCCATCACAATTCCACTCCATAAACCAACGCCCGGTTTTCCCATGCCGGTTGCGAACAAGATTAACTTCAAAAGCCGGATAGCCCCAATCTTCATTCTGGGTTGGCGAAGCAGCGCCACGCACCAACCAGCGGGTTTCCGCCGTGCTGGCATCGGGCTCAGCACCAAAGCGCAAAAGCAAGGCTGTGACAGATTTTTGTGACGTAGCCAACGTCAACCGCCGACTTGCCACTAGGTCAAGAATTTTTGGGTTGCCTAGAATTTCAATCACCACCGTACCAAGTGCCGCACAAGATAGCGCATCATTCGCGGCACGAAGTCCATCGCTGGCATTGGCGACAGAAAGCAAAAGCAGGCGAGCCGGATCGAGACCGAGTTCAAGAAGACCTGTGGGTGAAAGCTCACCAAATTCATGCACTGAAAAATCCTGCCTGATCCAAAGCGAATGCTTGTCTGCGGCTACACGGTTGGCAAGCCCTGCGACAAAACCGGTTGCCGCCGCTTCGTGGCCAATGGCAGCGAAAACCTCATGCAAAACCCCATGCTGAAGCCCACCCATCAGGCAAAGATCAGTTTCTCTAAGACCAAGCGGAGTGCGGATGGACGGTTGTTCAAATTCCGGCTTGTCGAGGAACGCTTTCAGAGTTGCCAAATTTTCTAATCGGCGCAGACAAATATCCGAAAGCGGACAAGCCGAACACATAGCCTTCGCGTGTGTGCAAATGGTTTGGCCCAAACCTTTCATGTGCCAATGCAACTCAAAGAGATCGTCTGCATCAAATCCATCCGCCGAGGCCATCACAGCATCATAGGCCGTTTCGGTATCTGCTCTCATTCCCACGAAGCCAAACCGCTGCAAAATACGCAGAACATGTGTATCAACAACGAAGGTACGCATCCGCAATGCACTGAAGTTCAAGGTTGCCGAGGCGATTTTTGGACCAACGCCATGAATTTGCTCAAGACAGTTCAAAGCCTGGTCGACACTGTAATCGGCAAGAAAATCGAGATTGATTCGGCCAAAGCGAGCGCGGATCGCGCATAAAGCCAGCTTGAGTTCAGGTGCCTTCTTTTCAGAAAATGTAACGCCTTCGAGCGTAGACTCAATATCAGCAACCGTTGCATCCGCAAGCGCATCCCAACTCGGATAGCGCCCCACGAGTCGTACAAAAGCATCCCAAGATTTCCAGTCATAAGTACGGCTGCCAATAAAGGAGCCAACAAATTGACTGACCGGATCAGGTCGCTCTTCAACTTGGATTCTTCCAAACCGCACAATCAAGCGCTCTCGGATAGATCCAAGATCAATAACTTGCCTGAAGGGAAAGATCGCTTGCATTAAAAATATTAAGAACAAAAAAGGAACATTGTCAATAGTTCTCAAAAGCTCGAGCTCTGCCTATTTCCAATTTATTGATAGCGATTGAAAACTATTCCAAAACTTTCAAACCTAAATATTCCCGCGTTGAAGCATAACAAAATAATCATCCCCACCCACTTGCCCCCCTTTCATCGCTATTTCTAAGCCACTAAAAATTGGGTTATGGCTGTAAGCCACACACAGTGGTGAGCCGGGCGTTTCTTTCAACGGAAAGCGGGTTGTGAGCGCAAATATATCAAGCTCACTCAAGGCATGGCTTGACGTATCGCCACCGGCAATGATTAAGCGTTTGAGTTTGAACTGCTGCACACATTCGCGCGCAATGCTGCCCAGCGCTTGACTCAGGCGGTGACGACCATTTGGAATGTTATCAATCTGCTGGCCGATATCAGAGGCCCCCCCTAATGCAGTGTAAACCAGAGGGCTTTGTGCACTATCCAGAACTGCCATCGCGGCGATCAACAGCCGTCTATATTCTTCTTGGTTGTTAGGCTGCGCTAAGGCCGATGGATTTGCTTCAATTCCTGTATAACCATTTTTGAGCGCAAATTTTATTTGCCGTTCGGTGTTGGGTGACACACTGCCCGACACGGCGATAATCTGCTGCACTGGTGGGACATCTGCAAAACTTGCATGAGTTGTAATTTCACGTGCTTCGGTCATGGCATTCATCAAAGCATATTCGACACCGGAGGATCCCACGACCAAAGGTAGAGAAGAAGCAGGTAGTTTGCGCAAATGCTCGCCTGCTTGCCGCTGAGTTTCAGCATCATATACATCAACTAAATCTACAAGCTGTGAGGTTTGTTCAGAAAGATGAAGGCGCAAATCCGATTCATGCATGGGGGTCACCGGATGATTGCTCATCACCGGGTGGCGATCTATTCGGTATATTTGACCTTGATAGTCAGCAAAAAGGTGACCCGCAAAAGTGTATCGCTTTAACTGCGGAGCACCTACAATGAGTCTTACAGATTTTTGCTGAAACGCTTTTAATCCAATTTCAATGGCCCGACCGATGCTGCCGACGCGAGGACTGGAATCAAACGTCGAGCACACTTTGTAATGACAGAACTTTGCTTCGAGTGATTTCAACCATGCGAAAATAGCGGGCAAGTTTTCATCCATCCAATCCGGCGTTTGGCTGCGGCTGGTGCCTGCGAGGCCCATGGCAGAATAATTTGCGAAGGGGGCAAATTCTTCTGCCGTTGGAATGCGTGTAAATAAAACCGTGTTCACACCACGTGAGGCCAGCGCCTCCATCACATCCGTAGAACCCGTGAAATCATCACCGTAAAAAGAGAGTAGGCGTGTCATGCGCCTTTGCCACTTGCGAATTTAGCAATGGATTGAGCAAGCTCCTTGTGGGTCTTTGCGTAGTCTTCAAGTGCGATGCCTTGTAACGCTGCTTCCCAGGCTTGTCGCACGGCTCGAACGCCCGCCGCCGCACCACCCGGATGCGAGACGATGCCGCCACCACAGAGATACATTAAATCTTGAGTGCGGCCGGTGCGTTCATAAGTGTCGTGGGCTTGCCCGCCCCATTGACCAGAACCTACAACAGGTAAGGAACAATCATCTGGCGAAAACATTGGTGTACTGATGGCTTTGAAAGACCCAACGAAGCTTTCATCCGGCTCCCAATATTTCACTCGGATGCCGTTAATTTGAAATTGGTCGACACCGAGCAAGCGCCAGAACTGCTGATAGACTTTGAAATCCATGCCCAAACCGGGGTGCCGTGTTAGCACATCCCAACCATTGCGGTGGGCATGCAAAACCAAACTTGAACGTTTACGCAAAAACGCCATGGCCCCCATGCCGATGGAATTGATATTAATGACTGCGCAATTGCCACCGGCTTTCAAAACCACATCATGGTTGCGCATCATCTGATCAGGATCAATCGCTGAGATGCTCCAAGCATACATGCATTTTTTGCCAATCTTCTGTTCATGATCCAAGATAATCGGCATGATGGCATTCACACGCTCATCCAGCGAGGAATAGGATGGAGACATCAGCTTCTCATCATCCTTCACAAAGTCTGTACCCGCTTCTACCACCTCTTTCACTAGCGCTGCACTTTCATGCGGGCGAAGGCCTAAGGCAGGCTTGATGATGGTGCCAATCAATGGGCGATCAAAAACACCTGTCAGTTTTCTACTTCCGCTGACGCCAAATTGCGGGCCGTCATATGCGCCCCGAAATGCCTCGGGCAGTTTCATATCGACCACGCGAATGCCACTAAAACCTTTGATCGAAAATACGCCGCCCACGGCAATGGTCATCAACGCTGTCAGATCCGTTCCGATCGCGTCGAATGGAAAATCAATGTCCACATCGGCTCGCTTAAAGGGGCCCAATTCATCCGTGGGATAAGATGGTGTTTCAGTGGATTGTAAATTTCTAACGGCGATAACCCGAGCCGCCACTCGGTTTTTTAACTCTTCAGTTTCACCGGGCAAATCTACAAATGTTCCGGTGGATTGATCGCTAGCGATTTTATCAGCCAGTTTTTCAATGCTGCCTGCTGTTTCAATGCGATAAGTGAGACGAATGAATTGGGGCACGGCTTGGCTCATAATGTGTTTGCTGGTATCACAGCACCATATCTAAATGAGGTCGAATAGCCATGCCATCTGATCGTATTGTTAGGCGTAAGCTTTCTGATGACGTGTTTGATCGACTGAAACACATTATCATTACGGGCAATATGCAGCCGGGGGACGACATGCCGTCCGAGCGGGCGTTGATGGAAAAATTCGGCGTGGGCCGGCCCGCCATTCGTGAAGCGATGCAGGCTTTGAGCGGCATGGGCTTGGTTGAAATTAATCACGGTGAACGGGCGCGGGTTTTGGAAATCACGCCAGGTTCGATCATTCGCCAAGTTGATCAAACCGCTCACATGATGCTGTCGCGCTCGCCCGATTCTTTGGAGCACTTGAAAAGTGCGCGTATTTTTTTCGAGCGCGGCATGGTGCGCGAAGCAGTAAAAAAAGCCACTAAAAAAAATATTGCAGCAATGCGCGAAACCCTTGCTGACCAACGCCGGTATTTGGGTAAGGCTGATATGTTTATTGCGGCTGATATGCGCTTGCATAACCAAATCGCCGCCGTATCCGGAAACCCGATCTACGTTGGTGTGTGCGATGCTTTGTTGGGTTGGTTGAAAGTGTATCACACTGAAATGTTGATTTGGTCTGGCAAGGAAAAATATACGCTGGCTGAACACGAAGACATTATTAATTGCATTGAAGCCAAAGACGCTGATGGCGCCGAGAAAGCCATGGTAAAGCATTTGGAACGCTCGCGTACCCTTTATGCCGTGCCAAATGGTATTTAACATTTTCATGCTAATAGTTCGCGAAGAGTAATGGTTCGACCAGTCTTGGCACTTTCGTAAACCGCTTCCACCAAAGCCAAGGTTTGCAAATTATCGCGCCCCGACGTTTCGGGCTCGGTGCCTGCGTTCAAACAATCCACCCAATGCTGCTGGATAAGGGCGACACTTTCTTGAATGTTATGCCACGGTTTTGAGGCCCATGGCAGAAGTGGTGGCGAGACATCGCTCAATGTGGTGCCCGCTTCATTGGTGATGGTGAGTTGGTAGCCTTGTGACAGCCGCAACGTTCCTTTGGTGCCGTCGATTTCGATTAACGTTTCAGGAAAGGCTTCAACGGCCAATTTGGACGCATAGGAACAATCAACAATGGAGGCCACCCCCTGCCCATGGTCCAACAACATGGTGGTCACATCTTCGCCTTTAATGTTTTTATTGACGCGCTTGATGACAGCGGAAACACTGATTGCAACTCCCAACAAATAACGTGCTATATCAAGAGCATGAATGCCAAGATCTTCAACAATAAAACGCTCCCCTTCAGCAAGATAGGGCTGCCCAGAAAAAACATCATAGGCTGAGCGAAATGAAACCCGCCCCCAGAAAGGCGTACCAATGGCTCCACTTTCCAAGGCTTGTTTCACTTTGATGACGGCCGATTGCCAGCGAAAATTTTCATGCACCATCAAGGGCACGTTCGCATGAGCGCAAGCGGCGACCATGGCTTTTGCATCGCCCAAATTTCTAGCAAACGGTTTTTGACAGATGACGGAAATTCTCAGTTCGGCAGCCAACTCTACTAAAGCGCGGTGGCTTGATACGGTGGTGGCAATGTCAACAAAATCTGGCCGTTCATTTTCGAGCATAGTGCGCGCATCGTCATAGCGCGCTGCAACTTCAAACTGCTCACCAATAATTTGCAACCGCTCGGCATTCTTATCGCAAATTGCAATTATTGTGGCCCCATTGGCTTGCTGCCAACCATGCATCTGATTGACTGCAAAAAACCCACAGCCAATCAGTGCGCCACGCAATTGCTTGCTGTTTGAATTGGCCGTCACGTAATTCGCCTTATGCTTGCAGCAATTTCGTCCACCTCAAAAATGCGTTTCCAATCATCACGCATTAAAACGGGTTTACCAAATTCAATGGCCTTGTTGCAGGCATCCGAGAATACGCCTTGGGTTTCCCCAAAAATAACGGCTCCTAGAACATTCATGTGGCCAAGCAGAAAATCACGCGCTGCCTCACGCGGCACACCACGACGAACCACTTCATCCAGCGCTTCACGCATCACATCCAACAAGGAAGCACATAAAGTTTCAGAAAGCCCAGGTTCTAAAATTGCCATCTGCTCAACCGTCACACGGTGTGAACGCATGACGGGGGCCCAGATGGTTTTTGCCACCGATTCACCACGCGCGTAATCGCTTTCTGGCCCTTGCATCAAAGCCGAAACAATGTGCTGTTTGGCGGCGATGCCACCGAAATAGTCTTTCTTTGCCACCATTTCGGTTTCATCATTAAAGATTGGTGGATGGCAGGGATGGGTTACAAAATAGGTGATGTCTTTGCGCGTTGGTAAATGCCCCGCAAAAGGGGCGGCAGCATCGAGGATAATAACGATGGTGCCCTTGGCCAGTTTATCTACAATCGCCCTGGCCACTTTTCCAATGGCAGTGTCTGGCACGGCCAGCACCACAATCTCGGCACCATCAATTGCCGCTTCAGGAGTCCAACAGTCAACGCCGAAGCGCTCTTTCAAGCGGGCCTGCCCCTGCTCACTCACTTCAACATGACGCACGCTAAAGGGAGAGCCCACCAGATTTTGTGAGAGACGCTGCCCCATTTTTCCGCCTGCGCCGAAAAGTGCCAGTGTTGTCATATTGTTTGATCCTTAATTTTGAACACGTTGAATATCGAGTTTGTCTAGGGCGCTGACATTGGCAGCTGACGGTCCATTGGGATCGAACTCAGATGCCAACCACGAATCGACAATAGCCTTGGCCAACTCAGGTCCAATAACTCGCGCACCCATGGTGATGATTTGCGCGTTGTTGGATTTGGCGGCGCGTTCAGCAGAATAAGTGTCGTGGGTGAGGGCTGCGCGAATGCCTGGAACTTTGTTAGCCGCAATGCATACACCTATGCCAGTTCCGCAGCACAAAATGGCCCGGTCAAATTCACCTTTGATAACGGCACGGCCAACGCCTGCTGCAATATCGGCATAGTAACCAGAACCACTGAGATTGGTTACTGCAATGCTAGTGCTGGCCTTCAAATGCTTTTCAATAATATCGACAAGCGGCACACCCGCGCTGTCTCCTGCAATGGCAATTTTCATGCTTGCTCTCCAAATGAATTCAATATGCTTTTTAGAATTCCTAAATATCCTTCTGGCTGCCAAGC
>JANPGD010000089.1:0-15274 GCA_031423845.1 Hyphomicrobiales bacterium | reverse complement strand
TGCCCTCACCTAAGAGTACGCCGCGCCGCACCTTGCGGCTGTTATTTTTATGAGGACGGGCTGATGGGCCGTTTGGTTATGAAATTTGGCGGAACGTCGGTTGCGGATATTGAACGCATCCGTAATGTTGCACGCCATGTTGAACGCGAAGTGAAAGCAGGAAACCATGTGGCTGTGGTGGTTTCAGCCATGGCAGGCACGACCAATCAACTTGTTGATTGGTGCAAGCAAGCATCTGCCGTGCATGATTTGCGTGAATATGATGCTATCGTTGCATCGGGCGAACAGGTGACAGCAGGGTTGCTGGCAATTGTATTGCAAGATTTAGGTATTCCGGCGCGCTCATGGCATGGCTGGCAAATTCCATTACAGTCTGATGGTGTGCATGGCTCGGCGCGCATTACGGGTATTGATGCTGGCGAAATTCGCAAACGCATGGAGCAAGGCCAAGTGGCGGTGATTGCTGGTTTTCAAGGCATTGGCCCGGATAAGCGCATTACCACGCTGGGGCGCGGTGGTTCAGATACATCAGGTGTGGCGATTGCCGCAGCACTTGAAGCAGCCTGCGATATTTATACCGATGTGGATGGCGTTTACACGGCAGATCCTCGCATTGTAACGGGCGCTCAAAAGCTGGACCGCATTACCTACGAAGAAATGCTGGAGCAAGCTTCGTTGGGCGCAAAAGTTTTACAGCCGCGCTCAGTTGAACTTGCGATGGTTTATAAAGTACCTTTGCAAGTGCGCTCGAGTTTTGAATCACCTGATTCACCGAACCAAAATAAAGCGGATGGCACCGGACCCGGTACCATTGTCTGCGATGAGGATAAAATGATGGAACAGCATGTGGTCTCAGGCATTGCCTATTCACGCGACGAAGCAAAAATTTCACTCCGCAAAGTGAAAGATAAACCGGGTGTTTCGGCCGCAATATTTGGCCCGCTTGCTGAGGCCGACATTAGTGTTGATATGATCGTGCAGAATGTGTCCAGCGATGGCGCATTTGCGAATTTGACATTCACTTTGCCGCGTAAAGATTTGCGCAAAGCGATTGATGTACTCAACGGCATTAAATCGACTTTGGATTTTCAAGAGCTTACCCACTCGGCTGATGTGGCGAAAGTTTCGGTTGTGGGCATTGGTATGCGTTCACATGCGGGTGTTGCTGCAAAGATGTTTAAAGCACTGGCGGATAAAGGCATCAACATTCAGGCCATCACGACCTCTGAAATTAAGGTGAGTGTCTTGATTGATGAAGCTTATACCGAGCTTGCGGTGCGGGCACTTCACACGGCTTATGGATTGGACAAGGCTTAAATGATGAAGTGCATTTATCATTTTAGCAAAGGCTTAGAAAGCTAAGGACACCAAACATGCCCAGCCCTGCACTTGGCCCGCGTGTCCTGCTTCGAAGGCTCCGCGCGGTCATGGCGGAGCCCGAGGCAGCACAGAAGCGGCTCGACAAGATTGTAAGCTTAATCGCGGCCAATATGGTGGCCGAGGTGTGCTCGATCTATGTGATGCGGCCCGGAAATATTTTGGAGCTTTACGCCACCGAAGGTTTGAAGCGCGAAGCTGTCCATAAATCCAAACTCAAAGTGGGCGAAGGTCTGGTTGGTTTGATTGCCGAACAAGCCATTGGGCTTAATCTGTCTGACGCTGACAAGCATCCCTCATTCAAATATCTGCCAGAAACAGGCGAAGAGCTTTACAGCTCTTTCCTTGGTGTGCCAGTCATGCGTGGTGGTGCTGTGATTGGCGTGCTCGTTGTGCAAAACAAAACGCAACGCCATTATTCTGATGAGGAAGAAGAGGCTCTGCAAACCACAGCTATGGTTTTGGCTGAGGTTATGGCTTCTGGTGAGCTTAAGGAAATGGCGCGCGAAACAGCCATTGATGTGGCTCATGTGCGCTCGCATCATTTGCGCGTTGAAGCGTTGGCCGAGGGAATAGCCTTGGGTCACGTGGTTTTACATGAACCGCGGGTTCGCATTCAAAATATGATTGCCGAAAATATTCCGGCAGAACTAAAGCGGTTGGACGATGCGGTTTCACAACTTCGAAGCCAAGTCGACGAATTACTGAATGGTTCTGACGCGATGCGCGCCACGGATTACTCCGACGTGCTGGAAACGATCCGCATGTTTGCCCATGACAAAGGTTGGCTCAATCGCTTGAAAGAAGCGGTGGCTACGGGCCTTACAGCTGAAGCCGCAGTGGAGCGCGTGCAGAATGACAATCGGGCTCGAATGCAGCGCATGCAGGATTTGTACTTGCGCGAACGCATGCATGATTTGGACGATCTCTCTAATCGATTGTTGCGCATTCTCACTGGCGCAATAGCCACGGCATCGCGAACAGATTTGCCACAGAACTCAATTGTGGTTTCTCGCAACATGGGCCCCGCTGAACTTCTGGATTATGACCGCACTAAAATTCGCGGCGTGATTTTGGAGGAAGGCGGCAAGACTAGCCATGTAGCCATTGTGGCCCGGGCTTTGGGCATTCCGGCAATTGGTTTGGCCGATGGCATTATCAATCTGGTCGATACCGGCGACGCCATCATTGTTGATGGCGGCACAGGTGAAATCTTCGTTCGGCCATCTGGCGAATTGCAAAAATCTTACGCCGAGAAAGTGCGCTTCTACGCAAAAAAACAAGAGCGCTTTACGGCGTTGCGTGATTTGCCTGCCAAGACGAAAGATGGAAAGATCATTAGCTTGAACATCAATGCAGGCCTCACAGTTGATATGCCGCATTTGCGTGAATCGGGTGCCGATGGTGTTGGGCTTTACCGCACTGAATTGCATTTTATGATGGCCCAACGTTTCCCGCGTCTCTCTGCGCAGGTGAAACACTATAAAAGCATCATTGAACAAGCTGAAGGCAAGCCTGTTGTATTTCGCACGCTGGATATTGGTGCCGATAAAACCCTGCCCTATCTTCGCCAGCCGCGCGAAGAAAACCCGGCCCTTGGTTGGAGGTCTATTCGCATGGCCATGGACCGGCCGGCTTTGCTGCGCCTGCAAGCCCGCGCTATGCTGATTGCTGGGGCTGGCCATGATTTAAAAATTATGTTCCCGATGATTGCCGATGTGCAGGAATTTGTGCAGGCTAAGCAAGCGGTGATGATGGAACACGCCATCCTCACCAAGCGCGGCCATGATTTACCGAAAACTCTCAAGATTGGCGTGATGATCGAAATTCCATCGCTTTTGTGGCAGTTGGATTATCTCTTTCCAGTGGTGGATTTTGCTTCGATTGGTTCCAATGATCTTGTGCAGTTTTTGTTTGCGTCTGATCGCGGCAATCCAAAATTGGCGGGTCGTTATGATGCGCTGAGCCCCGCAGCTTTAGGGGCAATGCGGCAAATTGTTGAACGCGCCAACGCCCATGGCAAAACTGTGACTTTGTGTGGGGAGCTTGGTGGTAGGCCCTTGGAAGCCATGGGGTTGGTTGGCGTGGGCCTTTCATCTATGAGCATGGTGCCTTCCGGTGTTGGCCCGGTCAAAGCCATGATCCGTTCACTTGATCAGGAGAAACTTTGGGCGTTTATGCAGCCGCTTCTCGCTAGCGGTATTCACTCTCTACGGGGCGACCTCATGGAATTTGCTCAACGCAACGGGGTTGAGATCTAAAATAGTTTGGCGCCGTTAGGGCGCTGTTCACCATTCTTGTCCATTCTACCTCGCAGTATCCTTATCGTTAACACGCGTTAACAGTTGCGTAGAGAGTAGCCATGGAATTTCAAAATCAGAATTCGCCTGAAACCCGCACCGAACCATCGATGTTTGCAGATACACCCCGTCATAAGCCTAACAGCAAAACGGATCCGGTGGGTGAAGTGGGTTGGTTTTTGCAGCGTGAGCGTGAAAACCGTGGGCTGACCCTTGACGAAGCGGGCGATGCCACGGGCATTCACCCCTATCATGTTGAAGCGATTGAATTTGGCGACATGACGCACATGCCACCGCGCATGGAAGCCTTGGAAATGATTGCGGGCTATGCGCAATATCTTGGTTTTGATGCCGAGCCCTTGGTCGAACATATGGTTGCGTTTTTGCCGCCACCGCCCGTGGCGCGGAAGAATTTTCATCCGGCCAGTCCGCCTTTGCTTTCAAGCGCTAAAGTTTTGGCCTTTGGTAAAATGCCAAAGCTGCCACAGTTGAAATTCCGCTTGGCAAATTATCCCGGTGGTAACGGTGGCATTGTGGCATCAGCCTTTGCAATGTTCATGCTGTTTGCAGGAACCAATTGGGTTTTGTCGCCAACATCAATTTCGCAGCCGGAGACGATCCAAACCGCACAGGTTGCTGTCGACCCCATGCCGACAGCCTCGACCGGGCCTGAAATGGCGGATGTCAAAGTGACGGAAGCGCCGATGCAGGATGCCGCAATTGCGCCTGTGCCCGCTGAAGAGGTTGCTGCCGTTGATGATGCCGATTCGCTTGGAAATTTTATTCAAGAGCAAATCCCAGAACCAACATCGGCAAAAACTAAGAAGTTGAAAAAGATTGCAACAGGTGATGTGGCGGAAACTGAAACTGGTCGGGTTTATGGGGCTGGCAATGATACCGCGCGTTTGATCTTAAAAGCCAAAGCACCCGTCTGGCTGCGAATTGAAGATGCCAAAGGCAATGTTGTGATGACTCAGATGCTGAGCACAGGCGACACCTACCGCGTGCCAGACCGTGAAGGCTTGATTGCCTTGTCTCGTGATGGTGGCCGCTTGGCCTACATGATCGACGGGAAAGAAAAAGGCGTTTTGGGACCAGCCGGTCAGATATTGGTTGGTGAAAAGCTCGATGTTGCCGCTTTAGAAGCTAAAAACTAAGCATTCCTTTTGCGAATACATGACGAGTGCGCTAGAAACCCACTCGTCATGTCCGCCATTCAAATTCAAAAACTCGATCGTATTTTAGAACGCTTCGCCACAGTTGAGCACGCACTATCCAGCGGGGCCACGGGCGAAGTTTTTGTTAAGCTCTCCAAAGACTATGCCGAGCTTGATCCCATGGCCAAGGGTGCACGCAACCTCAAAGCCGCCTATCTCGAGCGCGAGGGCCTCACCGAAATGTTGGCGGGCGGTGGCGAAATGGCACAAATGGCTGAAGCTGAAAAGCCAGCCCTTGAAGAACGCATTTCTGGTTTTGAACAAGACATGCGAATTTTGCTTTTGCCAAAAGATTCGGCTGATGAGCGCAATGTTATTCTCGAAGTCCGCGCGGGCACTGGTGGCGATGAAGCTGCGATTTTTGCAGGCGATTTATTCCGCATGTATCAACGTTATGCCGCGTTTCGGGGGTGGAAGGTTGAAATTATTTCGGCATCGGATGGCGAGCATGGGGGCTACAAAGAAATCATCGCCAATATTTTTGGCTCTGGTGCTTATGCCAATATGAAATTTGAGTCTGGCGTGCACCGTGTGCAGCGTGTGCCCGCGACCGAGACGCAAGGGCGCATTCACACATCGGCTGCCACTGTGGCGGTTCTGCCCGAGGCAGAGGAAGTCGATATTAAAATTGAAGACAAGGATTTGCGGATTGATGTGTTCCGCTCATCGGGCCCCGGTGGCCAGTCTGTGAACACTACAGACAGTGCCGTGCGCATCACCCATATTCCAACCGGAGTTGTGGTTTCGCAGCAGGATGAAAAATCGCAGATTAAAAATAAAGCAAAAGCCATGAAGGTTTTGCGGGCACGGCTGTTTGAACGTGAACGTGAGCGCATTGATTCGGAACGCTCGGCGGAGCGTAAAGGCCAAGTGGGTTCTGGGGATCGCTCAGAACGCATTCGCACCTATAATTTCCCCCAAGGGCGCTTGACCGATCACCGCATTAACCTGACGCTTTATAAATTGCCGGAGATTGTCGAAGGGCCGGGCCTTGAAGATGTGGTGCGGGCTTTGATCACCGAGCATCAAGCCAATCTCTTGGCGCAAATGAATGACGATGCGTGAGACGATCTCTGCACGGCTTTTAGCCGCGCGGCAGGCATTGGTTGCCGCTGATATTGATGGATCGGCATTGGATGCGCGCTTGTTGATGCAGTCTGCAACAGGACTTTCGCATGAGGAAATTGTTGCAACACCTGACGCAGAGTTAAGTGACAAAGCTGAACAAATTTTTACAACTTTTCTCAATCGGCGATTGGCGTATGAGCCAATTTCTCGAATTTTAGGCACACGTGAATTTTATGGGCGCGAATTTTTGGTGACACCAGCGGTGCTTGACCCACGTGGTGATACCGAGGCGTTGATCGAATTGGTGTTGGCGTTGCCGCGCCCGCCACAAGGTCGATTAATTGACATTGGCACAGGCAGTGGGGCAATTGCGGTTACCCTATTGGCCGAAATGCCAAGCTTCACTGGGATCGCGGTTGATCTCTCTCCTGATGCTTTGCATGTGGCTAAAACCAATGCTTTGGCCAATGGGGTGAGTGGACGGTTGCAGTTTCATCAAGGCTCTTGGTTCGATGGGATTGTAGAAAAGTTTGATCTGATCGTTTCCAATCCTCCCTATATTCCGCACGGTGTGATTGCTGGACTGGGTGCTGAAGTTAAAAATTATGATCCGCATTTGGCGCTGGATGGAGGAGCAGATGGGCTGTTTGCTTACCGCGCCATTGCCGCCGGTGCCAGAGCACGGCTTTTGGAAAATGGTGTGGTTGCCGTCGAAATTGGTGCGGGGCAGGGGCCAGATGTGACGGCGATATTTGTGGCTCATGGGTTTGAGCCTTTGGGCCAGCGCATAGATTTGGGCGGGCATTTGCGGGTACTTACATTTTGGTAATAATTAACTTTGAAAAAAGGCTTTGGAGTTTTGCAAAAGCTCAGCTAAAAGCACATCAATCCCCATTAACCGTTGCGACCAATAGCCCGCCTAATCTTGGTTTTGATCCCGCAGATGGTGAATGACGGTTCCAAATGGATCACCGTTTATGATGGCAGGGTTTCGTTTCAATCAAGGTGTTATTCTGCAAAAGCTCTTTAAGCTCTCGGTTTAAAATCAACATTCAAGTGCCACGATTTTCGTCTGGCGCAGTGCTTCTCCATGAGGATGGATATATTTCGTGAACAATAATTTTATTCGCTCCAATCCAAATAATAATAACAAGAACCGCAACCGCAACCGGAACAACAATAATAATCGCCGGAACACGGGCAGTGGTGGCAATCTTGGTGGCGGCGGATCGAATAAGGTTTTTGATAGCAACGGACCTGATATAAAGTTACGCGGCACCACGCAGACCATTGCTGAAAAATATATGCAGTTGGGTCGTGATGCCCAATCCTCTGGCGACAGTGTTGCTGCAGAAAATTATTATCAACATGCTGAACATTATTACCGCCTGTGGGCCGCCAACCAGCCGATTGGTCAGTCCTTGATCATGTCACGCAAGTTGGGCGAAGAGGAATTTGACGAAGAAGGCTCTGAAGAAAACGCTGGTGGTGAAGATGAGGCTGAAGGGAACACAGCTGAAGCTGCGCCCGTTGAAGGTGCTCAACAAGCCGAAAATGGCGATTTGAACGCACCAGCTCAGGGCGATGGCCAACAACAACGGCCTTTCCGCAACAATAATTACCGCGATAATAATAACAATAATAATCGCAATCAGCGCCAACGTTGGCCGAACAATCGCAACAACCGCAATTATGAAAATGCTCCAATAGCGGATCAGAATGCTGCGCCTGCAACAGATGTCCCTGTTGATACTCAATATACCGCACCAGCACCAATGATCGAAGAAGTCAGCGGCCAATGGGAGGCGCCATCGTTCTTGCAGCGCGCAACTCCTGCGGTTGTTGCTGACGAAGCGCCAGTGGCTTCGGTTGACGATGCTCCAGCGCCGCGCAAATATAAACCACGCAAGCCGAAGGTTGAGGCGGAATCAGCTCCAGCTGGTGAAGAGACATCAAGCTCTAACGAATAATTTTTTGCTGCTTCTTGAGGAAGCGGGTGAACGTTCTTACATCTAGCGCGTTAAGAGGTGCTGGACTTTATGCCTTCGGGGTTTGGTCTGGTGTGCTGAGATGGAGTTTGAACTATGGAATTTGAGAAATACACCGAGCGTTCGCGCGGTTTTATTCAATCGGCCCAAAGCTTGGCTTTGCGCGAAGGTCACCAGAAATTCGCCCCCGACCATGTGTTGAAAGTTCTTCTTGATGATGAGGAGGGGCTGGCTTCTGGTTTGATTAAAGCAGCGGGCGGCGATGCACGGTTGGCGCTGGCCACTGTCGAAGCGGCACTGGCTAAAATGCCTAAAGTTTCAGGCGGCGGCGCAGGGCAAGTATACTTGTCGCCAGAATTGGCGCGGGTATTTGAGACGGGACAGAAACTAGCGATTAAAGCTGGTGATTCATTTGTATCAGCCGAACGCTTGTTGCAGGCGTTGGCGGTTGAGCCTTCTGATGCTTCTAAAGCCTTGAAGGGCGCTGGTGTGACGGCGCAGGCTTTGAACAATGCGATTAATGATATTCGCAAAGGCCGCACGGCGGATTCTGCATCGGCAGAGCAGGGCTATGATGCTCTCAAAAAATATGCGCGCGATCTCACCGAGGCCGCCCGCGAAGGCAAGCTTGATCCAGTGATTGGGCGCGACGAAGAAATCAGGCGGACCATTCAGGTGCTGTCACGACGCACGAAAAACAATCCGGTTTTGATTGGCGAACCAGGGGTGGGCAAGACGGCTATTGCCGAAGGTCTGGCCTTGCGCATCGTCAAAGGTGATGTGCCCGAGTCACTTAAAGATAAAAAGCTCATGGCGCTGGATATGGGCTCGCTGATTGCGGGTGCTAAATTTCGCGGTGAGTTTGAAGAACGCTTGAAGGCGGTGCTTTCGGAGGTCACTGCCTCTGATGGTGGCATTATTTTATTCATTGATGAAATGCACACACTTGTTGGAGCTGGCAAAGCCGAAGGAGCGATGGATGCTTCCAATTTGCTCAAACCCGCTCTTGCTCGCGGTGAGCTTCATTGCGTGGGTGCTACTACGCTCGACGAATATCGCAAGCATGTAGAAAAAGACGCTGCTTTGGCGCGGCGTTTTCAGCCGATCTTCGTGAATGAGCCTTCGGTGGAAGACACCATTTCTATTCTGCGCGGTATCAAAGAAAAATATGAATTGCATCACGGGGTGCGGATCACAGATTCGGCCATAGTTGCGGCGGCTCAACTTTCGAATCGTTACATCTCTGATCGGTTTCTGCCCGACAAAGCCATCGACCTGATGGACGAGGCTGGATCGCGGTTGCGGATGCAGATTGATTCGAAGCCGGAAGAATTGGACGAGCTTGATCGCCGCATTATGCAGTTGCAAATTGAACGTGAAGCTTTGAAGAAAGAAACGGATGCGGCTTCGAAAGATCGCCTTAGCAGAATTGAAAAAGAACTTGCAGAGACTGAAGAAAAGTCTGCTGTGATGACGCGCAATTGGCAGGCTGAAAAAGATAAAATTGCTTCAGCTTCCAAAGTGAAAGAAGAGTTGGAAAATGCACGGCGCGATTTAGAACTGGCGCAGCGCAAGGGTGATTTCGCTAAGGCCGGTGAGTTGGCTTATGCCACTATTCCCGGACTAGAGAAGAAACTCGCTGCCGCTGAAGCGCAGGGTGATTCTAAAATGTTAGAAGAAGCCGTCACCGAATCGCACATTGCTCAGGTGGTTTCACGGTGGACTGGCATTCCAGTTGACAAAATGTTGGCTGGCGAACGTGATCGACTTTTGCAAATGGAGCAGGAGCTGGGCAAGCGTGTTGTTGGTCAAGAGGAGGCTGTTGAAGCTGTGGCCACGGCCGTTCGGCGTTCACGCGCTGGCTTGCAGGATCCGAACCGTCCAATTGGTTCGTTCCTGTTCTTAGGCCCCACAGGTGTGGGCAAGACTGAGCTGACCAAGGCTCTGGCTTCCTATTTGTTTGATGACGAGCACGCCATGGCTCGCATTGATATGTCGGAATACATGGAGAAGCATTCTGTCTCGCGTCTCATCGGCGCGCCTCCTGGTTATGTCGGTTATGATGAGGGTGGTGCACTCACTGAGGCGGTGCGGCGCAGGCCTTATCAAGTGGTACTCTTTGACGAAATTGAAAAGGCACACCCTGATGTGTTCAATGTGCTGTTGCAAGTTCTTGATGATGGTCGCTTGACCGATGGTCAGGGCCGCGTGGTTGATTTCAAAAACACACTGATCATTATGACATCGAATTTGGGATCAGAATATCTAGTGGCGCTTGGCGAAAACCAAGATGTGGACGACGTGCGCGACCAAGTGATGGGTGTCGTGAAGGGGGCCTTCCGGCCTGAATTCCTCAACCGCTTGGATGAGATCATTCTTTTCCATCGTTTGAAGCGGGCCCAGATGGGTGCCATCGTCGACATTCAAATGCTGCGCTTGCGTAAGCTTTTAGCAGAACGCAAAATTGATGTGACGCTGACGGATGCCGCGCGTGAACTTCTCGCCGAGAAAGGCTATGATCCTGCTTATGGCGCGCGGCCATTAAAACGCGTGATCCAGAAATCCATTCAAGATTCGCTGGCTGAAGAAATTTTGGCGGGTCGTGTTAAAGATGGAGACGTCGTTGAGATTGGTGTGAAAGATTCAAAGCTGACATTCAATGGCGTGGTGGTGGGAGCAGATGCCAAGCTGCCACCTGTAAAGACACTGCACTAAACTGAAGCTAAAACATTGCGGGCCAGCGTTTTGAAACGCTGGCCGTTTTTCTGTACGACCGTGATTGTGATATGGCCAGTCTTGCTGATGTTCTTATCCTGCACCGTGCCTGATTTTCCAATATGGGTTCCTGCCATGACTGTGCAGTGATCACCGTTCTGAATTTCCGATTTCATAGTTCTCTGTCTAGCTGGTAAGAGAAGTGATGAGCAAGCCTTTCACAGCCGCAATTAAAGTTGAATTTGGGAATGGTGTCCGGTTAGGGGCGGGTAAAATTGAGCTGCTGAGTTTGGTGGCCGAGACTGGATCAATCTCTGCAGCTGCACGTAAAATGGATATGTCTTATCGCAAAGCTTGGCTGCTGCTGAATGAGATGAACCTCATGTTTGACAAGCCCGTGATTGAAACGGCGGCGGGTGGCACCGGTGGTGGCGGTGCTAAGATTACGGCACACGGCAAAAAGATAATTGCGGTTTTTCAGGAATTGCAAATTGAGGCTGATGCTTTGGTGGCCGCGAAATTTTCTCAGTTTTAGCTGTAGGGTGGTTTGATCCGCTGCAGTAAATATTTTTCGATTTGCTCTGAGATTAGCAAAGCCCCAGTTGCAAGGGCGAGTGAAATGAGAATGAGACGCCATGCGGCGGGATCGCCATCTGGGGTTTGTAACAGACTATGGATGGCCAGTGACAACGTTTGGGTTTCATTCGGAATGCTGGACACGAAGGTGATTGTCGCCCCAAATTCACCCAATGCTTTAATAAAGGTCAGAATGGTTCCCACTGCAATGCCGGGTGCTGCCAACGGAATGATAACATTTCTCAGCAGCTGCAATCGTGATGTGCCTAAAGTGGCGGCGACATCAAATAGATTTTGATCAATCGCTTCTATTGAAAGCCTGACTGCACGCACCATCAATGGCAATGCCATTAGAGCTGCCGCAAGGGCTGCTCCAGTCCAACGGAAGGCGAAGGTGAAGTTGAGGGTGTCGCTCAAAAACTTTCCGATGGCGCCGTTTTTTCCGAAGGTCAGGAGCAGTAAATATCCAGTGACAACGGGCGGCAAAACCAGCGGCAAATGAATAATGCTGTTGAGAACGGACTTACCCCAAAAGTCTTTGCGAGCCATGATCCACGCTAGGCCTATTCCCAATGGCAAACACAAAAGCGTCGCAAAAAGGGCGACGCTGAGGCTGAGTTTTACAATGGACCATTCTTCGGGGGTGAGGATCATTCCAGCAATGTGAAACCGTTTTTCTGAAAGATCAATTGCGCATCTTTTGATGTGAGGAAATCGAGGAAAGCTGGCGCATCAGGATTTTTGGATGCTGCAATGACTGCGGCTGGATAAATAATTTTGGCGTGGGATGTTTCAGGGAAAGTGGCAACCACCTCAACTTTTGCTTCGGCCTTGGCGTCACTGCCATAAACAATGCCAAGCTTGGCTTCGCCGCGCGCGACAAGCGCCAATGCAGCGCGCACGTTATCTTGCATAACGACTTGTTTTTCTATGGCACTCCATAGGTTTAGTTTATCGAGTGCGGCTTTGGCATATTTTCCAGCCGGAACGGATTTAATATCACCAAGGGCTATTTTTTCTGATCCTAGCGTTGTCGCTATGTTTTCTATTTTGGGATCAAGTTTGGAGCCGCTGGCTGCGACCAGGACGAGCGTATTGCCAACAAGGTTTTTACGACTCTCGGTTTTGATCAAATTGTTTTTTGCTAGCTCATTCATCCATGCAAGATCGGCGGAGATGAAAATATCGGCAGGAGCAGCCTGTTCAATTTGTTTAGCGAGAGTTGCGGAGGAGGCATAGGTTGCAACAATTTCGTGTTTGGTTTTTTCTTTCCACACGACCTCTATTTGGTCGAGCGCAGTTTTCATACTTGCAGCAGCGAATACATTTACGGTTTCGGCATGTACGCCAGTGACTGAAATAATAATTGCGGAAGCGCAGAGTATTCGACGTAGGTATTCCATGTTGTATTCCCCGTTATATTTTTAAAGATATAACGATATTCAATCGAAGTCAAACTTGTAAAATCAAAATCGATTACTGATTGGCTTGGGCCACCTGAGCCGCGGATGGTGCGTTTTGCATCATCGCGAAGATGCGTTGTTTGTTGACGCGGAATTTTTGCAGGTCATTGCCAGCTAACTGTTTGCCGCCAGTGGCCCGAATGGCGGTTGGATTAACGGGTCGGTCATTGATGCGCACTTCATAGTGAAGGTGGGGACCAGTGGAGCGACCTGTGGTGCCGACGTATCCAATCACTTGGCCTTGATTCACGCGCACGCCAGCACGAATGCCTTGGGCAAAGCGGCTCATGTGCGCGTACATGGTTTTGTATCTTTCGGTATGTTTAATTTCGACCACGTTGCCGTAACCACTTTCTCGCCCAGCCACGCTGATCACGCCTGCACCTGCTGCGTGAATGGGTGTTCCTGTCGAGGCGCCGAAATCAACGCCAGTATGCATTTTAGTATATCCAAGCAGAGGATGGACGCGAACGCCAAAGCCGGACGTCAATTTTGCACCTGAAATTGGAGTTTTCAACAGAGCGCGAGAGGCGCTGCGGCCGTCGGCATCAAAATAATCGGTTTGACCATCGGCCGTCGTAAATCTGAAATATGTTTTGGTTATACCGTCAGTTGAAAGTTTGGCGTAGTGCAAAACTTTACGCTTGCTGGACGACCCTGTGAGCGGATTGCCATAGAACAGGTCAAAAGTATCGCTTGCCGCCACTTGGCGTTGGAAATCCACGTCATATGAAAAGACGCGCGTGAATTCGCTCACGATATAATCTGGAATCAAATTATCTTTGGCTGTTGCATAAAGACTGGGACCAACTTTGGTTTGCGCACGGAACTGGGTGACTGCTGGCTTCTCGGCATATTGCGATTTAACGCCGTCATCCTTGCCTTCGATCTGCGCACTGAACTGGCCGTCTTCATCGGAGCTGACGGTGATAGTTTCTTTTGGTCCGGGTTGAAATGAAAGTTCCACGGGGAATGTTACTTCGCGCCCATAGAAATCAATCTGACGATCAAAGGTCACGTCGAACTTTGTGCCGGCCTTGATCATTTTTGTGGGTAGAACGGGCTCAAGTGAAGAAACCAAAGCCTGTGCCGCCGCTCTTGAAACGCCGCGACTGGTCAACTCTGCAACCAGTGTGCTGCCTTTTGGCAAGTCGAAGCTTTCATCGACGGGTTCGGGCGGCGGAGTTTTACTGATCGTTGTTATGTTTTCGTTTTCGTTGGCGACAGACTGAATTTCAGCATCGAGTACAGTGGTTTGTTCGTTACCATAAGGCAACTCATCGGCCGTAATTTCAGGATAGGCAAAGCCGCCGTTTAAATCGCGCTCTGCTAAAACTTCGGTTTTGGGAACGGTTGCCGATTTAACATCAGCAAGATCTGTGGGCTTCTTTATAGTGCTTGTAATTTCAGAGCCGGATTGCACGGCAGCGGTTGCATCTAGTGGCCTCGCATTGTGACCGAACAGGCCAAGCACGGCACCGCCAATAATCAAAGTTCCAGTAATGCCTGCGATACAGCTGGTGAGTAACCAGCGATGGTGGGGACTGTCCTCAAGAAACGAGGCTTCGAGATCAATAGGGTTAAATTCCTTGGAAATTGGCACAAGGTGAGTCAAAGCGGGCTTTCGCACTACGCGCTTATTATGACTTTCACTTCGCACTCTGCGCACACTCCCCGGACTATTACTCAGTTTTACATATTGCATTAGCCGAGGCTGTGCAAACATTCATTCCAACCAATATCTGTGACGTCGGCCCACACACATTCGTGTTTCAAACAGTTCCAAACTCTCACAGCTTCATTTCCAATTCGTTAACCATAAAATCGATCAGAAATGAGAATCTATGATGACTTTTCAAATTAATCCGTGTGAAAATCGGTCACATGGAAGTGTTGGAGAGCGTAAACGTCGAACGCCCGACGCAAAGGCGCAACGATTTGATGACGCAACGCAGCAAAACTGCAGTTTATCAACTAAAAATATCCTATTATATTCAATTATATCAAATACTTGTAATTATTATGAATTTTTTTAAAAACGATGCTTGACACTTTGAGGGGCCTCGACCTATAACCCGCTCACTGAGGGCCTGGGGCGCACGGTTAGCGCCTACGGCCTCATGGAAATTCAAGATGCGATCGGCGCTCCAAGTTGCCGGCATCCCTGAAAAGGGAACCGGGGCAGGGAAATGTCTGTCGCATATCGGAGCCGGTAGGCTCCCCGCTGTTTGACATTGTTAACGAAAGAAAGAGAAACGCAGGCGGCGCGTGTCCTGGCGGTTCGATCTGGTAACAGATTGAACAACCGAAACATAGTCGTTTGCGTTTATATTTAGAGAGCTTAATAAGCTTCGATAGTAATATCGAGTGTACATAATCTCTCGTCAATTTAATACGCATTGCGATCACATGATAATGGTTTACCATTATCGAGCTGTTTCAAACTTGAGAGTTTGATCCTGGCTCAGAACGAACGCTGGCGGCAGGCTTAACACATGCAAGTCGAACGGGTGTAGCAATACATCAGTGGCAGACGGGTGAGTAACACGTGGGAACCTTCCTAGAGGTAC
>JANPGD010000088.1:0-3657 GCA_031423845.1 Hyphomicrobiales bacterium | reverse complement strand
TGATCGCCAAAATCAACGCTTCGCGACTGTCGATATCCAAATGGTTTGTTGGTTCGTCCATGACCAAAACATGGGGCGCATGATAGGTCGCTAAGAAAAACAACAGTCGCGCTTTTTCACCGCCCGATAAAATCGAACATTTTGAATCGGCCAAGTTTACACCAAAACCAACAGCGCCGAGTTTGGCACGACGTTTTGATACGGGTGCGTCAGGCATCAGTTCGGAAATATATTCAAACGGCGTGCGGTCTTCGGAAAGTTCGTCTAACTGATGCTGAGCGAAATAACCAATGGAAAGCCGTGATGGGTGGGTCATTGAACCGAGCATCGGTTTCAAATTTCCGCACAGCAATTTTGCAAATGTGGATTTGCCGTTGCCGTTGGAACCCAGCAGCGCGATGCGATCATCGGGGTCCATGCGCAGTGTAATATTTTTCAGAACAGTTTTGTCGCCATAGCCAACCGAAACTTTATCCCAAGCCACCAAGGGCGGAGCGATTTGCTTTTCTGGATTTGGGAAAATGAACGGGGCCACCGCATTTTCAATCATGTCGGCGATGGGTTCGAGTTTGGCCAAAGCCTTCATGCGGCTTTGCGCTTGGCGAGCTTTGGAGGCTTTGGCTTTAAAGCGATCCACGAACGCTTGCATATGAGCGCGCTGATCATCTTGCTTCCGTTTCATTTTCGAATTGAGCGCTTGCTTCTCGCGCCGTTGGCGTTCGAAATTATCGTAATTGCCTTGATACAAAGTGAGTTTAAATTGATCGAGATGCAAAATGGCATCAACCGAAACATTCAACAAATCGCGGTCATGGCTGACCAATAAAATAGTATGCGGATAATCACGGATATAAGATTGCAGCCAGATGGTGCCTTCAAGATCGAGGTAATTTGTCGGCTCATCGAGCAGCAATACATCCGGTGCGCCGAACAGGGCGGCAGCCAAGGCCACGCGCATCCGCCAACCACCAGAAAGGGCAGAGCAGGGGCCATTCATCACTTCTTCTGTAAAGCCCAAACCTGCAAGAATAACAGCAGCACGAGATTCGGCGGAATACGCTTCAATATCGGCCAAGCGCACTTGAATTTCGGAAATGCGGTTCGGGTCTTTGGCGGTTTCGGCTTCGGCCATGAGTTGCGTGCGTTCAACGTCGCCGGCCATTACCACTTCCAGAAGGGTTTCTTTGCCGCCGGGGGCTTCCTGCGCCACGGTGCCGATTCGCGCAGTTCTTGGGATAGATGCGGTGCCGGATTCGGGGATCAAATCGCCCAAGATCAATTTAAGCAAGGTTGATTTGCCCGTGCCATTGCGGCCCACGAGGCCTACTTTATGGCCGGTTGGCAGAGAGGCAGAAGCATCTTCGAGCAAAACCCGCCCGCCGATCCGAAAAGTCATTTCACTAATGTTTAACATGGGCGCTGCTTAGCGATAGTTTTGATGCACTGCAAATCAGACTTTGCGATTGACTCTTTCTATGTTGCATTGCACAAATCGACATATGAACCAGCAATTGCCCGTCCAAACTGAAGATACTTCATATATCGAAGAGATTACGCCAATGCTGCGCGATCTTTTGCGGCAAGTCATTCGCCAGCGTGAACCGGAAGTTCTGCCCATTTTGGATCATTCCGAGAAAGCGGCTTCGATTCCAGCGCATTTGGTTGAACATGCGTTGCAGGCCATTGGCATTTGGTTGCAGTTGATGAACATTGCGGAAGAAAACGCGGCCATTCGAAATCGCCGCAGTTTGGAAAAACAAGCCGGGCCAGAT
Source organism: Hyphomicrobiales bacterium (assembly GCA_031423845.1). Lineage (GTDB taxonomy): Bacteria > Pseudomonadota > Alphaproteobacteria > Rhizobiales > Aestuariivirgaceae > Aestuariivirga. Next base: position 1,885 of record JANPGD010000088.1, on the reverse strand, counting down.
GAAGTGGGTGGCTCGCTCTCACAAGCTTTGGCGGAAGCTGCCAAGGCTGGGGTTTCACCTGAGACCGTTGAAAAAGTTCTGGGCATACTTGATGTTGGCCCCACCATCACAGCGCATCCTACCGAAGCCAAACGTGTGACCGTTTTGGAAATTCACCGCCGGATCTATTTGAAACTGTTCGAACTCGACAGCCCACGCTGGACGCCGCGTGAGCGCGATGCTCTGCTGTTTCAATTGCGCAACGAAATTGATCTTCTTTGGATGACGGGTGAAATCCGCATTGAAAAACCCACAGTCGAAAGTGAAGTGGCTTGGGGCTTGCATTTTTTCCGCGATGCTTTGTTTGATCGCACCACTGCTGTGTGCGATGTGATGCAATCGGCATTGATCCGGCATTATCCGGAACTCACCGCGCGTATTCGTCCGCCGATTAAATTTTCGTCTTGGATTGGTGGTGACCGCGATGGCAACCCATTCGTAACAGTTGAAACCACGCGCCGTGCGCTTCGTGAAAGCAGCATGGCTTCCGTGCGGCGGTTGGATTTAAAGCTTGAAGAGCTTTCGCAGTTCGTATCCGTGAGTTCCTATGAAATGCCCATTCCTGAGGCTTTCACTGTTGAACTGGATAAGCAGCTTGATCTCTCTGGTGCGAAAGATGAAATTTTACTTCGCAATCCAGCGGAACCATTTCGTCAATTTTTCACTGCACTGCGCAAACGCCTTGACGTGATCTACCAATCTGGAACAGCAGCCAAACCATTTGTGAATGTGGATGAGCTGATTTCCATTTTGCACATGGTTGAAGCCACTCTGGCTGATATGAAAGCCCCGGGCCTTGCTACGTCACTGGTGCGCCCAGTGCGCTGGGAGGCGGAAGTGTTTGGTTTCCGCACAGCCTGTCTCGACATTCGCCAAAACACGACCGTGATTAACCGCGTGCTGACAGAAGTGTGGGCCAAAATGAATCCGGTGGCCAAAACTGCGGCACCCGAAATTCATTCTACTGCATGGGGCGCATGGATTGTCACTGAACTTGAAAAGCCCATGGGCTTTGTTCCACAGTTCCGCGATATGTCGGAAGAAGCAACAGAACTTCTCGGCTTGTTGCATCTCATCCGTGAAACGCTAGATGGGCCAGACCCGAAAGCCATTGGCACATTTATATTGTCGATGACGCAAAGTGCGGATGACGTGTTGGGGCTTTATCTGCTGGCAAAATATTGTGGGTTGTTTAGCGATCCATCGAGCCACGAAACCTGCCGCATTCGCGTGGTGCCACTGTTTGAAACCATCGAAGATCTGCGCGAAGGCCCCGCCATTATGGAGGCGCTTCTGGCTAATGCGGTGGTGCGCCAATCGGTGCAGGCCAATGGCGGTGTGCAGGAAATTATGTTGGGCTATTCAGACTCCAACAAAGACGGTGGTTTTTTCTGCGCCAGCTTTGAATTGTTCGAGGCGCAACGCCGTCTCATTCGGGTGGGCCGCAAATCTGAAATTGAAATCAGCTTCTTCCATGGTCGCGGCGGCTCAGTGAGCCGGGGTGGTGCACCAGCGGGCCGGGCTATTGCCGCTCAACCTTCTGGCACAGTGGGTGGGCGGATGCGCGTCACGGAGCAGGGTGAAGTGGTGTCGTCAAAATTTGCCAATCGCGGCACGGCGTTGATCAATCTTGAAACGCTCACATCCGCAGTGCTGCTGCACACTTTAAAATCGAGTTCGGAGCCAGAACAGCGACTGATCCCAGATCACCAGGCGGCGGTTGAAGATATAGCACAGCTTTCGTTCAAGGCTTATCAGAAGCTGGCCCATGATCCGGCTTTGATGACCTATTTCCAAACCGCAAGTCCGGTTGAAGAATTGGCTTTGTTAAAAATTGGTTCGCGAC
>JANPGD010000087.1:0-4400 GCA_031423845.1 Hyphomicrobiales bacterium | reverse complement strand
ACTGTGGGGCTTAGCATGGCGTAGCCTGAGGTGATCATTTCGCTGGCCATGTCGGAATTGAGTTGGCTGAGTTGTTCTTCACTCATATTTTTCGCGATGAAGCGGAAGGTGAGAATGCCGAGGCTGGCGGGGGTGATGATTTCCCAATCGGGGGATTGGCGCAATAAACGCTCCGTGTACAGAGCATTTTCAATACCGATCTCGATGGCTTCTCTGAAGGCTTCAACGCCGAAGGCTTTGAGCGACATCCACAGTTTTAGCGCACGAAAACCTCGCGTCAGTTGCACGCCATAGTCACTGAAGTTGGGTTGCTCGGCACTCTGTTCCATGATTTTTAAATATTCGGCAGAGACTTTGAAGGTATCTTTCAAGTGCTCTTGATTACGGATTAATGCGCAGCCGATTTCATAAGGTTGGAACATCCATTTATGGGGATCAATGGAGAGTGAATCAGCGCGGTTCATTCCGGCGAGAAGCCCCCTGCCCGTTTTTGAAATGGCCGCACTGCCGCCATAAGCACCATCAACATGCATCCACAGGCCTTCGGCGGCGCAGAAGTCAGCGATTTTTTCTAAGGGATCAATTGCTCCGGCATTGGTGGTTCCGGCATTGGCCACCACGCAGAAGGGCACCAAGCCTTGTTGGCGATCAGCGGCGATTTTTTTGGCAAGCGCATCCATGGGCAAGCAGAAGTTTTCATCGGATGGCAATTTGCGCAATTGATATTGCTGGAAGCCTAAAATCTTTAAGCCCTTGGCCACGGATGAATGGGTTTGATCGGAAAAATACACTGTGGCGTTGGCCGGGTTATTGGCCAGATTGGTGTGGCGGGCCACGGCCAAACAGGTGAGATTGGCCATGGAGCCGCCGCTGACAAACAGGCCGCCGCCTGATGCTGGAAATTCAAACAGCTGGCGCAACCATTCAATGGTCATCAATTCAATTTGTGCTGTGCCCGATGGGCCAATCCATGCGCCGCAGAAAATATTCAACGCCGATGAAATCGCATCGGCCATGGCGCCGACGAAATTGCTGGGGCCCGGCACGAAGGCAAAATTTCTGGGATGATCATTATGGGTCATTTCTGAAAGCACGAATTGCTGCACTTGTTTCAGCACATCGGAAACAGGTGTTGGACCGAGCGGTAAAGTTTCCTGCAAGCCGCTGCGCAAGTTTGCAAGTGTCGATGGTTTGGTGACAGGCTGGTTGGGCAAGTTGACAAAATGATCAACGATCATCGTGCCCACTTCGGCCATGATATGACGCATTTCAGGTTCAGAGAGAGTGAGCGGAGGAAGTGCTTTCATGGGTTCTCAGCCAAATTATGATTCCGAGAACAATAGCTGCAATTGGCATCACTGTCAGCGCCACTGAACTCCAGCCGAAATGGCTGAGCATTTGGCCACTTGAGGCTGAGGCGATGGCGACCATCATTGACACACCGAAATTGTTGACGGCTTGCACTTTGGCGCGTTCAGCTGGCCGATAGGTTGTGGTGAGCATGGTGGTGCCGCCGATGAAGCCGAAGTTCCAACCGAGGCCGAGCAATATCAGTGCGACTGAAAAATGTGGGAATGTGATGCCGAGCAGCGCCGTTAACCCTGCACCAATCAAAATCGCCATACCAATTCCCGTTATCAAATTCACGCCAAAGCGCTTGATCAAAACGCCGGTAAAGAAGCTGGGTACAAACATGGCGAGCACGTGCCATTGAATAACCCAGATCGATGCTTCAACATTGAATCCACAAATTTTCATGGCGACTGGTGCCGCTGTCATCATCAAGTTCATCAACGCGTATGAGAAAATGGCTGTGGCCATGGCGATCAAAAGTTTGGGTTGGCGCAATAATTCTGGCCAGCTTCTCTGTGGGCCTTGGATTTCAGCAGCAGTGGGTTTGGCCACTTGCAGCACTGCAAACACGATGAGGCTGAGAATGGCGAACACGATGACCGCGATATAAGTTCCGGCAAATGTGAAGGGTGCCAGCAAATCGCGCGTGTTGCTGGAAATTAAAGTACCTGCAATTGCGGCAACGACGCCGCCTGTGAGCACCCAAGAAATGGCCACTGATTTATCGTCTGGCCCGGCGGCCTCAGCGGCGGTGAAGGCATAAAAGCTGGAGGTTGCTTGCAACACTCCTTGCAGCGCTGCGCCAATGCAGAATAGATAAAAGTCACCATGATAGATGGCCCAGACTGAAACTAACGCGCCGATGATGCTGGAGAGCGCGCCTGCCACAAACACGGGTTTGCGACCAAAGATTTTCATTAAATAGGACGCTGGCCAGACGGCGATCATAGAGCCCACGACAAAACTGGTCACAGGCCATGTGGCATAGCCTTGGTTGGGGGCTAACATGAGGCCCACCAAAGGGCCGGTTGCAAACACAGTGATCACAGCACAGGAGTATAATGATTGTGCGATGGCCAGCAACAGAATGGTGGTGCGTGGCGCTTGTGGGCTCACGCGGCGAATTCTTCGGGGCGACGCTGACGCGCTAAATTATTCAAAACGGCATTAGCGAAGTTTTGCTCTTCACCATCGAAGAACGCTCCTGCCACATTCACATATTCATTGATGGCCACTTTTGCAGGCACATTTTCTTTGAACATAATTTCAAAGGCCCCGGCTCGCAGCACAGCACGCAGCGTGGCGTTCAAGCGGTGGAGCGGCCAATCTTTATCGAGCAACTTATCAACTGTGGGATCAATCAAGGCTTGTTCGCGCACGGCCCCTTCTACAACTTCACGCAGATGCTTGAAATCTGCTGGGCCACATTGACCATCTTCAAAATCTTCACCCACAACACGGCTCGAAAATTGGGCCAAGGTTTCGCCTAAGTCAGCGGTCGCAATATCCATTTGATAGAGAGCTTGTACCGCGCCCAAACGGGCAGCAGAACGGGCGATGGGTGGTTTACGCGGGGTGGTCATGGGTTTTTTTTATTAACTTCATTTCACAACCATAAACCGTCATTCCCGCGGAGGCGGGAATCCAGCTTTAGGCAGCGGGACTCGTTGAAAACTGGATTCCTGCCTGCGCAGGAATGTCGGCAATTTGGATTGAGATTGGAGATAGCCCGCAACTCACAATAACACAATGAAACTTCTGCATAGCAGATAGGCCTTGCTCCGCAAGCGCCCTGCCCTTATGGGTCTTTCGCCGGAATGTTCCGGTAATTCTCAGGGCGGGGCGTAATTCCCCACCGGCGGTATAGCCCGCGAGCGCTTTTTTGGTTTAGGCTAAGAAGGGTCAGCAGATCAGGTGTAACTCCTGGGCCGACGGTATAGTCCGGATAAAAAGAGATTTGTTGGGTCACCTCGCTTATTGCGGGGTGTCTTTTCATGTCGTCCTGATTCATGTTTGAAGAAAGGACAATTAACATGAGTCAGACCCTCAATAAAAATCTAGTATCAGGTGCCATATATATGGTGATGGCAGGCATTGCCTTTGCTGTGATCAACGTGATTACCCAAACGGTGACAGGCTCTGCCGATTACGGTGGGCTTGCGTTCAAACCAACGTCTGATGCCTTCTGGCAATATTTCATTGCACTCGTCGTTTCACTGCCTTTCATTTGGCGCAGTGGGTTGGCTTCGCTCAAAACGGATTATCCCGTGCAACATATCATTCGCGTTGTTCTCTCAGCACTTGGTGTTCAAGCCTTTGTCATGGGCTTGGCGCATGGTGTGCAAATTTGGCAGGTGATTGCCTTGGTGATGACCTCACCATTTTTCATCTTGTTGGGTGCTAAATTCTATTTAGGCGAAAATGTAGGAACGAATCGCTGGATTGCTTCAGCACTAGGTTTTGCAGGTGCTATGATTGTGCTCCAGCCATGGTCCACCGGTTTTAATCTATGGTCGCTGGCTCCCATTGCTGCGGCAGTTTTGTGGGGTGCGGCTTCGCTCATCACCAAGCAACTCACCGGCCATGAAAAGCCAGAAACAATCACCATGTGGTTGCTACTGCTATTATCGCCGATCAACGCTGTGCTGTCGATTGGCGCTGGCTTTGAATGGCCATCAGGACAAGTACTTTGGTATCTATTGGCGGGTGGTGTTATTCAATTCATCGCTCAATATTGTTTGACCAAAGCTTACTCCAAAGCTGACGCCTCATCGCTTCAACCGTTTGATGATTTGCGTTTGCCGTTCAACATCATTGCTGGCTTCTTGGCATTCCACTATTTGCCTGAGGGCAATTTATGGATCGGCATCGCGCTCATCTTGGCAGGTTCTGCTTATTTGATGTGGAGCGAGAATGGGAAGACTGTCGCTGTAGCGGCATAACTCAAGACTATCCCCCTTGGTGTCCACGTCCGAGGGGGAGTTACGCTGCGGTGTTTAACGCCTCTAAAACAGCCTGTGGGTTTTTACCAATCACCGTGAGATAAG
>JANPGD010000086.1:0-52780 GCA_031423845.1 Hyphomicrobiales bacterium | reverse complement strand
TATGAGCACTTAGAAAAAGTGCTCATAAATTTCTGAGCCCACAATAAAGATCATCGGGTCTTTTTTGCCTTTGCCTTTGAACAAAGCTTTGATGCCTTCTTCGTGGCGCTGGTCTGATGCATCTTCGATGGCGATCATTTGTTCGGTGATCACATGCAAGCGGTTGCCATTCTGGCCCACATTGCGCAGCAGGGGCAATGCTTCAGCACTGAGGGCCGCAAGGGCCACCGCATCATCGGCCATCTTCACCATGGTGGGCTCGAAGGATGAAACTTCAAAAAGCAAAATGGCTTTGGCGGTTTTATTCATCTGGTCTACAGCATCATCCATGGCGCTGATCAGATTTTTAATATCGCTGCGATCAAACGGTGTGATGAAACTTTTGCGCAAGGCTTGCATCACTTGTTCGGTAATTTTATCGGCATCATCTTCATAGGCCATCAAAGTTTTGCAATTTGCGGTGATGGTTTTACCGCCTACAAAAATGGCGCGCAGCGATGCTGCTGCATCAACAGCTTTTGCGGCATGGGCCTCAAAGAGATCAAAAAACTTCTCTTCCTTCGGCATCATTTTCTTGAACAAATCGAACATCGGTAAAGCCCTCCATATGTGATAGGCCTTAGCGCAACTGGTGCCTGCTTCAAAGTGACTTAATTGTTCAACTCACAACTTCAGGAAATGCAAATAAGCTGAGCCACGGCCTTCGCGCACGGCTTTGGCTTCATAACGGGTTTGCGTCCAGTTTTCAAAGGGCTGCGATGAGTCGCCCTCTTCAATAAACCCAGCATGGGTTGCAATATGTTCGCGCGTCCACTGCACATAATCTTCAATGTCACTGGCGAACCAAAATTGGCCGGATGGTTTTAACACGCGGTGAATTTGGGCGAGATTTGAGGGCGAAACAAAACGCCGTTTATTCTGGCGCGCCTTGGGCCACGGATCGGGATAGAGGAGATAGACCCGCTCAAAGCAGGCATCCGGCAAAGCCTCCAGCAGCACGCGCGCATCGCCATAATGCACCCGCGCATTGGTGAGTTTACGGTCTTCTATTTCGGCTAAAATTTTGGCCACGCCATTGAGATAGGGCTCAGCCCCTAAAATCATCACGTCCGGATTGAGCGCCGCCTGATGCGCTAAATGCTCACCACCGCCAAAGCCAATTTCCAACCAGCACCGATCGCCGGCACCGGCAAGCGGCGCTGATAAATCCACCGCCACCTCCGGCAGCAGTGTCTCCATCAAGCCAACATGATGACGGCGCAAAGGTTTCCCCTTGCGCCGCCCGTAGAATTGAAAAATCGGTCTTGGACTGGTCACTTCACCGCCGCTTTGAGTGCATCAATAAGGTCGGTCTTTTCCCAAGAGAAGCCACCGTCCTTGGTCGGCTTGCGGCCGAAGTGCCCATAAGCCGATGTACGCGCGTAGATGGGCTTGTTGAGATCAAGATGCTTGCGAATACCGCGTGGGCTGAGGTCCATTACCTTGCGCAAGGCTTTTTCGATTTTGGCATCATCAATCTTACTGGTGCCATGTGTGTCCACATAAACCGAAAGCGGTTGCGAAACACCAATGGCATAAGACAATTGAATGGTGCACTTCTTGGCAAGCTTGGCCGCCACCACATTCTTGGCCAAATAGCGCGCCGCATAGGCCGCTGAGCGATCAACCTTGGTTGGGTCTTTGCCAGAGAATGCACCGCCACCATGAGGCGCTGCACCACCATAAGTATCCACAATGATCTTACGACCTGTCAGGCCTGAGTCACCATCTGGTCCGCCAATATAGAACTTGCCGGTCGGATTCACGTGCCAAACAGTGTCCTTGGTGATCCAGCCCTTTGGCAGGGCTTTCTTCACATAAGGTGTGACCAGTTTCAAAACATCTTTCGATGTCATGTTTTCGTCGATGTGCTGATGAGAAACCACAATCTGCGTGGCGCCAACGGGTTTGCCGTTTTTATATTTTACAGTCACTTGGCTCTTTGAGTCAGGGCCAAGTTGTTTCGCTGCACCAGAATGGCGGGCTTCAGCAAGCAACTGCAAAATGCGCTGTGAATAATAGAGTGGAGCTGGCATCAGGTCCGGCGTTTCATCACAGGCATAACCAAACATAATGCCTTGGTCGCCAGCGCCTTCATCTTTATTGGCAGCAGTATCAACGCCCACCGCAATATCGGCTGATTGATCATGCAACAGAATTTCGATCTTGGCCGTATCCCAATGGAAGCCCTGCTGTTCATAGCCAATCGACTTGATGGCCGCACGCGCAACGGCTTCGATTTTCTCGTGAGTCACTGATTTTGGACCGCGAGTTTCACCGGCGATAACAATACGGTTGGTGGTTGCTAAAGTTTCGCAAGCGACGCGCACTTGCCACGGGTCCATGCCCTCAGCCAAAGCTTCGCGGAAAAACAAATCGACGACTTCGTCTGAAATCCGGTCACAGACTTTGTCTGGATGACCTTCTGAAACTGATTCACTGGTAAAAAGATAAGAACTGCGTGCCATATTTTTTAATCCCGTGGGGTGCCCCGCTTGAAGTGAACATCTACATAAAGAAATCTTTATACGCTCAATCGCGTCATGCCATTCATTCAGCTTTAGGTCAAGCTTATCCTGCACCCTATCACGTGTTAAAAATTCAAACTTCGGGGATTGGTTTAGGTCTTCATATCCACGATCATGCGGGCAAGGCCGGCAATCAACTTACGTTTAGTTTGCGTGTCAGCATCTTTAAAGGCCTTAGCCAATTGAATGCCTTCGGGCGTCATCATCGAGGCTACAAACTCATCGCCAGCCGACTCACCAAGGCCGCCTTCGGCATCGACACCCGGCAAGCCATCAAAGAAAAACTGAACCGGCACACCCAGCGTTTTGGCCGCATAAAACAACCGGCTCGCGCTAATACGGTTGGTGCCTTTTTCATATTTTTGAACTTGTTGAAATGTGATACCAAGCAATTCGCCGAGACGCTCTTGGCTCATATTAATCAGCTGACGGCGCATGCGAATGCGCGAGCCGACGTGTACGTCAATGTAATTTGGATCGCGCCGTGTCATGTATACCTCTGGCCGTTGCCCCCAGCCGAGTCTCGTTAAGTAGAGTAGGGTTGAAAACTACATATACTCCACGTTGCAAAGAAATGTCGAGTGTCAAATTTGGCAAGGTAAAATGGCAAGCAATTACGGCACCTGCACAATCAATTCTACATGAAAAATCTATAGTCTTTTGCGCTGTAAAGCACTAAACAAAAATACGAAAAACCACCCAAAAACGAGTGCTGCGTCCTTTCCGTAAAAGTATACTGTAGGTTGTATTTTTTCAGGAAGACGCGAATCACGTGCATCGACTTTATCGAGCTCAGTCTTTTCTATATAGCGACCGACGGGATCAATAACGGCTGAAATTCCCGTATTTGCCGATCGTGCCACCGGAAGGCCCTGCTCAATGGCCCGCAAGCGCAATTGCGCGAGGTGCTGGTAGGGTCCAGCCGAATTTCCAAACCAGCCATCATTGGTCACATTCACAATCCAATCGGGACGGTTGCCAAAGTCGATGGTTTTGTTGGGAAAAATTGACTCGTAACAAATTTGCAAACTAGCAAGGCCCGCCCCGGGAATAGCAATGGATTGCGGCCCAGCGCCAGCACTAAATCCTTCTGGCAAGTTGACAATTTTTCTAAACCCCAGAGGTTCCAAGGCCCATGCCAATGGCAGATACTCACCACCCGGCACCAAATGTGATTTATCGTAATGCGTGAGCACATTAGCCCAGCCATCAAAAACCAACACACTTGTATAGTAAGAGGGATCAACGCCATTGACGGGCGCAACACTCGACCGCCGCACCGCGCCTGCCATCAGAATTTTCTCACCAATCAAAACCTGGCGTAATTCAGCTTTGCCTTCGGAGCTTTCGTCGATCAGAAACGGCACCGATGACTCAGGCCAAATGACATGCGTTATCTTGATGCCAGCGAGCGAAGGACGAGCAGATAATTCCAACAGCTGATTGAATATTTTTCGGGCGTTATCGCCGCGCCATTTATCACTTGCAGAAATATTGGGTTGCACCAAGCGCAACCCAACACCGTCAACAAATCGCGTCGGATTCTCAGCCAATCGCCATTGCCCCCAAACCCAAGCCAGCGGCAGCAGCGACAAAACAATCAACGATTGCTTCTTGTAACCTCGTCTATAAGCCAGTGGCATTGTGGCCCACAACACAATCAAAAGCGTCAAACCATTCATACCAACAATCGAAGCAAGCTGCGCCACAGCGCCCATGCCATCAACGGCAAGGCCCGGCACGGCCCACGGAAAACCTGTGAATAATATTCCACGAAGATATTCTGCAATACTCAAGCAAATTGGAAAGATGAGCCACAGTGAAAAACCACGCTGAATAAATTTTTGCGTCACGAATGTGGCAGTCCCCCAATACAAAGCAGCCGCCGCCGCAAGCCCACCCACTGCAAAGGGCATCATCCAAAGATCGGCTTTGGCATCGACGAAAAATGCAAAACCGATCCAATGCAAAGCGACCAAAAAATATCCAAAACCGAACAGCCACCCAGCCAGCAACCAACGCTGCGTATTTTTGAGTAAGACCAAAAAGACAGGAACAGTAGCACCAAGAATCCACCAGGCATCGACGGGAGGCATGGCCAAACCTGAGAACGCTCCCAGCATAAAAATCAAGCCGCTAAGTTTCCACCCAGTTGAAACTAAAATTGGCCGCAATGCTGTTGTTAACGAACTGTTCATGCTTTCAACATCTAACGAGATTTGCGAGTCGTGCATCAAATATTTTTGAGTTGCGCATTGAACCTTTGAGCTTCAATGAAAAATTTGATACTGCTAAAAGACTGGGGAATAAAATGGTAAAAATAGCAAAACCAGCGGACACATCGCCCGTTGAAGCAAGAGCAATTATTGCTCTGATCATGGAAACAATCGCAACACCCAATGGCTTTGCGAAGCTCTCACCCTCGCAGCGTAAGTATTTATTGGCTGCAATTTTGGGGAGCGTCATTCCGGTTGATGGAAAAGTGCGAGCCGTTGAAGTTGAATATTTTGAGACGTTCCTCAAAACAAAATATCAATTCACGAACGAAACTCTGAAAATTGCTCAAGCCTTTGCCAAGGCTGAACTGCAAAGTGAAGCGTTGCTGCAAGCCTCACGCCATCTTCCTGATTTGCTCAGCATTGAAGACCGCACCAATCTGATTGGAATGTTGTGGGATCTCGCACTGTGCGACCAAGAACTTCATACCAAAGAGGATGCGCTTATTTATAAAATTGCCGATCAAGCTGGTGTGCCGCGTAAGCGCGTGGCCGAGCAGCAGGCCGTCGCTGCGGGCCATCATCGCTCTTAAATTATGTGCGAGTCCGCGCCACAGCTTCGGCCATTGAACACATGATCTCAAACATCATCACTGTACCTGCATATGCCGTCATACCTGATGGATCAAACGGTGGTGACACTTCCACAACATCCGCCCCCACAATGTTAAGGCCGCGCAGTTCACGCAGCATTTGCTGGGCTTGAAAAGTGGTGAAGCCGCCAATTTCTGGTGTGCCGGTGCCGGGCGCATAAACCGGGTCCAGCATATCAATATCAAAACTCACATAGACATCAGAGTCGCCCACAATATCGCGGGCTTCGGCCATAATCGCTTTTGGGCCTTTCTCCATCGCCTCTTCAATACGCACCATGCGCACACCCATTTTTTCTCCATACTCGAAATCTTCAAGATCATACATCGAACCTCGAAGACCAATTTGAATGGTGCGCTTGGGGTCCAAAACACCCTCTTCAATGGCGCGTTTAAAGGGCGTGCCATGAGTATATTTAAAGCCGCCAAAATAACTGTCGTAGAGGTCAGTATGGGCATCAAAGTGAATCATCGCGGCTGGCTTTTTGGCACCAACTGCACGCAATACTGGCAATGAACACAAGTGATCACCGCCAGCTGAGAGAGGTCTAATTCCTTTGGCCACCAGAGCTTTGAAATATTTCTCCACACGAGCCAATGCATCATCGACATTGGCAGGGTTCACGGGACAATCGCCAAGATCAACCACATTGGCCAAATCATAAGGCACCACATGCGAAGTTTGATGCATACGCCTAACCATGGCCGATTGGTCACGCATTTGTCGTGGACCATGGCGCGGTCCAGGGCGATTGGTGGTGCCACCATCCCAAGGAATGCCCACAATTCCAATATCGATATTCTTCGCTTCTTCTAAAGGCACATGCGGCAAACGAAAAAATGTCGCAAGCCCACCAAAGCGTGGTGTGACGAGGCCGGATATGGGTTGGTTGAAATTGGTCAAAGAAAACTCCTCTGAATTTTTTCTACAATGGCCTGAGCCTCAAAAGGACGCAAGGCCACAAGGTGTTCGCCTCATCCAAACGCGCTGTTTGGAGGAACATCAATTTTGTGTCATACTGGTCGAGATCAATTCTTCGAAGAGACGATCTAGGGAGGACACACATGTCTGAAACCTTGTTAAAAGCCTTCGATAAACCTGACGAAATCCGTGAGTTCCCGTTTGGACGCTTCGAGATCATTCACCTCGATGGTGTCTCACTCGGCCGCGCCACCTATCAGCCTGGGTGGAAATGGTCCGTCCATAACGCGCCAATCGTTGGCACCAGCCTGTGCTTTGCCCCTCATACGGGAACAGTCTTGTCAGGTCATGGTGCCGTTCAATATGAAACTGGCGAATATCTTGATCTCATTGCGGGAACGGTTTTTTATATCACCACAACTCCGCATGACAGTTGGGTGGTGGGTGATGCGCCCTATGTGTCGCTGCATGTTTTGAAACCGCATGTGCATTGAACGGGTGACGGGAAGACCATGCGAGCCAGCGTAATCGACCTTATCGGCGACACCCCGCTGCTACCACTGCGGCGCGTTACTAAGGTGGGTCACGCCAAGGTTCTTGTCAAACTTGAATCGGCCAATCCCACTGGCAGCATGAAAGACCGCGCCGCTTTGGCAATTGTCCGCAGGGCTGCTGAGAATGGTCGGCTGAAACCCGGTGGAACAATTGTCGAATGCACCAGCGGAAGCACCGGCACATCCTTGGCTAGTGTGGCTGTTGCCCTTGGCTACAAATGCCTTCTCGTCTCATCAGATGCATTCAGCGACGAAAAGCTCGCCCACATGAAAGCCCTTGGTGCCGAATTGCAGATTGTGAAAAGCGACAATAAGAAAATTACCGCAGAACTGGTCCACACCATGATTGAAGCTTCGCGCCAATTGAGCTTGCAGCCGAGCCACTTCTGGGCTGATCAATTCAGCAATCTTGATGTGTTGGCCGGATATTCGGCCTTGGGCGACGAAGCATGGAAACAGACTGGCGGTCACATTGATGCTTTCGTGCATTGTGTGGGAACCGGAGGATCACTGCGCGGCACAGCAGAGGCACTCAAGCGCCACGACGCCACCATCCGCATTGTGGCAGTTGAGCCTGAGGAATCGCCAGTGCTGTCAGGTGGAAAGTCCGGCAGCAACCGCATTGAAGGCATCGGCATGGGCTACGTCGTGCCTTTGTGGAAGGCCGAACTTGTAGATGAGATTATGACGGTTTCAGCGAGCGACGCGATGGCTATGGCACGGCGTCTGGCCCGCGAAGAAGGCCTGTTTGCTGGTGCCTCGTCTGGGGCCAATGTGGTTGCGGCCCTGCGCTTGGCCGCGCACCTTGGGCCAGATGCCACAATTGTTACAATCTTGGTTGATAGCGGAATCAAATACCTCAGCACCGAAGTTTACAAAATCGAGGAGTTCCAAAATGCCTGATCGCCACCACATCCTCGATGCCATCGGCAATACGCCGCTAGTTGAACTTCGGCATATTGTTCCCAAGGGCAGTGCCCGCATTGTTGCCAAGCTTGAATCGGCCAACCCCACTGGCAGCATGAAGGATCGCTTGGCGCGGAATTTAATTCAACGCGCTGCGGAAAAAGGTCTGCTGCCTGCGGGCGGCACCGTGGTCGAATATACGGCCGGCACCACGGGCATTTCGCTTGCTTTCGTCGCAAGAGCTTTGGGTTACAAAACCCACTTCGCCTTTTCCGATGCTTTCAGCGATGAGAAGCGCTTCACCATGCAAGCCTTTGGTGCGGAGATTACCGATGTTCTGAGTGACAATAGGAAAATTACCAAGGACCTCATTCAAGCGATGATCGCCAAAGCGGGTGAAATTAGCCAAAGGCCAAACCACTGGTGGTCAGATCAATTGAAAAACGAAGATGGGGCGGCTGGCTATACCGGACTCGGCGAAGAAATTTGGCAACAGACCCGCGGCAAAGTGGATGCTTTCGTTCACACCGTTAGCACCGCCCATTCCATTCATGGTGTAAGCCGCGTGCTCAAAAATCAAAAACCGGACATTCAGATATTTGCCGTCGAGCCAGCTGAGTCGGCAGTGCTTTCCGGCAGGCCTCCGGGCTCCCATAAAATTGAAGGCATCGGCCTTGGCTTTTTACCACCGCTTTGGTTTCCCGCCGAAGTGAATGAAATCCTCACAGTTTCAACGGATGACGCCAAAGCCATGGCGCGGCGCTTGGCCAAAGAAGAGGCAATTTTTGCTGGCACTTCCACAGGTGCTAATATCGTAGCAAGCCTACGCGTGGCCGAGCGACTTGGGCCCAACGCAACGGTGGCAACACTGATTGTCGATTCTGGCCTGCGCTATCTCAGCACGGACGTATTCCGCCAGAGCATTTGACGAGAGGCCCTTGACCCAGCTACCACTGCTGAATGAACAATAACTATGATTTTATCGTAATCGGCGCTGGCATTGCGGGCGCATCGGTGGCAGCCCACCTAGCCGCTTCTCACACAGTGCTCATTTTAGAAATGGAAGACCGCCCGGGCTATCACACAACAGGGCGATCAGCCGCTAGCTTCGAGCCAAATTATGGGCCTATACCCATGCTGGCCCTGACCAGAGCCAGTGCTAATTTTTTCAAAAATCCACCTGCCAGCTTTGCTGATGCGCCACTGTTTAACCCACGCGGTTCGCTCTATTTGGCAGCAGATGGCGAAGAGGCCGCCACGGAATATTTGTTGTCAAAAAGTGAAGGCCTCGAAGAAATTTCCGAGCTAGAGGCGACCAAGCTTTTACCTATTCTAAGGCCCGGATATACCAAGCGTGCGTTTCTCGATAAGGCCACTGGCGATCTTGACGTCGATCTGTTGCACCGTGGCTATTTGCGCCAGTTCAAATTGGCAGCCGGCGTTCTCCACAGTAACGCTGAAGTTGTGGCACTCACATATAATGCGGGTTCATGGATAGTCGAATCCAAGCTCGGAAAATTCTCGGCTCCCGTCATCATCAATGCGGCAGGTGCTTGGGGCGATGTTGTTGCAAAAATTGCTGGTATTGCGCCTGTGGGCCTTGTGCCCAAACGCCGCTCGATCGGCGTGGTGCCTATTGCCGGCTATCCCGGATTTGAAAAATGGCCCATGATGATGGATGTGGCTGACACTTGGTATGCAAAGCCACAAAGCGGCAAAATGATTGTCTCATCGGCTGATGCAACGCCAGTTGAACCACATGATGCCTATGCCGATGATATGGCGATTGCCGAAGGCATTGAGCGCTTGATGACTGCCACGACATTTGAAGTCAGTCACCTTGATCATAGTTGGGGCGGCCTTCGCACCTTTGTGCCTGATGGCAATGTGGTGGTGGGATTTGATCCGCACGCGGAGGGGTTTTTCTGGCTTGTCGGTCAAGGTGGATATGGCATTCAATCAGCCCCGGCCTTGTCACGCACTGCCGCAGCATTGGCGGAGAAAAAATCGATTCCCGTTGATGTGATCGAAGCTGGATTAAAAATAACTCACATTCACCCCGAACGCCTGAGGTAATCATGGCCAACCGTCCCGAACTTTCCGTTGGAGAAGCCCTTGTTGGTTTGCTCGAATCTTATGGCGTGGATACCATCTTCGGCATTCCCGGTGTGCACAATGTTGAAATGTACCGTGCTCTGCCGCGTTCAAATATCAAGCACATTCTCACGCGCCATGAACAAGGTGCAGGCTTTATGGCCGATGGCTATGCTAGGGCCACTGGCAAGCCCGGAGTCTGCTTCACCATCACTGGCCCGGGCCTTCTCAACATCCTAACCCCCATGGGGCAAGCTTGGTCTGATTCAAGTAATATGCTGGTGATCGCTTCGGCCCTTGATATGGCCGACAGTGCGCAAGGTCGTGGACGGTTGCACGAAATGATCGATCAACGTGCCGCTGCGGCATCAGTCACCAATCTCCATATGCGAGCCTATACACCCAAAGACGTGCGCGATGGCTTGGCCCGCGCTTTTGCTAATTTCGCAAGTCAAAGACCAAGGCCCGCCTATCTCGAAATCCCACTCGACATGCTGAAGGTTGAGGCCGGTGACGGCTGGCACGCAAGGCCACTGCCGCGCCGCGCTCTTCCACAGGCTGATCAGATTGCTGCGGTGGTGGCGCGACTGAATTCAGCTAAGCGCCCGATCATCATTCTTGGCGGCGGAGCCCTTGATTGTGGCAAAGCAGCACTTTCAATCGCTGAAAAACTAGGTGCACCAGTCCTCACCACAACTGCGGGCAAAGGCGCAATTCCCGAGGATCATCCTCTTTGCATGGGGTATAGGATGGGCCGCTTGCATGTTGTTGATTTCATCCGCTCAGCCGATGCCATTCTCTGTGCCGGCTCGCAACTTTCGGAAACCGACTTCTGGCAAGATAATATTGTGATCGAGAAGAACTTGATCCGCATTGATATCGATGCCGATTCATTGGCCCAACCACACACCGCCGAAATCGCCATCCAAGCTGATGCAAAGGCAACTCTTGAAGCAATAGCTGCAGGCCTTGGTCAACATTCGGGCACAGGCAAGAGCGAGATCGCTGAAAGTGAGACCGACTATCTGCGCAATGTGATTACAGACACAAAACAGCAAGACATTCTAAAAGTGCTGGATGTGATCCGTGCTACTTTGCCACGCGAGACAATCGTCTGCTCCGACATGACCCAAATCGCTTATGTGGCAAACGAGGCTTTCCCGGTTTATCATCCGCGCACATGGATACATCCTGTCGGCTTTGGCACATTGGGTTTTGCATTGCCTGCGGGCATTGGTGCGAAGTTCGGCAAACCGGAATCGCCAGTTGCAGTATTGGTCGGCGATTATGGTTTGCAATACACCCTCAATGAACTGGGCACCGCGGCCGAACACAAATTGCCGATCATCATTCTCGTCTGGAACAATGAAAGCCTTGGGGCCATCCACGATAACATGGTCAATTTCGGCATTCAACCCAACGCCGTTACCTTACAAAATCCTGATTTTCAAATGCTGGCCCGCGCCTATGGAGCCCACGCAGAGAAACCTGAAAATCTCAAAGCCCTCGGTGCCGCCATTACTGCGGCCCTTAAGGCGGACGGTCCGACGCTGATCGAAATGACACCACGCATGGTTGCAGCCACAATCAATCGAAATTGATCGTTCGGTCAACTCTGATTACTTGACGCCTGCAGACCACTCATGGGAAACACATGGGCCGCTATTGTGTGGGCAAAAGGATTGTTTGATGAGCGGCCATAGCCAATTTGCTTTATTAAAAACCAAGCGCTTCCTGCCACTTTTCATAGCCCAGGCCATTGGCGCATTTAATGACAATGCATTTAGACTTTCTCTCGCAACACTTTATGTTTATGGCCCATTGCACTCGGTGGTTGGCGATCCTGACAGTGCGAACGCAACCATGGCTGCACTTCTAGTTCTGCCGTTCTTTCTGTTTTCGGCACTGGCCGGACAACTGGCAGACAAGTTTGACAAAGGCACGATTGCGCGGCGTGTAAAGTTGATCGAGATTTTCTTTATCGCTGTTGCCAGCTATTTTCTCTTTACAGATAATATCACGGCGCAATTTGCCTGCGTTTTTATGGCGGGCATTCTTTCAACGTTTTTTGGTCCTATAAAATATTCAATTCTTCCGCAGCACCTTCATAAAGATGAACTGATCGGTGGCAATGGCTTGATTGAAACCGGAACCTCCATTTCCATTTTGATGGGAATGTTGTTCGGCAGTTTTTTCATTCTATCAGGCTTTGGCAGACATTTTGTTTCCGGCGTGATGATTGGTCTTGCAGTGTTGGCCTACGTCAGTGCGTGGTTCATACCTAAAGCGCCATCAGCCCAACCGGATATGAAAATTAATTACAATCTGGTGAGTGAAACGTGGATTGTGATTAAGCAGGCCAAGGAAAAGCGCGATGTCTGGCTTTCACTTTTAGGGATTTCATGGTTCTGGTTTTTGGGTGTGGTGTTTCTGTCGCAAATTCAACCTTTCACCAAAGACATTCTTCATGCAGATCTCACAACATCCACTGTCATCCTTGCTGTTTTCAGCGTCGCAACGGGCGTTGGCTCAGCTTATTGCAATGTGCTGCTGAAAGGAAAAATCACTCTAAAATATGTGCCGCTTTCAGCACTCTTATTGAGCCTCTTCATATTCGATCTTTATTTCTCTTCTGCAAGCTTTGGTAGTTTAAGCAGTGAGACTTCACCTGCAACTTACGGCATTCTGCTGAGCCATTTTTCAGGCTGGCATGTGCTGTTTGACCTATCGGCAATTGCTTTTTGCTCAGGACTTTTTGTGGTGCCACTTTTTGCTTTGATGCAAGCCAGAACACCGCATTATCGGCGGGCGCGGGTGATCGGTGCGAATAATATCATCAACGCCATATTCATGGTGGTGGCCTCCGTGCTGTCTGGATTTCTGTTGGCAAAAGGCATGAGCGTGCGCATGGTTTATGTGTTGCTCGGCATCGCCAATTTAGGTGTGGTTGCTTATTTAATTTGGTCATTGCCGCAGACGTTATTCGCCTCCGCAATCCGCTGGATATTTCGTTTGCTCTATCGTGTCGAAGTTAAAGGCATGGAAAATTATCATGCCGCGGGCGAAAAGGCATTGATCGTACCCAATCACTCGTCTTACCTTGATGGTCCACTGCTATCGGTGTTTTTGCCGCAACGCGCTGCTTTTGCAATTAATACGACAATGGCCAAGGCGTGGTGGGTGAAGCCTGCTTTCTCTCTCTATGATATGTGCCCGATTGATCCGCAAAATCCATTGGCGCTGCGTAGTTTGGTGGAGCGTTTAAAGCGCAAACAAAAAGTAGTCATTTTCCCTGAAGGTCGCATCACAGTGACTGGTGGCTTAATGAAAATTTATGAAGGCCCTGCTGCTATCGCTCAAATGGCAGGAGCTCGCGTTTTACCCGTGCGCATTGATGGCGCACAATTCTCGCCCTTCTCCATGATGCGTGGCAAATTGCGATTGCAGTGGTTTCCAAAAATTACCATCACGTTTTTACCGCCCGTAAAATTTGACGATGCTGCCGATATGAAAGGTTCAACGCTGCGTCATCATCAGGCTGAACAACTTTATGATGTGATGGCCAACATGATGTTCCGCACGTCAAAGATTGACCGCACATTATGGCAGGCTTTGCTGGATGCCAGATCAGTGCATGGCAGCGATCGCAAAATCATCGAAGACATTCAGCGTCAACCCACGTCTTACGGCCAAATTATCACTCGGAGTTTTGTCTTAGGACGAAGACTGGCGGCCCTCACACCCAATCAAAAAAACGTGGCCGTATTGATGCCCAATGCCATCAGCAACGTCTATGCAATCTTCGGCCTTCTCGCCTTTGGTAAATCCCCTGCTATGTTGAATTTCTCCACGGGTGCGTTGAACATGACGGCCGCTTGCACGGCTGCGGAAGTGCGCAGCATTATCACGTCGCGCAAATTCGTTGAAGCGGCCGAGATGGAAGAGGACGTAAAGCTGCTCGCTCAATCCTGCAAGATTATTTATCTCGAAGATGTGCGTGATTCAGTGCGTATCAGCGACAAAATTTTCGGGGTTATCGCAAATCGCTTTCCAGAATGGGCGTTAAAATCGTCTGGGGCGGCAACCGAAGTAAACGCTGGTGCCATCACGTTGTTCACTTCGGGTTCGGAAGGAATGCCCAAAGGTGTGGTGCTGTCGCATCGCAATTTGAATGCCAACTGGCTGCAAGTGGCAGCCCGCATTGCATTTAGCCCGCAAGATAAAATCTTCAATGCTATGCCAGTGTTTCATTCCTTTGGCATGACAGGCGGATTGCTGTTGCCATTGCTGGGTGGGGTCAATTCATTCCTTTATCCCTCGCCCCTGCATTACAAAATTATCCCAGAATTGTGTTACGATACCAATGCAACAACTTTGTTCGGCACCGATACATTCCTCACAGGTTATGCCCGCGCCGCTAACCCTTATGATTTTTTCAATGTTCGTTTAGTGGTGGCCGGAGCCGAACGGGTGCGACCAGAGACCCGCGAAATCTGGATGGAGAAATTTGGTCTGCGCATTATTGAAGGCTACGGCACCACTGAATGTTCTCCCGTGGTTGCCGTCAACACCCCCATGCATTATCGCTCGGGTTCGGTTGGTCGTTTGCTCGATGCCATTGATTATCGGTTAGAACCTGTGCCAGGCATTGAAAATGGCGGCCGGCTTTTTGTCAAAGGCCCCAATGTGATGTTAGGCTATTTGCGTGCTGATAATCCCGGCGTCATCGAAGCCCCACCTGAGGGCTGGTATGATACGGGCGACATCGTGAGTGTGGACGAATATCGCTTCGTCACCATTCTGGGCCGAGCGAAGCGTTTCTCAAAAATCGCTGGTGAAATGGTTTCACTCACGGCCATTGAGGCGAAGCTGCAAACTCTTTATCCAGATTTGAACCACGCCGTTGTTGGCATACCTGATAAAAAGAAAGGCGAGCAACTGGTCATGTTCACCACTCTCGACAAGCCTGATCGCAAAGTGATTGCTGACGGTTTGAGAAGCTTAGGTGTCGCAGATCTGATGATCCCAAAGTCACTCTTTCAGCTAGAAGTGATGCCCATGCTCGGTTCCGGAAAAACCGACTATGTCACCCTCACTCGCATGGCGAAAGACAAAGTACCCGAATGAAACTTGCTAAAATTGCTCAACGTCTGTCTGGTCTGGGTTCGGAAAAATGGGCTGTTCATCAAGAAGGTAAGCGTCGTGCTGCGCATGGCGAGAAGTTGATATTTTTATCAATCGGTGAGCCCGATGCGCCGCCGCCTGAGGCCATTCTACAAGAGGCGCGCAAACAAATAAGGCCGGGCCGCTTGCGCTACTCTGCTGGAAATGGCGAGATTTCAGTGCGCGAAGCCTTATCACGCCATTACTCCAAACAAACCGGCAGGCCTATTAGCCCTAACCAATTTCTATTTTTGCCGGGAACACAAACGGCCTTGTTCGTGGCCTTTACGTCGATCCTTGACGAGGGCGATGAAGTGTTGTTGCTTGACCCGTATTACGCAACCTATGAAGGTGTGATTGCGTCGCCAGGTGGTGTGCCTGTGCCCGTGCCGCTTGATCCGGACAATGGCTTTCACCCCAATCTCGCAGCACTTGAGGCCGCAATTACTCCACGCACTAAAGCCCTCTTATTAAATACTCCCAGCAATCCAACGGGTGCCGTTTTTACGCGTGAAGAAATTGTGGCGATTGGCAAGCTTTGCAAAAAGCATGATCTATGGATTGTCTCCGATGAAGTTTATGCCACACTGATTTATGGCAATCACATATTCACCTCACCCTTTTTTGATAAGGATCTGGAAGAGCGCACTATCGTTACCTCATCCATTTCAAAATCTCATGCTCTGCCCGGATTTCGGTGCGGGTGGATTGCGGCTTCTGAAAGTTTTTGTGAGCAAGCCATTTCAATCAGTGAATCGATGCTGTTTGGCAGCCAAATGTTTTTGGAAGACGCCACGGCTTTTGCCCTCGACACGCATTTTCCAGAAGTGGATGATATGCGCAATTCCTATCAAGCCCGTGCCAAAGTTTTGATCGACAGTTTAAAGGCCTGCAAAACCATCAGCGCTCGAATGCCTGAGGGTGGCATGTTTGTGATGATCGATGTGCGCAAGACCGGATTATCTGGTGAAGAATTTGCGCGTCAGCTGTTGGCCAAGCACAATGTGGTGTCCATGCCCGGCGAAAGTTTTGGGCTGTGTGGTGCGGGTCATTTGCGCGTCGCCTTGACGGTTGATGAGAACCAGATCGCCGAAGCTGCCAAACGCATCGTGTCCTTAGCGAACAGCATCCACTAGGCCTGAAGCACAGCCCACATCGGTGGTCTCAGACGCAGCAATTAAGTCTGCCAGCGGTGTGCGCCCTGTGGTGTCGCCTTTCAAACCAATGGTCAATTCTGAAATCATGCCGTCTTTACTGCAGGCCACATGCACGCGCTCGCCTGCGCCCTTACCGTAAACGGCATCGAACGTGGCGCGAAGGTCGGCTGTTTGAATGGTCTTGCCGATATTGGCCGCCATAAATGTTTGCACTGCAGTTGAATTGATTTCATCAACCAATCGAATAGCGTCTCTGAAATATTGATCGGCATTGCCGCTAGGATAGCATGTGCCATGCTTGGTCCATTCGTGGCGCTCAAGAACGGATTGTGTTCCGGGCATCACTTTATCGAGAGCTGCTTTCGTTTCAGCACTGAGTTGAGGTTCAGGCAGTTGTTCCCATTGATGTTGATCATCGAGCGCTGCGATAGCAGGGTCCACACCACAGAACACATTGCGCCGCGGTTGGGGCCACAATCCGTGCAACGAAAAATGTGTGGCTTCATAGCTGGTCGGTGTTTCATTCTTGCATTCAGCCTTGTCTTTCATCGCTTCACAAAATGTGGGCTCCCAACTGATTGCTAAAACAAAACTAGGAACACCACCTTTTGGGCCCCTGGGCTTTGGTTTTGGTTTAACTGTGCCTTGGGGTGTATCAACAGCGGCCCCACCGCCGCCGACGACAGTCGAGGACGCCTTAGCATCCGTGGTTCCACAATCAATCGGCACCCAACGCTGCAATGGATTTGCACCCGGCACTTCCACCCAATAATAAGTTTCCTGATTTTTGTTCTTGCCCAGCAGGCGATATGACTTTCCTGCCTCAATCGAAACATCACCGACATTGGTGCCTTTTTTGATGGATTGAATGGCCGGACAAGCTTTGGTCGCTGCGAATTGGCCGTCCATTTTCACTTGGGCGCAAACAGCACTTGCGAGTGTAAGTAAAACTGCTGTGATACCAAAAACCAATCGCATTCTTAATTCCTATTCATCACGGCGATAACTAATAATACTCAAATAGCGAGCCGGCAGCTTTTTCAGATCATCCGGCCCATGCGGCGCATCGGCATCAAAAAACAATGCATCGCCGGGGTGCATGTCATAAGTTTTGTCGCCATGCCGATAAACCACATTGCCCTCTAACATATAGAGAAACTCGAGGCCTGCGTGTTGGAAGGTGGGGAACACATCGGACTCGTGGCTGATGGTGATCATATAAGGCTCCACCATAATCGGCCCATGATGAGCACTATGGCCCAACAATTGATATTGATGGCCTGCGCGCGTGCCTTGGCGCTCAATGGTGAGGCCTTGGCCAGCCTTCACAAACGTCGCATCACGAATTTCTTCAAAGCCGCGAAACAGCGCTGTAACGGGAACCTGCAAGGCATTGCTTAAAGCTTGCAACGATGACAGCGAGGGCGACGTAGCACCATTTTCAATTTTGGAGAGCATCCCCGCTGACATCGAGGCGGCCTTTGCCAATTCTGCGATGGTCAACCCAATTTTCTCGCGAAAGCTCTTCACTTCGCGGCCAATTGTTTCTTCCAACAGCTTACTGGGATGCCTGCCCCCGCTGTGTGGTTCTTGATATGGCATCACTTCTGATTTTGTCGATTTACCGTCGTTCACTTGAAATTCTCCCCACTCCAAAGGCATAGGACGAATATGCTACCCGCTCAACAGGCAGTTTCATAGGTAAAACCCTATTTTCAACAAAAAAGATTGATTTTCGCCGTAAAATAGGTAACATCCTATCATGGACACAATCGCATTGGCTTTCTTAGCTGAAATTGAAAAATTTCTCAGCACTTCCGGCACGGATGCTACGGCGCTGGGCAAACAAGCCCTCAGCGATCCATCTTTTGTGTTTGACCTTCGCAAAGGTCGCTCACCTTCCACCCGCACCATCGAAAAACTCCGCAGCTTTATTCGCGCAACTGGAGCCACCCCCATGCCAACCGTAGAAAAACCGATGATCGCCCCCCACCGTCTCACTCACTTGGAAAAACTGGAGGCCGAATCTATCCACATCATCCGCGAAGTGGCGGCTGAGTGCGAAAAACCGGTGATGCTTTATTCGGTGGGTAAGGATTCAGCTGTGATGCTACACTTGGCGATGAAAGCGTTCTACCCCGCTAAGCCGCCATTTCCATTGATGCATGTCGATACCCGTTGGAAATTCCGCGATATGATTTCAATGCGCGACGAAACTGCAAAACGTCTCGGTCTTGATCTCATTGTCCACATTAATCCCGAAGGCATTGCCAAAGATGTGAACCCGTTTGATCACGGTTCGGCCCTTCACACCCAAATTATGAAAACTGAAGGTTTGAAACAAGCTTTAGATAAATATGGTTTTGATGCAGCCTTTGGTGGGGCGCGCCGCGATGAAGAAAAATCCCGTGCCAAAGAGCGTATCTTCTCCTTCCGCGACACCAAGCATCGGTGGGATCCGAAGAACCAACGCCCTGAATTGTGGAACCTTTATAACGCCCGCAAAAACAAAGGTGAATCGATCCGTGTGTTCCCGCTGTCGAATTGGACTGAGCTCGATATCTGGCAATATATTCACCGCGAAAGCATTCCTATCGTGCCGCTTTATTTTGCTGATGAACGCCCCGTGGTGGAACGCGACGGCCAATTGATCATGGTGGATGATGACCGGATGCGCCTGTTGCCCGGTGAAAAGCCAATGATGAAAAAAATCCGCTTCCGCACATTGGGCTGCTATCCGCTGACCGGCGCTATCGAATCCAACGCCACCACGATGCTCGATATCATCGAAGAAATGCTGGTGGCTACCTCCTCCGAACGCCAAGGCCGCGTGATTGATAAAGATCAATCGGCTTCAATGGAGAAGAAGAAACAAGAGGGGTATTTCTGATGACCCGTTTCGTTGAATTCCAAGGCGGCGATGTGGACGCCTATCTCGCTGCGCAAGAAAACAAAGATCTCCTGCGCTTCATCACCTGCGGCTCCGTCGATGATGGCAAGTCAACGTTGATTGGTCGTCTTTTATACGAATCGAAAATGCTGTTTGAAGATCAGCTTTCGGCACTGGAAGCTGACTCCAAGAAACTCGGCACCCAAGGTGGTAATCTCGATTTTGCATTGCTGGTGGATGGCCTTGCTGCTGAGCGTGAGCAAGGCATCACCATTGATGTCGCCTACCGTGCCTTTGCAACATCAAAGCGCAAATTCATTGTGGCCGACACGCCCGGTCACGAACAATATACCCGCAACATGGCGACCGGTGCATCCACTGCGGAGCTTGCCATTATTCTGATCGATGCTCGCAAAGGTGTTCTTACCCAGACGCGTCGCCATACTTTTATTGCCACTTTGCTCGGTATTAAAAATCTCGTGGTCTGCATTAATAAAATGGATTTAGTGGGCTACAAGCGCGAGACTTTTGAAGCCATTGAAGCCGATTACCGCACCTTTGCCGCCAGCATTGGTGCCAAGAACATCACCTGCATTCCAGCGTCAGCTTTAGTAGGCGATAACATTATTGAACGCTCGGCGAACATGGGCTGGTATCAAGGGGCCACGCTTATGGGCCATCTTGAAACGGTGCCAGTTGGCGACGATCAATCAGCCAAACCATTCCGCATGCCTGTGCAATGGGTGAACCGTCCAGATCAAAACTTCCGAGGTTTTTCCGGCACCATCGCCAGCGGAACATTAAAGCCCGGCGACGAAATTCGCGTGTTGCCTTCAGGCAAAATCTCCAAGGTCACGCGTATCGTCACTTATGATGGTGATCTCACCGAAGCCGTGGCCGATCAGGCCGTGACGATTTCCTTTGCTGATGAAATAGACGCCAGCCGTGGCGATGTCATCTGTGCCGCAAAATCGCCTGTCGAAGTCTCCAGCCAATTTGAAGTGGAAGTGCTGTGGATGGGTGACGAGGCCATGTTGCCCGGCCGCCCTTACGTGATTAAATCCGGCACCAAAACCCTGCCGGGCACGCTTGATAAGCTCAAATATAAAGTCAACGTCAACACCATGGAACGTGCTGCGGCTGAAACACTAACGTTGAATGAAATCGGCGTTTGTAATTTAGAACTCGATGGCCCCTTGGCATTTGCTCCGTATACGGAGAATAAGACACTGGGTTCCTTCATCGTTGTCGATCGCTTCACCAATACGACAGTGGGCTTAGGCCTCATTAACTTTGCCCTGCGCCGCGCGGCCAACATTCACTGGCAGGCCATGGATGTAAATAAATCCTCGCGCGCTGGCTTATTGAAGCAAAAGCCAACCGTGCTGTGGTTTACCGGATTATCAGGTGCTGGAAAATCCACCATCGCCAATCTCGTGGAAAAGAAACTCCATTCCAAAGGCCAACTCACTTATTTGTTGGATGGCGATAACGTGCGTCATGGTCTGAATCGTGATCTCGGTTTCACAGATGCTGACCGTGTGGAAAACATCCGTCGCGTCGCTGAAGTTTCAAAATTGATGACGGATGCGGGCCTCATCACGTTGGTTTCCTTCATTTCGCCCTTCCGCGCTGAACGCCTGATGGCGCGCGAAGCGGTGGGCAAAGACGAGTTTGTAGAAATCCACATCGACACGTCATTGGATGAAGCCGAAAAACGCGACGTAAAAGGCCTCTATGCCAAAGCCCGCAAAGGCGAGCTCAAAAACTTCACCGGCATTTCTTCGCCCTATGAGGCGCCTGAAAATCCAGAACTGCGCATTGATACCGCAAGCCTAAGCCCAGAAGAAGCTGCGAATGAAATTGTGAGGTTCTTGGGGCAAAAAGGCAGATTGGCTGCACTATAGCTGGCTACTGGCTATGTACAAATAATCGTGGTGAAATGGCGAGATGAACCCTCTCGCCCATCTCAAAGTTCTTGATTTCACACGCGTACTTGCCGGCCCCTATTGCACAGCGACGTTGGCAGACGAAGGCGCTGATGTGATTAAAATTGAGCCGCCTGCAGGTGATGATTATCGCCATATCGGCCCCTTTTTGTCGGATGGCTCCAGCAGTCTGTTTGACAGGGTCAATCATGGCAAGCGCAGCATTACACTTGATTTAGCGAAGGATGAAGACCGTGCCGTGGCTTTAGCGCTCGCCACCAAGGCCGATGTGCTAGTTGAAAATTTCAGGCCCGGCGTTGCATCAAAACTTGGCATTGGATTTGATGAACTCCATATGCTCAACCCGAAACTTATCTACGCCAGCATTTCAGGCTTCGGCCAAATCGGACCGATGGCGCACAGGCCGGCCTATGATATTATCATTCAAGCCATGAGCGGCATTATGGCCGTGACGGGAGAGCCCAATGGCCCGCCGACATTGATTGGAGAATCAATTGCTGATGTGACGGCAGGCGTGTTTGCAACCAATGCCATTCTCACCGCACTCATCCAACGGGGGCTCACAGGCCTTGGCCAACACTTGGATGTAAGCATGTTAGACTGCATGCTGAAACTTCAACCGTTAATCGCCGCCCGCCTCCATGCCACAGGCAAAACACCAACCCGCGTCGGAAATCGTCATGGCATATCGGCTCCCTTCGGAGCGTTTCAAGCGCAGGATGGAACCTTCGTTCTGGCGGTGTTGAACGATAAACTCTTCAAAGCCATGGCCGATGTGATTGGGAGGCCCGAAATTATTTCTGACCCACGCTTTGCGACCGATCCATTGCGTTTCGAAAATGAAGGCTCGTTACGTTCGCTTATTCAATTGTGGTCGGCGCAACATACAGCCGCGGAAGCTGTCGAAGCGTTGATGAAAGCGGGCGTTCCCGCCGCCGAAGTTCTCGATGCAAAACAGGCCCAAGGCTACGCGCGCACTTCCAATAATCTTGCACCAGCCCCAAAACTGGATGAACATGGAGAGGCCATTCGTGCCAACCCTGCAACTGCTTGGAAAAATTCATGACGCGCTTTCCTGCTGAACTCTTAGATAACGCCGTTCTCGATTCAATTTCTGAGTTTTGCAGAACTGTTTTGGCCCCCGAGGCTGCGACTACCGATCGAGAATCGCGTTTTGCCATTCACCACATGAAAGCCCTGCGTGAGATGGGCATTATGGGCATGAACTTGCCCACCGATTATGATGGCATGGGGTTGGACGCAGCCACATTGCTCGAAGCTATGGCGATGATTTCGGGCACGTGCGCTTCCACAGGCTCCATGGTGTCGGCCCATTTTCTATGTTCCGATTCAATAAAGTTTGGTGGCAGCGATGAGCAAAAGAAAAAATTCCTTCCTGCCCTCGCATCGGGTGAACACCTTGGGGCTTTCGCCCTCACCGAGCCGGGTGCCGGATCAAACCCCGCCGAAATGACCACCCGTGCAATACGCGAAGGCGATCATTACCGCATCACCGGAACCAAACATTTTATCTCCAATGCAGGTGCTGCGGATGTGTTGGTGATTTACGCCAAGACTGACCCCTTAGCAGGGGGCAGAGGTATTTCCGCTTTCGTGGTCGAGCGCAAAAATGGCGGCATCACCACTGGCAAAGCTGAACCCACCATGGGGCTTCGCGGTGCGCACGCGTTTGAATTGAGTATTGACGCCAGAGTGCCAGCGGCCAATCGCTTGGGCGAAGAGGGCACGGGCTTTCGCACAGCATTGAAAACTTTAGATGCCGGCCGCATTGATATTGCCATGTGCAGCGTTGGCATTGCCGAGGCTGCATTTGCAGCAGCGCAAGAGTGGATGAAGAGTCACAAAGTTGGAAAGACCCCCATTGCCGATTTTCAAGGCCTGCAATGGATGCTGGCCGATATGGCAACCGACATTGCAGCAGCACGCGGACTTTGTTTGGAAGCCATTCGCAAACGCATGAAGGGCGAGCGCTATTCAAATGAAGCCTCGATGGCCAAACTTTTTGCCTCTGAAATGGCCGGTCGTGTCACCGACCAAGCTTTGCAGATTCATGGCGGCTATGGCTTCACGCAAAGTTACCCATTGGAACGCTATGCGCGTGATGCCCGCATCATGCGCATCTATGAAGGGTCATCCGAAATTCAGCGCAACATCATAGCCCGCAGCCTTTTGGCAGATTAAAGCGCTGCACCAATCGTATGAACGGCGGCCAACGTTGCAATCGTAAATTTCACATTCAAGAAATCTGGCCAACTCGAAAGTTTGACCAAAACCATATTATATTTCCAACTAACATAAATCAGCTGCCCAAAAACGCCCCGACACATGATGGCTTCTTCTGAACGATCTTCAATCCAAAACTGATTTTTATAAGCCCCTTGCGGTAATGCAATGTTATAGGGCTCAGAAAAAATTTCGTGGTCACCTAAGCGCGTATCAGCAACATAAGCAGAAGGCACAATGCCTGCACCATTGTCCAAAACCATTTGCCCAAACCGGGCATAGTCGCGAAGAGTGGCATTGAGCCCACCAGATGCCAAAGCATAGCCAGCAGGGTCCACGGTAAAGTTAGCACTTTCTTCGGCTCCGATCTTTTGCCAAATCTCTTCAGATAAAATCTGTGGCAACCGTTTGCCTGCAACCCTTTCCAAACAAAAAGCCAGAACATCGGTTTCAATCGAACGATATTCAAATGCAGCACCATGCGGTCTCGTAGCGGCTTTTAATTCAACAATCTGACTCCAGATATCAGTTGGCCATTTGAATTTTGGATCGCAATCGGCTGGCATGGGTTTCCAACCGGACGCAACGTCGGTTTGCCCAACGTCAGAATAAGGATCGGTGTAGGTCTCATCAAATTTTGTGCCGGAGGTCATGTTCAGGACCTGTTGCACCGAAGCTCCGCGCCATCCGGTATTTTCTAACTCAGGCAAATAATGCGAAAGTGGTGCTTGTAAATCGATCTGCCCGCGACCAGCAAAAATACCAAACAATATGCCAATGGTTGACTTGGCAACCGATTGCGAAAGATGCAAAGTTCGCGTTGTCATGCCATTAAAATAGCGCTCATAGGCAACGGCACCATCTTTTAAAACGATAAGTCCGTCGGTAAAAGTTTCTTCGAGAAATGCAGAAAGCGTGACCTTGCCACCAGCAAGGCCGCGTACAGTCAAATTATCAAGATCAACTTCGCTTCGCGGTAAGCCCCGTACCGGGCCATTGCCCCGCCACACTTCGGCGGTCGGTAAAATCTCACGAATATGCTGAAACGCCCACCGATTCCACGGTGGGCGATCCCAATCAGCTTTGGGTATCATTGTGTTTGGCATCAGCCCTTAAGTTTTGTCCAAATTTTATTGTAAATTTCAATAACCTCTGGTGGGCAAGGCGGCACGAACTCTGCAGCCGGCGCACCTGCAGGTGGATTGATCTCTGGCGCTGATTTGAAATCAGCATCCAAGAAATCATGGCTGCCCATTATACCATTGTCATAACGTGCGAAATTCGAAATCATCGCAGCGTTTTCCGGATCCATGATGAAGTTTTGGAACAGCTTAGCATTTTCAAGATTGGCCGCACCTTTCAGCACGGCCACATTGTCCATAAAGCCTTCCATACCTTCCTTGGTATAGGCAAATTTGATCGTCGAAAGTTTTTGGCGCGCACGCCAGCCATAACCATTCCAGTTTTGCGAAACAATCACATCGCCTTCACCCATCTTGGTCAACGTATCATAGCTGAATGTCTTCCATGATGGTTTTGCAGCCTGCAAAAGATCGTTCACTTTTTTCAAGTTTTCTTTATCTGCGCCACAACGCGGCACACCCAAATAACGCTCTGCGCCATGAATAACGGAACCCATGTCGTCCAGCATATTGATCTGGCCTTTGAGTTCGGCTGGCGGATTGTAAAGCAGTGCCAGTGTATCAATGTCACCTTTGAAGCGCGCAGTATCAACAGTCAAAGCAGTTTCACCGATTTGCCATGGAACAGAGTAATGGCGGCCATCGTCCCAATAGATATTAACCCAACGCGGGTCCATATTTTTGAAGTTGGGCATGGCGCTGGGTTCGGTCTTTTCGAGCAGGCCTTCGTCCACCATAATTTTAACGGTGTAATCCGAGGGCACCACAATATCATAACCCGAATTTCCAGCTTTCACTTTAGAAAGCATAGTTTCGTTGGAATCGTAACTATCCAAAGTCACCTTCACATCAAAAGCCTTTTCGAACTTTTTGATCAGGTCTGGGCTGGTGTAATCACCCCAGTTATAAATATGCAATTCACCTACCGCCATGGCCGGTGCTGTTGCTAATGCTAAGGCCGAAGCTGCCATCAATAATATTTTCTTCATTGTCGTCTCCCGGTTAAAGTTTAAGTTTTTCCTATTTGCGTCTGCGCGCAATCATAAATGAGGCCACCACAAATAGAATTGAAATCAAAATCAAGATCGTTGAAATTGCATTGATCTCAGGGGTGATGGGTCGTCTAATTTTATTCCAAATATAAAGTGGCAATGTCGTTTGCCCCGGTCCCGCCACCAGTTGCGTGATGGTGAAATCATCAAATGAAACGATGAATGCCAAGGCGGCACCAGAGGCCACGCCGGGCATGAGCAAGGGCAATGTCACGCGCTTGAAAGCTTGCCAAGGCGAGGCATAAAGATCAGCCGCAGCGTTCTCTAATGTCAGGTCCATATCTTCAAGCCGTGCGCGAATGGGCATGAAGGCAAAAGGAATGCAAAACACAATATGAGCCAGCATGATATTGCCAATGCCGAAGTTCAATCCAAAGGCTCCAGCCAACAAGGCAAAAAATGAAAGTGTGGCCACCGCCGTAATAATTTCAGGCACCATCAATGGAAGGTTGATCACCATTAATGCGGCGGCTAATCCGGGCCACGGTTTCACGCGCGTCATGCCAATGGCGGCCAGTGTTGCAAAGCTTGTCGCTGCAACAGTCGCCACACTGGAAATCATCAGCGTATTTTTGGCAGCATTGCGAAACTCTTGATTATCGAAGGCAACACCAAACCACTTGAAACTAAAGCCTTCCCAACTCATCACCAGATCACCGGCGTTAAACGCAAAGATCACCAGAATGAGAATTGGAATGTAAAGTATGGCCAAGCACAAAATGGCTAGCGTTTTGAAACCGGGTTGCGATTTAATATCGAGCACAGGCCTAGCCATGATGCATTTTTCCTGTGGTATTGCGCACATAGAAAAACAGTGAAATTAAAACACCTGCCATCAAGATCAGTGCCAGTGCGGAACCTTGCGGCCAATTGCGGCCAGAGCCAAATTGCTGCGCAATCAAATCCCCAATCATTAAATGCAGCCCACCCCCTAAAATCAGCGGTGTTACATAAGCGCCAAGGGCCGGAATGAACACCAGCAAGCAGCCTGCAATAATGCCGGGCTTGGCCAATGGAATGATGATGCGCCACAGCACGGCGCGCTTATTAGCATAAAGATCAAAGCCTGCTTCCACCAACCTGAAATCCATTTTTTCCAAGCTGGAATAAAGCGGCAAAACCATGAACGGCAAAAAGGAATAGAGCAACCCAAGCATGATCGAGAAATTTGTGTAGAGCATAACAATCGGCTTATCGATGAAGCCCGCCCAAATCAGAATGTGATTGATCAAGCCTTCATCACGAATAATAAACATGATGGCCAAAGTGCGCACCAGCAAGTTGGACCAAAACGGAATGGTGATCAGAAGCACCCACCAATTGCGTTGCTCAGGTGGCCGAGTGGCCATGAAGTAAGCTGTGGGGAAGCCCAGCAGCAAACACACAAGTGTTGTGAATACAGCAAAGCCAATCGAGCGCGCGTAAATAATCAAATAGTCCGGCGTGAATTGCAATGTGTCGTCAAAAATATCGCGTTGAAATAAAAAGCTTGAATAGGCTTCAGTCGAAAATTTCCAAACCACACCGCCGTAATTCGCTGGCCTCAGAAATGAATAAACCAAAATGACCAACAAAGGTAAAATCCCAAAGATTACAATGCTGATCAACGCAGGCGCAGAAAGCCACCTGTTGCGTTTGGCATTATTGTGGTCGGCGGTGCTTGCAAGTTCGGCCATGATCAATCCCGCAAAATCCGCGCTGTTCCCGGGGCGATCATCACTCCCACTTTGTCTCCAGGTTTCAGCGACGCCGCCAAACCTCCGCTGTTTTGCTGACGCACCATAAATCCAGCACCGTCGGCCAGCGTCACATGAAAATGTGTGTCGGTGCCGAAATAAACAACATTCGAAACCACCGCCTTCAGTTGTCCCTTTGCTGCCGTGGTAAGACTCGCATGTTCTGGGCGAACCACCACTGTAACAGTTCCCGTTGAAGCTGATCCCGCGGCTTCAATCTCTGGCCCTGCCGTCAGTTTCACGCGGCCTTTCTTGGTGACTGTTCCATTCAAGAAATTCGTCTCGCCAATAAAGTTGGCAACGAAACGCACCGAGGGTTCGTCATAAATTTGGTGCGGAGAACCGACTTGCAAAATATGGCCCTTGCTCATCACCGCAATACGGTCACTCATGGTGAGCGCTTCTTCTTGATCATGGGTCACAAATATAAATGTAATGCCCGTCTCATGCTGCAAACGCTTGAGTTCAATCTGCATATCTTTGCGCAGCTTATAATCAAGTGCGGATAAAGGCTCATCGAGCAGCAACACTTTTGGCTTGGGCGCAAGGGCCCGTGCCAAGGCCACACGCTGTTGTTGACCGCCAGAAATCTGACTGGTCTTGCGCGCTGCTAAATCTTCCATGCGCACCAGTTTCAACATTTCAGCAACGCGCGCATCAATTTCAGCACGCGGTTTGTCCAACATTTCCAAACCAAAGCCAATATTCTCAGCAACAGTCATATGCGGGAACAGCGCGTAATTTTGGAACACAGTGTTCACAGGCCGCTTGAAAGGCGGCAGCATAGCGATGTCTTCGCCATATAAAAGAATTTCACCTGATGTTGGAAAATCAAAACCTGCAATCAAACGCAGCAGTGTTGTCTTGCCGCAGCCTGATGGTCCAAGCAGTGTAAAAAATTCATTTTCATTGATGGTCACAGACACATCATCTAGTGCGGCCACAGCTTGCTGGCCCTTGGCTGCAAACACACGGCTAACACCACGGGCTTCTATGGCCGCATTTTTCGGCTTCAAGTTTAGTCTCCCCTGCGCTTTTAAGCGATGCTATGTCGCCAAATTACAAAAGCCAAGGGCAAAGGGCGGCATCCCTGCCGCCCAAAACGTCACGTCTTAGTTATTGGGCAGGAGGCACAGCACCCGCTGGTGGTGGCGGCATTTTGAAATCCACCTTGCTCAGCGCATCAATCAGGGGCTGCGCAGATGCAATACAATCCTTCATCGGTTCTTCACCACAATTGATGTGAAGGCCGTGGCCAGCACCCACGCGAATATCAAAACCCTTACCTTCCATTTGCATTCCCGGTCCACCGCGACCACCGCGATCTTGCATGCCGGAGGCCATTTGTCCGTGGTGGCGACCATGTCGGCGACCGCTGAACCAGCCCTCACCTTGTGAATCTGGGCCATTGGCTTGTTGGTCCTGTGGTGGCGGTGGAGGCGGGTTGCCATTGGTATTGGCGGTTTGCGCTGTCGCAATGCCGGCCAAAAGAACGACGGCACATGCACCCAAAAGAATTCGTTTCATCATTTTCTACTCCTTCAATTCAGAGCAACGGCCCTGATTGTAGGAAAGACGAATGGATGATGAAAAATCCGTCGCTAGCCAGAATTATAAATTAAATAGACCAGCCGCCATCGATCACAAAATTTTGCCCTGTGATAAAAGCTGCCTCATCACTGGCGAGATAAACCACCAACGATGCAATCTCGGGGGCCTGGGCCAAACGGCCCATCGGCTGGCGTGCAATGAATGCAGCGCGCGCTTGGTCAAAATCACCCTGTGCTCGAATGCGGTCATGCAGCGATGGTGTTTCAACAGTGCCCGGGCAAATGGCATTAAAACGAAGACCCTTCGAGGTAAAATCTGCCGCCAAAGCTTTGGTCATGCCAATCACGGCTGCTTTTGAAGCACCATAAATAAAGCGGTTCGGCGCTCCTTTGATTGAAGACGCAACTGATGCCATATTGATGATCGAAGCAGAACCTTTTTCAAGCCATGCGGGCATGAATGCTTTGATCACGCGAAAATGCGCCTTTGCATTCAAATCAAATGAAAAATCCCAATCCTTATCGGTGGCTTCTAAAATGCTGCCATGATGCACAAAGCCTGAACAGTTAAACAGAATATCAGGCGCACCCAGTTTGGCTGCTGCCGTTGCAATGGCTTCTGGCTTCATCACATCTAAAACAAATGTTTCAATACCCGATTGCTCGGCCTCAAGTGTTTTCAACAAGTCCTCACGAATATCCGTTGCCCACACCTTTGCGCCTTCTTGCGCCATAGCGATAGCAGAGGCTCGCCCGATGCCTTGAGCAGCTGATGTGACTAAGGCTGTTTTACCTTGCAAACGTCCGGTCATTTGAAACTCTCTCAGTTATTGAATTGTCAGACTATAGCCAATGAATAGAGACTGTCCACAACACAACGGACATAACACCTATGATCTCTGATGAGCGATCGGCAAAAATAAGGGCGGCTGGCCCACGAATGAAACCAGCCGCCCAATTTTAAAAAAATCTGCAAATCAGTAGCGCGAAATTTGGCGAATACGCCCATCAGCACTGGTGACCACCAAGCGCAAGCGTTGACCATCGCGAATGGCAGTGTACCCAAATTTACTGCCAGCGCAGTCAACGGCCTTTACATGGCGAAAACCTGCACGGCTAAGTGATCGGCCAATTGCTGAGCATGAACGACCTGAGTTACCAAATTGGAAGCTGAACACTGGGCCTTGGTCATAGTCATTGTATCCATAACCATTGTCAAAATCCTGATAATGACGACGAGGACGCCGCGGAGAAGGCGCCGGAGGGTTCAAATAATGGTTGTCTTGGTCATAGCTATAATCTTCGTCATCTTGCGGCTGTGGATTGTAGTTTGGACCATATTGATAACAATAGTCATCGTCAGGATTATTGATGCAATAGTTTGAAGCCGCATTGGCTTGAGAAATCAGGCCAATTGCAGCAATCGCAGTTACTAAACCAGCAATCAAAAACTTTTTCATAGGAACCCCCGTTATTCGATCTTGTCAATGTCACATACAATTCAGGCAAGGTCACGACGTGATTATGATTGAACTGCGGCGGTTGAGATTTATTTTAGCGCACAACCACATATGAAATTTTGGCGACACCAGAGCGCTGGAGGCCAATGACTTTGGCTGCCCCCAAACTCAAATCCAGAATGCGACCCCGAATAAATGGCCCACGATCGTTAACACGCACGAGAACAGACTGACCTGTTTTTAGGTTGGTTACTTTGAGAATGGTACCAAAAGCCAATTTGCGATGCGCCGCTGTGAGACCCATTGGCTTGAAATGCTCGCCATTGGCAGTCAGTCGCCCCGATTTATAGTAAGACGCCATGCCCGTGGTCAGTGCTTGTGCAGGTGCGACCAAAATCAAAACGGCCAAAGCAGAAATTAAAATACGTTTCATTATAAAGATACCCCATTATATTGCAGCGCAACATAATGGGGTTTAAGGCGAAAATGTGGCCGCGTTAAACGGCAGCTTCCACCATGATTTCAACATCTAAGCCTGGTGCAGCAAGCTTGGATTCAACTGTGGCGCGGGCTGGCGTGTGGCCTTGCGGCACCCAAGCATCCCACGCTTCATTCATCTGTGCGAAGTTGGCAATGTCCACCAACCAGATATTGGCCTTCAAAATCTTAGTTTTGTCGGTGCCCGCTTGCTTCAAAGTGGCATCGATCATCGAGAGAATTTCAGCCGTTTGTTCTTTCACCGATTTGCCAGCCATCTTGTCGGCAACAAAGCCCGCAAGATAAACCTTGCCACCATGGATCACGGCTTCGCTCATGCGCTTGCCGACACCGATACGTTGAATTGTCATAAATCTCTCCTGTTAAAACTCTGGCGCTGTCTAAACCACAGCTTCAATCACCGCAAGCAAGGCGCGCGGTAAAACCTCAAAAGCATAAGGCGCATGAAGCCGCTCTAGCCAATGATGATAATCCCGGCCCCATGGGCCAAGGTTGATACAAGGATAGCCCGCTGCATCGGCCAACGTAAAACTCGAACCCCAGATCGGCGAGTTAGCCGCCACTAAAGACATATCGCCAGAAGCCTCGCCAAAATAACTCATGTCGGAAATGCCGGCAAAATATTTCAGTGTGCCGATGTTAAAATCCGCCAGCGTTTCGGTGATCACGTTTTCTAAATTATAATCCGAAAGTGAAACCGCTGGATAAGGAATCGAACCAAATCCCAAAACCACAGCAGGCCCCACCAAACCCGATTGCGCCCACACAAATTCCGTGAGCAGTTTAGACCGTTCTGGAAAATCCAAATAGGTTAGCAAGGCAATCTCCGCAGCCTTTGTGGCAAACATTTCTGGCTTCACCAATTTGGCAACATCAGCATAAGACATAACAGGCACATCACGCTTCACCCGCCGTGCTGCCCGCTTCATCGCCCGGATCGCATGTTCAATTGAAATCGAAAATACTTCTGCAGCCGTTCGCCTGTGCTGCATCGTATTCCAATAAACCCAACACGCGGCAGGCGTTGTCACATTATAGCCCTGCTTTAAATCCTTCGCTTGCAAACAGGTGGGGGGTGCCGCCACTTCATCTCCGGTTGTTTCCGAAAGTTCAGGCGATAATTCAAATTCGCTGATCAACTCAGCGGCAAGATAAGTGGCATTGGCACCATCTTGCGGATAACCCGCATGAGCTTCCTTGCCGACGACAAAAACCGTGAGCAATTGCTTACCGATGGAACCCAATGTTGCAACACGCGCTTTAGAACCATCGCCCTGATCAGAAATTGCATCAAGATTGATCACCAGTTTAATATCGAGATCATGTTCGCCTGCGATATCTTTCAATCGCGGAGCAGCAGCCCGTGCACCCGCAGAACGGTCTTCCTCATCCGATACAGCAATGAACAGGAGTGTTGCATCACCATGATAGGCTTCCATCGCAGCAAAGCCAGCCGCCAAGCCCGCTTTCATATCCAGAAGCCCGCGCCCCGGCAAATATTCGCCACTCTCAAAATCGGCCAGAGCCAAAGCATTTTCACCACTGGCTTTAAGCTTTGCAATAATTTCTGGGAGAAGTTTCTCCGCTTCAAACGCCAGAGATTTGAGCGAGCCATAACCATCAATCGGCACCACATCAAAATGCCCGGTGAGAACAACCGTCTTATTGGTGCGTCCACGCTTCAAAGCAAAAACATTGCTGCGCCCCGCCGCATCCCCCAGAATGGGTTCAATCCACGTGCGGTCAAAGCCTTCGATATAATCAGCCAGCCGTAACGCAAATTGCGCTTCGTCGTTTGATCCGGTGACTGAAGGCCAAGATGTGAGTGTGAGCGCAATATCTCGTGCACGCGCTGCAAGATCATTCCTCATGCAAAAGTCGCATCATGGGCCAGCACCGCATTCAGCAACACTTGCGCACCTGCTCCACATTCTTCCAATGTGGTCGACTCTGCCTCATTGTGCGAAATGCCACCAAGGCACGGAACAAAAATCATCGTGGTGGGCGCCACCCTTGCAATATAGGCCGCATCATGTCCGGCACCTGAAGCCATTTCACGTGATGAATATCCGGCTTGCTTTGCGCCAGCCCGCACACACTCAATGAGCGCTGGCGCAAACTTCACAGCTGGAGATTTCCAAATACATTTCTCTTCGAATGTCACATGGGATTGCTCAGCAATTTTAGGCAAAGCAGTCCGAAACGCCACTTCCATCTTATCCAACACCGTCTCATCAGGATGACGCAAATCGACTGTGAAGAACACTTCCCCCGGCACCACATTACGACTGTTGGGCCGGTTCTCAATCAATCCCACCGAGGCAACTCCGGGCAAATGACTCATGCCCACGTGATCGATCGCCTCAATCATCCGTGCTGATGCCAGCAACGCATTTTTGCGAAGCCCCATGGGTGTTGCGCCTGTGTGGCTTTCCTGACCCGTCACTGTCACTTCATACCAGCGCATGCCTTGAACACCTGTGACCACGCCAATTATTTTTTCTTCCGCTTCTAAAATCGGCCCTTGCTCAATGTGAAGTTCAAACATCGATTCAAACTTAATCGCACCGGCTTTGTGTTCGCCCTTGTAACCAACACGCGAAAGTTCATCGCCCAGCTTGATGCCCGCACGATCTTCGCGGCCATAAGCAAACTCCGGCGTGAACACGCCCGCATAAACACCCGAGCACAACATGGCAGGCGCAAAGCGCGAGCCTTCTTCATTGGTCCAGTTCACAATCATAATCGGCGCATTGGTTTCGTAACCCATGTCAACCAAACTGCGCAAAGCTTCCAGCGCGCCCAGCACACCCAGCACACCATCAAATTTTCCACCTGTCGGTTGTGTGTCTAAATGTGAACCCATGGCAATCGGTAAAATATTTTTCTTGCCGGGCCGCGTGGCAAACATGTTGCCCACTTCGTCCACCTGCACGGTGCAGCCCAGTTTTTCGCATTCGGCTTTGAACCAATCCCGCACCCGCTTATCTTCGTCCGAAACCGTCAACCGCTTTATGCCCCCTTTGGGCGTTCCGCCAAAAGCTGCCGTTTCCATCAAGCTGTCCCATAGTCTTTGCGGATTAATGGTGAGATTGGTTTTAGATGTCATATTGAATTCACTCTTAGCTCTTACGATAAGTCAAATGCGACCCATGCAACGAAAGATCAGCCGCACCCAATCGATCAGACACTGAATTGTGTTGATGCCAATAGGGATAAGGCAGCGGCAACACGCTCACATCATCCAGCAATTTGCGCTCTTCAGCGGTGAGCAGCAATGAAGCCGAAGCCAGATTGTCTTTTAGCTGTGCTTCATTACGCGCGCCCACAACCAGCGATGCAACACCAGGCTTGCCCGCTGTCCACGCAAGTGCGACTTGCGCTGCAGAAACGCCGCGCCCATCGCCCACTGCAGCCAGCGCATCAATAATTTTATAAAGCCGCTCTTGATCGTGGATCGGCGGTTCAGTCCAACCTGATAAGTGGCGCGACACTTCTGGCGATGAATCGCGCCGAAATTTTCCGGAAAGCAGCCCTCCTGCTATAGGGCTCCACACCTGAATGCCAACGCCTTGATCAACAGCAATGGGCAGCAGCTCATACTCGGCTTCACGGGCTTGAATGGTATAGTGAATTTGCTGCACAACGAATTTGGCGAAGCGATTGCGCTCAGACGCCATCATGCATTTCATAATGTGCCAGCCAGAAAAATTAGAACAACCGATGTAACGCACTTTCCCTTGAGTAACGAGCGTATCAAGGGCGGCCATGGTTTCATCAACCGGAGTCTGTCCATCCCATTCATGCATAAAATAAACATCAATATGGTCGCGCTGCAGCCGTTTCAAACTGGCTTCGCAGTGTTGAATGATATGATAGCGCGAAAGCCCTTGCTCATTGGGGCCAGCCCCCATACCAAAGCGCACTTTGGTGCCCACCAATAATTGGTTGGAGCGGGTTTTGAGAATTTCACCCAGAGCCTCTTCGGAACGGCCCTTAGTATAGGCGTTGGACGTGTCAAAAAAATTGACCCCATGATCAACCGCCACATCCACAAGACGCGAGGCCCCTTTGATATCGAGCGCACCGGGAATATCAAAAAACCCTTCACCAGAAAAATTCATCGTGCCCAACGTGTGCAGAGAAACTTTAAGGCCTGACGATCCGAGATTGCGATATTCCATTTTCAAAACCTCTTATTGATCGGTTGGTGGAGCTTTTGGATAAGTAATTAAAAATGCCCAAAGTGAAAACCCACAAAAAGCTGCTGCAATGGTGGTCCACATACCAACACCGGCCCAAAGTTCAACCGAAAACCAAATTGCAGTGGTAGCAACAATCGTAACG
Organism: Hyphomicrobiales bacterium; assembly: GCA_031423845.1. GTDB lineage: Bacteria > Pseudomonadota > Alphaproteobacteria > Rhizobiales > Aestuariivirgaceae > Aestuariivirga. Next base: position 17,680 of record JANPGD010000086.1, on the reverse strand, counting down.
CGCCTCCACAGTGGTTTATAAAATGGATTGGTATGAACATCTTTCAACATTTTAAATTTCCCAATCTAAAACCAACACCCCATCGATGCCACCAGTGGCAGCCACAATCATGGCTCCAACTTTTTGATGCGCAGAATGCGGCAAATAAGCATCCCGCGCCGCAGCGTCGATAAAGTCAACGGTAAAGCCATGAGTGTAGCCGCGCTGCAGGCCTTCGGGGCTGCAATCAGAGCCCGTGCTGATATTCATGATGCCGGGGATTTGGGATTGCAAGGTTTCGAGTGCGGTGAATATTTGCGGTGCCTGAGCCGCATCGCGAAGTTTCAAAAGGACAACGTGTCTAATCATTTCTTCATTTCCAATTCCAATTACCCTCATGCTGAGGTGCGAGCGTAGCGAGCCTCGAAGCATCTTTACCACAACCACCAACCCTTCGAGGCCCGCAAAGAAGCGGACACCTCAGGGTGAGGGGCCAGATGCACTCTTTACTTTTCATTCAGCCTAGTAGCCCAATCATCAGCATGTTGATAGAATAACTCAGCTATCTGTTCATTGGTCATAGACTTCCGCAACTGAACAATCGCGCATATGAGAAGTCACCTACCAACTGCATTTAGATCAGCACCGCTCCCTGCCAAAGCCTTTGCTAGGTCCCAAGCTTGGCTGAATGCATACTGCTCGTCAGGGTGAATGTCTTCATCTTCATGCATCTTGAGTAATTTCCATCAAGGCGTAACCTCCATTCTACTAACGCCCTTCGGCTGCGTCACACCTTTCCAAATCGCATTGGCTTGATTAACGGGCGCATTGGGTTTCCGCGGCACGAAATCACCATCGCCCGCCTTGGCGCGCATATCGCCTTGCTCCCACGCCACTTTGCCACGTGAGATCACCGTCTTCGGCGCGCCTTTGCATTCAAAGCCTTCGAAAACATTATAATCAATGCGGCTGATTTGTTTTTTCACCGTGATCTTCTTCGTGGCTGCCGGGTCCCACACTACAATATCAGCATCGCTGCCCACCATCACCGCACCCTTGCGCGGATACATATTCAGAATGCGGGCGATATTAGTGGAGGTGACGGCGACAAACTCTTCGCGCGTCAGGCGTCCGGTGTTCACACCTGCGGTCCACAGCACGGGCAAGCGATCTTCCAAACCACCTGTGCCGTTGGGAATCTGCGTGAAGTTTTTAGCGCCCATGCGCTTTTGCGCCAAGGTGAATGTGGCATGGTCGGTAGCCACCACAGATAGCGAGCCTGATTGCAAGCCCGCCCACAATGAATCCTGATGCGATTTATTGCGAAACGGCGGGCTCATCACCCGCGCTGCGGCATGGTCCCAATCCTTGTTCTGATATTCGGAATCATCGAGCATTAAATGCTGAATAAGCGGCTCACCATAAACCCGCTTGCCTGCTTGGCGCGCGCGCCTGATCGCCTCATGGGTTTGCTCGCAAGATGTGTGCACAATATAAAGCGGGCAGCCTGCCATATCAGCAATCATAATCGCTCTGTTGGCTGCTTCGCCTTCCACTTCTGGTGGCCGCGAATAAGAATGGCCTTCAGGGCCAGTAATGCCGCGCACCAAAAGATCAGCCTGCATCCGCGCTACAACATCACCATTCTCGGCATGCACTAACGGCAGCGCGCCAAGTTCCGCACAGCGCTTGAATGAATTATACATCTCATCATCATTCACCATCAATGCGCCCTTATAGGCCATGAAATGTTTGAAGGTGTTGATGCCATAAGTTTTGACAACCGTTTCCATTTCATCATGGATCATCGGTGACCATTGCGTCACCGCCATGTGGAAGGAATAATCAGCCGCCGCCTTTTCAGATTTGTGCCGCCAAGCTTGGTAGGCCGCCAACATGGATTCACCCGGCGCCGGCAAACAGAAATCCACTGTCATGGTGGTGCCGCCCGAAAGCCCCGCCATGGTGCCCGATTCGAAATCATCCGCCGTGGTTGTGCCCATAAAGGGCATGTCCATATGCGTGTGCGGATCAATGCCACCTGGCATCACAAAACACCCACCGGCATCAATCACATTATCGCCGGACAAATTTTGCCCAATGGCTATAATTTTTCCATCATCAATCAGAACATCGGCCTTCACCGAATGATCATGATTAACAACTGTTCCGCCGCGAATGACTATGGACATTTTATCCTCCGTATACAGATCATCAAAAAAAGGGGCGGCTTGCGCCACCCCTCTTGTTTTACATTCCTGCTGCAGCCTTGGTCACCACATCAGTCCAAGCGCCTTCTGGCTTCTTGGTGATGACGGGATCAGAACCACCACCCATCAAGGTGGCCACAGTCCGTTCAGCCGCTGTCACATCTAATGTGCCATCAGAACCTTCGGTGAGCTTGTTCACTTCTTCGATCATGGTGGCTTGGTGCGCTTCAGTTTGCGAACCCGATGCATCATTTTCCAGAACCACTTTCACAGCGCCTGCAGGGTCTTTGCGGGCTTCATCCCAACCTTTCATTGAAGCTTTCACAAACTTCGCCATGGTTGCAACAAATGCCGGATCCTGCAATTTGCTCTCGAGCGTGTACAAACCATCTTCCAAAGTGGCCACACCTTGATCTTCATATTTGAACACCACCAAGTCTTCCGCCTTTACGCCCGCTTCAAGCACCTGATGATATTCATTATAGGTCATGGTGGAAATACAATCGGCTTGTTTTTGCAGCAATGGATCAACGTTAAAGCCCTGCTTCAAAACATTCACACCATCAGCACCACCCGTGGTTGGAAGTTTCAACTGGCTCATCCAAGACAGGAATGGATATTCATTGCCATAAAACCACACACCCAAAGTTTTGCCTTTGAAATCTGCTGATGTGGCAATGCCGGTTTCTTTGCGACAGGTGAGCATCATGCCAGAGCGCTTGAAGGGCTGCGCAATGTTCACAACAGGCGAGCCTTTTTCGCGTGATGCCAAAGCCGATGGCATCCAATCCACGATCACATCGGCACCACCACCAGCGAGCACTTGCTCAGGGTTAATGTCAGGGCCACCGGGCATGATTGTAACGTCTAGGCCAGCATCCTTATAATAACCCTTGGCTTGCGCCACATAATATCCAGCAAACTGAGCTTGCGTCACCCACTTCAATTGAAGCTTCACAGCTTCGGCAAAAGCACCTGTCGAACCTGCAAGCAAAGCGCCCGCAGCAGCAGCAACCATCAAATATTTTTTCATCGCTTCTCTCCTGTTAAAATTTCCGCCCTATCGACGATAAGACGGATGCCAAAAAGTTACCCATCGCTCACACGCCACAAGCAACCCATAAAATGCTGAACCCGCCAATGCTGCCACGGCAATTTCAGCCCAAACCAAATCCAAGCTCATGCTGCCAGAGCCTGTGGAAATGCGAAATCCCATGCCCACAATGGGAGAACCAAAAAATTCCGCCACAATGGCGCCGATCATGGCCAAAGTGGAATTGATTTTCAGCGCATTAAATATAAACGGCATGGCGGCGGGAAGACGCAGCTTTAGCAAATCCTGCCCCCAGCTGGCCCCATAGGACCGCATCAAATCACGCTCCAATTTTCCTGATGATGCAAGGCCCGTCACCGCATTCACCAACATCGGAAAAAACGTCATCACCACGACGACAGCAATTTTCGAAAGTGGACCGGATGCAAACCACATCACAAAAATAGGAGCGACACCGATAATAGGAAGGGCCGCTGCAAGATTTCCCAAAGGCAAAAGCCCTCGTTTCAGAAAATCAAAGCGATCACACAGCAACGCCACCAAAAATCCAGAAAGCGAGCCAATAATCCAACCCGGAATAACCGCACGGATAACTGTCTGCACAAAGTCCTCACCCAGCATGGGAAGCGACGTGATGAGCCGTGTCCAAATATCGGAGGGGGCAGGGAAAATCACAAAAGGCACCTGAAAGAAGCGCACAATGAATTGCCAGCACAGCAGCACGCCAATCCCAAACAGCGCCGGTGCCACGATGTTATTGAGGCGCGTCACGGTCTGGCCCCCATGCGCACATTCACCAATCGCTCCATTCCACCAATGGCATAAACCAACGAAGCCGCAACAAACGAGGCCGCCACCAAAGCGGCCCAAATTTGAATGGTCTGCCCATAATAGGAACCTGCCAACATGCGAGCACCCAACCCTCCTTGCGCACCCGTAGGCAACTCACCCACAATCGCGCCTGTGAGGGCAATGGCGATGGCCACTTTCAATGATGTAAATAAAAATGGCATGGCTGCTGGAAAGCGCAACTTCCACAAAATCTGTGACGCGGATGCATTATAGGTGCGCATCAAATCCAACTGCATTGGGTCTGGCGAGGTGAGGCCTTTCACCATACCAATGGCAATCGGGAAAAAGCAGAGATACATGGAGATGAGGGATTTGGGGATGAGCCCCGTAAACCCAACCGATCCCAACACGCCAATAATCATCGGCGCAATAGCGAGGATAGGAATCGTTTGCGACGCAATAATCCACGGCATCAGACTTTTATTGAGGAGCGTGGAATGGATGATAGCCACCGCTAAACCAATGCCCAAAATTGTACCCATAACAAAACCAAGCATGGTTGATGTGAGTGTCACCCAAATGTGAAACACCAAAGACTTCACCTTCCACGGCGCAATGAGAAAAACACTGTTCCAAATTTCAGTCAGCACTTGGTGAGGGGCGGGGATCACTGGACGGTCTAGCCCCCAAGACACCGCAAGAACATTCGAGAACCCACCACCCGCGGCTGCAATCTTGGTTTCAGCCACCACTGCATTCATCGGGATGCAGGCCACATACCACATCACCAAGATTGCTGCGCAGATCGTGAGAACCGGCAAGATGTGGCGCTCAGTCCTCATAAGCATGCCCCGCTTTCAGACCTTCACGAACCCGCTGCGCAATTTTCAAAAACTCTGGCGTCTCGCGAATATCCAAAGTGCGCTGGCGTGGGAAATTAGTTTTAATCACATCAATAATGCGACCGGGCCGCGGACTCATCACCACAATTTTAGTGGAGAGGAATACCGCTTCCGGAATCGAGTGCGTGACGAACACTACCGTCTTCTTGGTACGGTCCCACAGTTCTAACAATTGTTGATTTAATTTATCACGCACAATTTCATCCAGCGCACCAAAGGGCTCATCCATCAACAAAAGCTTTGGATCAAACGCCAAGGCTCGCGCAATGGAAACACGCTGTTGCATGCCGCCAGAAAGCTGCCATGGAAATTTTTTCTCAAACCCTGAAAGATTGACCAAATCCAAATTGCGTTGAATACGCGAAGCCGCATCACCAATACCCATAATTTCAAGCGGCAATCCCACATTGGCCTCAACTGTGCGCCAAGGATAAAGCGCAGGGGCCTGAAACACATAACCATAGCTTCGCGCCAGCCGCGCTTGCTCTGGCATCATGCTATTAACGGTGAGTGTGCCTTCTGTGAATTTTTCCAAATCGGCAATGGCGCGCAGTAATGTAGTTTTGCCACACCCAGAAGGGCCGATGAAAGAAACAAAATCGCCATCCTCCACAGTGAGGTCAACTTTGGACAAAGCAAACACCGGCCCATCCGCCGTTTGAAACGTCAGCCCCAAATCCTTCGCTTCAATAACGGCTTGCGCCACGTCGAAACTCCCCATATTTGTCCTTATTTGTGGTAAGGCTAACGTGTCTTGACCATTTGATCAAGAATGAACCGAGTTACGAGTGATGAAATCTAAGGCAAAGCCTGCTGCAAAAACCCGCATTCAGAGCGAAAATCAGGATTTAATCTTGAAAGCCGCCCTCGACGTGTTTTCGACCTATGGCTATCGTGGTGCCACGGTGGACCAGATCGCCAGCAAATGCGGCCTTTCAAAACCAAATCTACTCTATTATTTCAGGCGCAAGGAAGACATTTACACTGCCGTCTTGGAGCACACATTAACCGAATGGTTGACCCCCTTACGGATGCTTGAGGTGTCAAATGATCCGATCACAGAACTCACCCACTACATCGTTGCAAAGCTGGAAATGTCGCAACGTAATCCTGCCGCATCCAGGCTTTTTGCCAACGAGATTTTGCATGGCGCACCGCACATCAAGAAATTTTTGAACGGGCCGTTGAAGGATTTGGTAGAAGCCAAAGCAGCCGTCATTAAAGACTGGATTACCGCTGGAAAAATAAAACCGGTTGATCCGCATCATTTCATATTTTCTATTTGGGCGGTCACGCAACACTACGCTGATTTTGCGGTGCAGGTGGAAGCTCTCATGGGGCCAAAACTAGATCCTGAGAAAACTCAGAAAGCTGTTCTTGGAATTTTACTAAATGGCTTGAAATAATTTCTAATAAATTTGAGTACTAGATTTTTTTGCCTGCAGGGCCTCGACAATGTCTTTCACATTTTCAGTCAATCCGCGTTTCGTCACCAGCAAACCATCGGAAGTCACCACAACCACAAGATCGTCGACACCATAAAGCGCTGTTACATGATTGCTCGAATGAACAAGATTGTTCCGACCATTTAGTATTAGAACTTCGCCCTCAGTCGAATTTGCCATTTCATCTTGGGTTAGTAGCCCATGCACTGCATCCCAAGAGCCAATATCGCTCCAATCATAATCAACGGCACAGACCGCCGATTTGTCAGTTTTTTCCATCACAGCAAAATCGACCGATATCTGTGGTGAGCCCGAAAAAGCGTCCTCCTCCAGCCAGATAAAATCCACATCGCGACGCGCGGCACTGAAAGAGGCCGCGACGGCATTTAAAATGTCAGGGGCAAGTTTACTCAATTCATCAATGAACCTCTGAGCCGAAAAAAGAAAGTTGCCGCTATTCCATAAACAACCTTCGTCCAGATATTTTTCAGCAGTCACCGCGTCGGGTTTTTCAACAAACTTTTCAATACGGAAACAGGGCACCGTCGCCAATTTTTCGCCAGGCTTGATGTAGCCATAGCCCGTGGCCGCATAAGTTGGCTTAATGCCGAATGCCATCAGATATCCCGCGTCGGCCTCAGCCCGCGCGCTGGCAACAGCTTTAACAAATGGCAAAGTATCTGGGATGAGATGATCAGCCGCCAACATAAGAACCATAGCCGCAGGATTGCGTTTAAGCGCCTGCAAACAGCCAGCAACAATCGCAGCACAGGAATCACGGCGCATGGGTTCGAGAATTATATCGGCGGCGCGGTCAATGCTGCGCAGATCCTCGGCAATCAAAAACCGCTGACTCTCACCCGCCACAACGATCGGCCTTGCATCAAAAACATCGCCTGAACAGCGCAGCACCGTTTCTTGCATCAACGAGTTATGCGAGCCAAATTTTAAGAATTGTTTTGGTGTTTCATCATTCGAGAGTGGCCACAACCGAGTTCCGGCTCCGCCACTGAGAATAATTGGAATAATCGGCTTCTGGCTCATCATCAAATCTTCTGATTAAATTCGCCAATGGCGGGAAACCGAGCAAGTTCATTTTCTATGAAATAGAAAATATCGCGCATATGGACATCTGATGAAAAACTTTCACAAACCACAACCAACTCAGGTTTATTAGAAGAAGCCCGCATCAATCCCCAACTCCCATCAGCAAAACCAAACCGCACACCATTTACTGTATTAATTTCGCCAATCACTTGCCCTGCAATCAAAGTACCCGATTTAAAGTGGTCTTGCATACGCTCAATCAAAGCGTCGATCACGCCATATTTTTCTTCGTCTGCACAATGCGGTGACATTGTGGGGGTCGCAAAGGTTTGCGGCAATGCGCGGTAAAGATCAGCCATGTTTTTGTCAGGTGCCCGGTCCAACATACGGCAGATCGCTATGGCTGAAACAATGCCGTCGTCGTAGCCAAGGCCATAGGGGGGGCGAAAAAAGAAATGCCCCGATTTCTCAAAACCTGCCGCAGCATTGAGTTCATTGGTGCGTTGCTTAATATAAGAATGGCCAGTTTTCCAATAATCGACACTTGCGCCGAGGGATTTCAAAATTGCGTCCGATTTGAATAGTCCCGTTGATTTCACGTCGACCACAAATTTTGCATGGGGAATTTGTGCTGCAATATCTCGCGCAATCATCACACCCACTTTATCCGAAAATATCTCATGGCCTTCGTTATCAACAACACCGCAACGATCGCCATCACCATCAAAACCCAGCGCCATATCGCAATTATGTATCTTCACAGCGTCAGACATTTTGTGGAGCATTGTGAGGTCTTCGGGATTGGGATTGTAGTTTGGAAAGCGATGGTCGAGCGCGCAATCCACTTCCACCACATCGCAACCGATGGCTCGCAGCACATCGGGCGCAAAAGCCCCCGCCGTGCCATTGCCGCACACAGCAGCAACGCGCAATTTTCTTTTTAGCAATCCACCTTTGACAAGGTCGGCCTTGTATCTCTCAAACAGTCCGTCAACTCGCACGATGGCACCGCCAGAACGACTCTTTCCATGGCCACCCATAACAATGGTTTTAAGAGCCAACATGTCATCAGGACCAAACGTCAAGGGGCGGTTCATGCCCATCTTAAGGCCAGTCCAACCATTTTCATTGTGCGAGGCCGTAACCATGGCGACCGATTGAATGTCTAAATCAAATTGTGCAAAATAGGCCATCGGCGTGGTCGCCAGACCAATGTCATGGACTGTACACCCTGCATCCATCAGCCCCACGATTAATGCATGTTTTATGGCTGAGGAATATCCGCGAAAATCATGGGCCACGACGATATGAGGCGAGACAGCGCGCTCGTGCATGAGAGTTCCAAGACCAAGGCCAATGGCTTGAATGCCGTAAAGATTTATATCTTTCTCAAAAACCCACCGTGCGTCATATTCACGAAAGCCCGTAGCTTTCACCAAGGGATATTGTTCATAGTCCAAGCTATTAACAACAAGGTCTTGTCTTGGCTTCATCATACGAATTTACGGTCCCCAGTACTTCGTCAAAGCGCAGCAGTCTATTAAACTTGGATTTTTGTCAACACAGGCGTCTAATTTAAGTTAGCCCTTGCGGTGCGCGACCCATGGAATGGTAAATAAAACCGGCTTTCATCAGAACTTCAGGCGCATAAAGATTTCGGAAATCAATAATAAGAGGACTGCGCATTTTTGTTTTTAATTCTTCAAAATCAACCTTTCTGAACTCCTGCCATTCGGTCAGAATAACGACGGCATCAACATCAGTCGCAGCTTCATAAGCGCTGCCAGCCCAAGTCACATTTTGAAATGTTCTACGCCCATTTTCCATCGCAGCTGGATCATAAGCTTTAATTATGGCACCCATTTTTTGCAGCAAGGGGATGACAACCAAAGAGGCAGAATCGCGAATATCATCGGTATTGGCTTTAAATGCAATCCCAAGAATTGCAATCGTCTTGCCAGTCAGGTCGCCACCCAAAGCAGCGGCTACGCGATGAGCAATGTTGAGGCGGCGCTTTTCATTGGCCACAACAAATTCCTCGATGATTGACATTGAAACATGATTGTCTTGTGCAATGGCAACCATTGCCAACGTATCTTTTGGGAAACATGAACCGCCTATGCCTGGCCCCGGCGCAAAATAATGCTGGCCGATGCGTTTATCCAACCCCACACCCAAGGCCACTTCGCCAATATCTGCGCCCACGGCTTCGCACAAATCAGAGACTTGATTTACAAATCCAATGCGCATGGCGAGATAACAGTTTGCTGTATATTTAATCATTTCAGCTGATGCTGACGAGGTGAACACAATCGGCACGTTTTGATCTGAAAGCGGTTGATAGATTTTCCGCATAACAGTTTCAGATTTTTTTGCCGAAACACCAATCACCACGCGATCTGGCCGCAGGAAATCATCAACCGCACTGCCTTCGCGCAAAAATTCAGGATTTGATGACACATCAAACTGAGCATCAGGATTTTCGTTCAGCATAATTTCGCGAAGTCGCGCCGCCGTGCCCACTGGCACAGTAGATTTAATCACAACAACCGCATAGTTTTTAAGAACCTTGGCAATTTGACGACCCGCCTCAAAAACATGGGTTAAGTCGGCCTGTCCTGATTTTTCATCAGTGGGTGTGCCAACTGCAATAAAAATTGCAATCGCATCTTGGCAAGCACGCGCCAGGTCAGTGGTAAATTCCAAATGTCCAGCATTCCGGCCATCAACAATAACTTTTTCGAGGCCCGGCTCATAAATTGGCACGATCCCACTTTCGAGTGCCCGAATTTTTTCGCTATTTTGATCAACGCAAACGACGTCATATCCAAATTGAGAAAAGCACGCGCCAGAAACCAATCCCACATAACCCGTGCCAATAACTGCTATTTTCATAAACTCGATACACCAATTTTCAACATTCAAAGCCCCCTATATCAGGTCACAGGCCCGAATGCACAATGACTCAAACAATCTTCATCGTCGCCGCGTTCCAGCCTTTTGGTTCCGGAAATTTCGGGTCCATCTCTTCGAGTTTTTCGCGAACAATGCGCGCAATAGCACCATTGCGCACCCAATTCCGATCTGCCGGAATAATGTGCCATGGCGCATGTTTAGTTGAACAGCGGGTAAGAGCTGCTTCATAGGCTTTTGTGTAATCATCCCACAAAGCGCGGTCATCTAAATCACCGGGATTGAACTTCCAGCGTTTTGTGGGGTCGTCCACACGCTCCTGTAAGCGTAACGCCTGCTCTTCTTTTGAAAGATTGAGCATAAATTTTAAGACTGTCGTTCCGCTCTCAACCAGCAATTTTTCAAAATTATTGATTTGTTCATAGCGTAGTTCGATCGTTTCAGGTGTCGCAAATTTCCTCACTTTGGCCACTAAAACATCTTCGTAATGCGAGCGATTGAAAATGCCAATTATCCCACGAGGTGGGCAGGCTTTGTGAATACGCCACAAATAATCATGTGCAAGCTCTTCCGCTGATGGCCCCTTGTAGGATGTCATCACCACGCCAATGGGGCCGCATGTGTTAAACACTGCCCGCACAGTTCCGTCTTTACCTGAACTATCAATGCCTTGGATCACGACCAACAATGCACGCTTGCCTTCTGCGTAAAGCACATTCTGCAAAGCGTCGATCGCCTCTGCATCCTTGGTCGTTTGTTCTTTGGTTTTGTCTTTATCTTTGAAAGACCCCATGTCACGGGAATCATACTTGGACAGATCGACCGATTTTCCGGGCTTCACTAAATAATCGTCGACAAATGACATAACGGTAATCCTTTTGGTTGCAGCCAAACTTGCTTAGACTTCACTTGATTGCAAGGGGCGATACGCTTAGGCCTATCTTAGAGTTAAAAAATGAGGATTCGCATTGTCCGACCGTCCTTCCAATAAACAGCAAATGGCCTCCAGTGCCTTTCGCCTACCGGCTTTAGATCAAGATTTTTTACTGGGCGATTCCACCCGCGGCCTGCGCTTTCAACTCGAATATCAAAAAGCCGAAGAGTCTTTACGCCGCATGGCCATTGAATCCACCATCGTGGTGTTTGGTTCCGCCCGTGTGAAAGAAGGCGATGTCAATGGCTGGTATGAGAAAGCCCGCGCTTTTGCCAAACTCTCATCGGAAAACAGTGGTGCCAAACTCAATCACAAAACGGCCCGCCACAATGTGATTGCCACAGGCGGTGGCCCCGGCATTATGGAAGCCGCCAATCGCGGTGCTTATGACGCCGATGCCAAATCCATCGGCTATAACATCACCTTGCCCATGGAGCAGGAACCGAATCCTTTCTCCACACCAGAACTCACCTTCCGTTTTCATTATTTCGCCATGCGTAAAATGCACTTTGCCATGCGCGCTGCGGCCCTCGTGGTGTTCCCCGGCGGCTTTGGCACTTTGGATGAATTGTTTGAACTTCTCACGCTGCGGCAAACCGGTAAAATGACCAAGCCTTTGCCCGTTGTGCTGTTCGATAAAAACTTCTGGACATCGGCGATCAACTTTGAACACTTTGCTAAAGAAAAACTGATTAATCCGAAAGACCTTGATCTCTTCACCTTCGCCGATACGCCCCAACAAGCTTGGGATGCTCTGGTTGAGCGCGGCTTGCACATTCCAAAGGAGTAAACATGACATTCAAACTCACATTTCACGGTGCGGCCCGAACTGTCACTGGCTCCTGCTACTTGATTGAAACTGATGATGCCAAAGTGCTGGTGGACTGCGGCATGTTCCAAGGCTCAAAAACCATGAGCGAGCTGAATTATCGTCCCTTCCCGTTTGATCCAACATCAGTCACCGCCATGTTACTTACGCACGCGCATATTGATCACACGGGTGTTATTCCTAAACTCACTAAAAACGGCTTCAAAGGCAAAATCCATTGCACCCAAAGTACGGTTGATCTTTGTCAGATCATGTTACCAGATTCAGGCCATATTCAAGAGTCGGATGTGGAGCAGCTGAACAAGCGCAACGCCAAACGCGGGCGTGATCCAGTTGAGCCGATTTATACCTTGGAAGATGCCATGGCAGCGCTCAAACATTTGTCGCCCGTTCCCTACGAGACATGGATGAGTCCTGCAAAAGGTATTCGCGCTCGATATTGGAATGCGGGTCATCTCCTCGGCTCGGCTTCAATTGAAGTTGAAATTGAGCAAGCAGGCAAGCCCGTAACACGCCTTTTATTCTCTGGCGATATCGGCCCCGATAATAAATTACTCGAACATGATCCTGAAGCCCCAACCGCTTGGGATTATGTGATCTGCGAATCCACGTATGGTGGCCGCGATCGTTTTGAACGCAGCATAGAAAAACGCCGGGAGATTTTAGCGACGGAATTGAAAGATGCGGCCGCCCGTGGTGGTGTGTTGCTCATTCCGTCCTTCGCGGTTGAGCGTACCCAAGAAGTGGTGACTGATATTGTTTATCTGATGGACCACAATATGGCTCCCACCGGAAACATCTTTATCGATTCTCCTTTGGCTAATAGAGCCACGGAAATTTTTCGCAAACACGCCAGCGAAATTGAAAACGGTGGCGATCTTGCCAAAGCCTTTGCTTCACCCTTGGTAAAATCAACCGAGACCGTTGAGGATAGCAAAGGCCTTAACAATCTATCGGGCTTTAACATCATCGTGGCGGCTTCGGGCATGGCTGAAGCTGGCCGCATCCGCCATCATCTGCTCAATCATCTCTGGCAAAAATCGACCACTGTATTGCTGGTTGGCTTTCAAGCCGGAGGTTCGCTGGGTTCGATGTTGGAACAGGGTGAGAAGAATGTGCGCATCATGGGCCAGCAGGTGGCCGTGGCCGCCACCATCCGCCGGGTCGAAGATTACTCGGGCCATGCCGATGGACCAGAGTTGGTGACTTGGATCAAGCAGCGCCTGCCTATCACCAAAAATCTATTCCTCACCCATGGCGAAGAGGAAAGCAGCTTGGCACTCGCCAATGATGTAAAATCGATGGTGGCTGAGAATCGCATTATTCGTCCAGCTTTGGATGAAGCCTATGATTTAGGCGGAGAGTTGGCCGTGCTCATCGCTTCAGACACAAAACCTCGCATCGATCTCGCTGCTGTCGCCGCCCCCGATTGGCATAATGACACACAGAGTCTGATCCTTGATATGCAAGAAGCGCTGAAAAATGCCGCTACTGATAAAGATCGTGGCGTGATCTTGCGCAAACTGAAACGCGCACTTGCTGGTGGCGATGATAGTGCCCTGCCCGCCATCAACACTGCGAGGCGCAGACCTTACCGCGCCCGGGGGTTTGACGAGAGCTAAGAAATTTCAACATAGAATATCTGTTCCATTTATCTTGGCAGCGCAACAAGACTGTGTTTTAGTGTGCCATGACCGACGCAGAAACACCCCGTGATTTCGCCAGCTTAAAAACCCGCATAGCCGAACGAGCCGGAGCCTTACCGCGCCGGCTCACACAAGTGGCGAGCTACGCCCTAGAACATCCCGATGAGATTGCTTTTGGCACGGTGGCCTCCATCGCCCTTGCCGCCGACGTGCAGCCTTCAACATTGGTGCGTTTTGCCCAAAGCATGGGTTATCAAGGCTTTTCAGATTTACAGGACGTTTTTCGCTCAAGGCTGCGTGACCGCATTCTCAATTATGACGAACGCCTTGAACATTTGCGCCAGCATGACCTCAATGCCACCAAGGCGTCAGTGATCTTTGGGGGCTTCAGCGATGCCGCTCAGAAATCTTTGAATGATTTGCGCGAAAAGCTTGATCCGGCAAAGCTTGAAGTGGCTGTCGAGATATTAGCCAAAGCCGATACTATTTATTTGGTGGGCCTGCGCCGTTCATTTCCAATCACGTCTTATATGTCTTATGCTTTTGGAAAGCTTGGCATTCGCAATCATTTGATTGGTGCCATGGGCGGCCTCGCACAAGAAGATTTGAGCTTTGCCACTACGAAAGACGTGATCCTCGCCATTAGTTTCACGCCTTATGCGTCAGAAACCGTAAGCCTCAGTCAAGCTTCACATGCCCGCCATGTGCCAATTGTAGCAATAACTGATTCTCCGTTTTCACCTTTGGCTCCCATCGCCAAAACCTGGTTTGAGGTGACAGAGGCGAATTTTGAAGGCTTCAGGTCAATGGCAGCAACGCTTTCATTGGCCATGACACTGACAGTGGCTGTTGCAGAACGCCGCAGGAACCCCAAAATCTAAATTGGAACAATCATTCTATCTTGACTTAAAAATAGAATTGGCGTTTCATTGCATCCAAACACAGACTTTAAAGGGGCTTGTAAAATGCCATTCCCATTGGACGTGATTACCATGGGCCGTTGCTCGGTCGATCTTTACGGCCAGCAAATCGGTTCACGGTTGGAAGATGTAGCCTCTTTTGCCAAGTCGGTGGGCGGTTCACCATCGAACATCGCTATCGGCACAGCACGCCTTGGCTTGAAGTCTGGCCTCATCACCCGCGTGGGCGATGAGCAAATGGGCCGTTTCGTGTTGGAACAAATGGCCCGCGAAGGGGTTTCAACAAAAGGCATTGCCACAGACAAACAAAGGCTCACGGCCTTGGTTTTGCTCGCCGTTGAAAACGACAAAACCTTCCCACTCATATTCTACCGGGATAATTGCGCCGATAACGCTTTAGACGAAGGCGATGTGGATGAGAGTTACATTCTTTCCGCCGGCGCTTTGCTGGTAACAGGCACGCACTTTGCCAAAGCCAATACCGATGCCGCTCAGCGCAAAGCCATGGCCATTGCCAAAGCCAATGGTCGTAAAATTATCATCGACATTGATTATCGTCCCAACCTTTGGGGCCTTGCTGGCCATGCCGCTGGCGAAGAGCGCTATATAAAATCCGACAAGGTGACGGCGCATTTGCAAACCATTCTAGCCGATTGCGATTTGATCGTTGGCACTGAAGAAGAAGTGCATATTGCTGGTGGCAGCGAAGATACACTCGAGGCCTTACGCAAAATCCGCTCCTATTCGAATGGCATCATCGTGTTAAAGCGCGGCCCCATGGGCTGTGTGGTTTACCCAGATGCTATTCCAGCATCGTTAGAGGATGGCATTATCGGCCAAGGCTTCCCCATCGAAGTTTATAATGTTCTTGGTGCTGGCGACGCCTTTATGTCGGGCTTTTTACGCGGTTGGTTGAAGGGCGAGAAGCTTGAAACCTGCGCCACTTATGCCAATGCCTGTGGAGCCTTCGCAGTTTCGCGTCTCCTCTGCTCGCCAGAATATCTCACCTGGGTGGAGCTGCAATATTATTTGAAAAATGGCAGCAGGCATCATGCCCTTCGCAATGATGAAGCCCTGAACCATATTCATTGGGCCACCACACGGCGCAAGCAACCGGATCAAATTCTGTCATTCGCCATTGATCACCGTAAGCAACTGGAAGACATGGCCGATAAGCTCGGCGCATCGCGCGACAAGATCGCACCCTTCAAGCGACTTGCTATGCAAGCCATTGGCAAAGTCTCCGGTGGTAAACCCGGTTTTGGAACCTTGCTCGACGATACTTATGGTCGCGAGGCTATGTACGACGCCGCCAAATTAGGCTTGTGGATTGGCCGTCCTTTAGAGCAACCAGGCTCGCGTCCGCTTCGCTTTGAGTTCACCCAAGACGTGGGTGCAAGATTGGTCGATTGGCCTGTCACCCACACGATCAAGTGCTTGGCATTCTATCATCCCGATGATCCCAAGGAATTGAAACACGAACAAGCGCAAAAGCTTCGCACCCTTTATGAGGCCGCCCGCAAAGTGGGCCGCGAACTTCTGGTCGAAATTATCGCCAGCAAAAATGGCCCGATGGATGATCATACAATTGCTCGCGCTATGACCGAACTATACGCATTGGGCATTAAGCCTGACTGGTGGAAACTGGAACCCCAAAGCTCAGCATCAGCGTGGGATGAAATTGGCAAAGTCATCGATAAGCATGATGCCTTGTGCCGTGGCATTGTGCTGCTCGGCTTGGAAGCACCCGAAGATGAGCTTGCTAAGGGCTTCAAAGCCGTTGCAGGAAAAAAACACGTAAAGGGCTTTGCAGTAGGCCGCACAATCTTTAATGAAGCAGCTCAGGAATGGCTGCGCGGCACCATCAGTGATGAGGCCGCTGTGACAATGATGGCCGATAAATTCGGTAACTTGGTCAAAATTTGGAATGAGGCACGCGGTGTTTAACACAACGAAAACAGTCAAACTCACCACAGCACAAGCTTTGGTGAAATTCTTGACCAAGCAAATGGTGATGGTCGATGGCAAGAAAGTGCCACTCTTTGCTGGCATGTGGGCAATTTTTGGCCATGGAAACGTTGCTGGCATTGGCGAGGCCCTATTCCCGGTTCGAAAAGAACTGCCCACTTATCGTGGGCACAATGAGCAGACCATGACCCATGCGGCCATTGCTTATGCCAAAGCCAGCAATCGCCGCCGTATGATGGCCGTCACCACGTCTTTGGGACCGGGTGCAATTAACATGGTCACAGCCGCTGCCGTAGCGCATGTCAATCGTTTGCCTGTGTTGCTATTGCCCGGCGACATTTTCGCCAACCGCAGACCAGATCCTGTGTTGCAGCAGATTGAAGATTTTAACGACGGCACTGTGTCCGTCACCGATTGTTTCAAGCCAGTCTCACGCTATTTCGACCGCATCATGCGCCCCGAACAACTGATTCCCGCATTAAACCGAGCCATGGTTGTTTTAACCGATGCGACTGACTGCGGCCCTGTCACTTTAGCTATGTGCCAAGACACACAAGCCGAGGCCTATGATTACCCAGTTGATTTTTTCGCTGAAAAAATCTGGTCAACACGCCGCCCGCGTGCGGACTCTGGGGAGCTCGACCAAGCAATACGCACCCTGAATGCTGCAAAGAAACCTGTGATCATTGCCGGTGGCGGTGTGCTCTATTCTGAAGCCAGTGAGACCCTCGCGGCCTTTGCAGCCAAGCACGGTATTCCGGTTGTTGAAACGCAAGCCGGAAAATCATCGTTACCCTTTGTGAATGAACTCAATATGGGTGGCATGGGTGTATCGGGTACGACTGCTTCAAATAGTCTCTGCGGTGAAGCTGATGTCATTCTTGCTGTTGGGACACGACTGCAAGATTTTACCACAGGCTCATGGTCATTATTCAAGAACGACAAGAAAAAAATTATCGGTCTTAACACGCAAAATTTTGATGCCACCAAACATCGCTCATTGCCCTTAGTGGCTGATGCGAAAATTGGCCTCGAAGAACT
>JANPGD010000085.1:0-17870 GCA_031423845.1 Hyphomicrobiales bacterium | reverse complement strand
CCCGCCGTGCATCTCGACCAGCCCCTTAACCAAAGACAGCCCGATCCCCATCTCCACTGTGGGTGGTGTGGCCAGCGTTAAGGCCAAAATTACCTTTGACCCGCCATGGGATCATAGCCGCATGTCGGAAGAAGCTCGCATGGCAATGAATATGTGGTAGGATGTGAAATGGCTACAGCTCAAGCACGACCCAGACCTCAAGTGATGAAAGTAACCGATGCCGCAGCAGCCCGCATTGCCGAGCTTATGGCGCGTGGAGAAGGTGTAGGCCTTCGCGTGGGTGTTAAAAACGGTGGCTGCGCTGGCATGGAATATACCATGGAATGGGCAGCAGAGCAGGGCAAATTCGATGAAGTGGTGGAAGACAAAGGTGCGAAGATTCTGATCGACCCTAAAGCCATCATGTTCTTGCTGGGCACCGAAATGGATTTCCAATCTTCAGCTTTAAAGTCCGGCTTTGTATTTAATAATCCCAATCAAATCTCAGCCTGTGGTTGCGGCGAAAGCGTGCAGATTATTCCGGCTTCGCAGTGAGTGCCACTGTCGAACACGTGCTTGAACAAATGTCTGGCTTCGGAGCCGTGACCACCAGAAAGATGTTTGGCGCCGTTGCTCTCTATCATGCAGGGCTCATCTTCGGAATGATCGATGATGACGTGCTTTATCTCAAGGGCGACGACACTTTGAAGCCTGAGTTTGAGAAAGAAAAGCTGAGTCAATTCACCTACGAATCTAAGTCTGGCGGGCGCACTGCCATGAGCTATTGGCGCGCACCCGAACGGTGTTTAGATGATACATCAGAAATGAAAATCTGGTGTGACAAAGCTTATGCAGCAGCCCGGCGCTCGCAAAAGCCAGTCAAGAAAAAGAAGGCCTAAAGTTTTCGTGCGGGGGCCTTGGTTTTCTCGCTTGTAAACTCAATACCAAGCATGCCGTCACGCCGCCAAACCACTCGAGCGTCGCGAATAGTATTTTCTGTAGGTAATAGAAAACGAAACACATTAGCCACCGCCAATGGATCACCACATAACAACTTCGCACCAGTTTCTGAAATGTCACGCACTGTACAGTCCATGACTGTCCAGTTGTCCATACCCACGATCTTAGCACCTTTCAGCACGCGCGCCCTCGGTGATATCCTCTTATTTTCTTCCACGTTTGTCGCCACAATTGCAAATCCACCCCAGCCACTCAGATGTAACTGACATTCGTTAGGATTTAGTAACCATATTTGGTGAGGTCTTAACGCTTAATTAAGAAAGACGGCATGTTGCCATCGTGAAAACCGCTGTCATTCGGCGCGTCATCGTTAGAGTGATTGTGGCGTGGCGCGCGCGGAGTGTGAACACGCGGTTCGCGCACTGGTTTGGCGACAGCAATTTCTGCAACGTCTTCAACAGGAACTTGCATCGAAATTTTTGGTTCCGACTTGATGCGGCCTCGGCCACGCGGTTCGCGCCGCGCTGGCTTTGCACTGTCCTCAGATTCGACAACTGCACCATTATCAAAATAAGGCAGTTCCTTGTTAATGAGGTTCTCAATCGCTTTGAGATATTTGCCCTCTTCCTTGGTCACCATTGTGAAGGCTGCACCTTCACGTCCGGCCCGACCAGTGCGGCCAATGCGGTGAACATAATCTTCAGCATGAATCGGCACATCAAAGTTGAACACATGGCTCACTTCTGGAATGTCGAGACCGCGGGCGGCCACGTCTGAAGCAATGAGATAAGTCACCTCATTGGCGCGGAATGCGGTGAGCATTTTAAGGCGCGCCGATTGGTCCATGTCGCCATGCAAAGCACCCGCATTAAAGCCATGCTTTTTCAAAGATTTTTCGAGAAGCGCAACTGTAGTTTTGCGATTGGAAAAGATAATCGCGTTTTTAACGTTGTCTTGCGTGCGCAGCAAATTGCGCAATGCTTCGCGTTTGGCAGCCGCTTCATGTGGCGCCTTCACCAGCATCTGCGTGATGGTTTCAACTGTTGATCCCCGCGCCGTAGTTTCTACCCGGATGGGATTGTGCAAAAATTGCGAGGTAACGCGTTGGATCTCAGGTGGCATGGTGGCAGAGAAGAACAGAGTCTGGCGCGTAAACGGCAGCAGCTTACAAATCTTTTCAATGTCGGGCATGAAGCCCATGTCGAGCATACGGTCAGCCTCATCGATCACCAGCATTTCAATGCCGGTCATCAACAAGCGCCCGCGTTCGAAATGGTCAAGCAAACGTCCCGGTGTGGCAATTACTACATCAGCGCCGCGATCGATCTTTGCAGCCTGCGGTTCAAACGAAACACCACCGATAAGCAAGGCAACAGTCAGTTTATGATTTTTACCCAGCGATTCAAAAGACTCTTGCACTTGGGCAGCAAGTTCGCGCGTGGGTTCCAAAATCAAAGTGCGTGGCATACGGGCCCGCGCACGGCCCTTTTCCAGCATTGAAAGCATGGGCAGCACGAAGGCGGCGGTCTTGCCGGAGCCCGTTTGCGCCAATCCCAACACGTCCTTGCGTTGCAAGGCATGGGGAATAGCTTCAGCTTGAATGGCAGTCGGCGTGGTGTATCCAGCCGCGGTAACTGCTTCAAGCACTTTAGGGCTCAAGCCCAGGTCAGAAAAATTCATGTAGCTAAGAAAAACCAATCTGGCGAAGTTTAAAAAATGGGGCACCACATGGGCATTCGCCATTGCCGGGGTGTCGGAATGAGTGTGCGTTAAGGGGAATTGGCTTAAAAGTCAAATTAACCTGTAGTGAATGGTTTAAATGTCTCAGGTAACGCGGATGTTTCGAGACCGCCTTTAATATCTCATTAACCATGAAGCGTCAGTTTGCGAGTCGTAAAATTTTTAAAGGGGTGCATTCGTGAACAAATTATCTGCAGAATTTTTTGGAACGTTTTGGTTGGTTTTAGGGGGCTGCGGCAGCGCTGTGCTGGCTGCTGCTTTTCCGGGTGTTGGCATTGGTTTGATGGGCGTTTCGCTGGCTTTTGGGCTCACTGTGCTAACCATGGCTTATGCCGTGGGAGGAATTTCAGGCGGGCATTTTAACCCTGCCGTTTCCATCGGTTTGGCTACGGCGGGTCGCTTCTCATGGAGCCAAGTTCCATCTTATATAATAGCGCAATTGGCAGGCGGTGTAGCTGGTGCCCTAGTGCTTTATCTGATTATAACAGGCAAAGCGGATTATGCTAGCGTAGGCGGATTTGCTTCGAATGGCTATGGTGATTTATCGCCCGGCAAATTTTCAATGATGGCCGCATTAATTACTGAAGTTGTAATGACGGCATTTTTCTTGATCATCATTCTGGGTGCCGTAGGCAAAAAGTCCACAGCTGGATTTGCGCCGATCGCCATCGGTTTGGCACTGACGCTCATTCACTTGATCTCAATTCCAGTGACCAATACATCGGTTAATCCAGCGCGCTCAATTGCGGTTGCGGTGTTTGCAGGTAGCGGTGCTTTGCAACAACTGTGGCTGTTCATTGTTGCGCCAATTGCAGGTGCGATTATCGGCGCAATCATTCACAAATCATTGCTGACCGACGACTGAGCGTAAACTGACAAAGAAAAGGCGGGAGCTATTTCCCGCCTTTTTTGTTTTTCAAAAGCGATCCAAATTCATCACCTTGGTCCAAGCCGCAGCAAAGTCTTGGGCGAACTTTTTTTGTGAATCATTCTGAGCATAAACTTCGGCAATGGCGCGGAGCTGTGAATTTGAGCCAAACACCAGATCGGCCCGCGTGCCAGTCCACTTCAATTCACCTGTTGTGCGGTCGCGCCCCTCAAACACATCAGCAGCGTCAGACGTCGCTTTCCATGTTGTGCGCATATCAAGCAAGTTTACGAAGAAATCATTCGTCAACTTATCCTTGTGCTTGGTAAAAACGCCATGTTGGGTTCCGTCAATATTGGCATTTAGCACCCGTAGACCGCCAATAAGAACTGTCATTTCAGGCGCGCTCAGTGTGAGCAATTGCGCCTTATCAATCAACAGCTCCTCAGATGAAACTGTATAGGCTTTCTCTTGATAGTTGCGGAAACCATCGGCGATGGGTTCGAGCACCGCGAAGGAATGCACATCCGTTTGTTCCTGCGAGGCATCGCCACGGCCGGGAGTGAACGAAACGTCCACAGCGAGGCCTGCATTTTTAATTGCGAGCTCAACAGCAGCCGAACCGCCAAGCACAATCAAGTCTGCCAGCGAAACTCTCTTGCCTTCTGCTTGCGCCGCATTGAAGGTCGTTTGAATAGTTTCAAGAGCGACTAGCACCTTGGTCAATTGCGCAGGTTGATTAACCACCCAATCCTTTTGCGGCGCCAAGCGAACGCGTGCTCCATTGGCGCCACCACGCTTGTCAGAGCCACGGAAGGTGGAGGCCGAAGCCCAAGCAGCATAAACCAACTCAGACACGGAAAGTCCGGACGCCACGATCGAGGCCTTGAGGGCCGCAACGTCGTTTGCATCGATTAATCGATGCTTCACATCCGGAATAGGGTCTTGCCAAATCAGTTCTTCAGCCGGAACCATGGAGCCGAGATAGCGAATGCTCGGTCCCATATCGCGGTGCGTGAGTTTGTACCAAGCCCGCGCAAAGGCATCTGCAAATTGATCAGGGTTCTGGTGGAAGCACCGCGAGATTTTTTCGTAGGCAGGGTCCATGCGCAAAGCAAGGTCTGACGTCAGCATGGAGGGTGCATGACGCTTTGATGGATCGTGGGCATCTGGCACTGTGCCAGCCCCTTTATTATCCTTCGGCTTCCACTGATGCGCACCTGCTGGGCTCTTGGTCAGTTCCCATTCGCAACCAAACAGGATCGAGAAATAATCATTGCTCCACTGTGTGGGCTTCGTGGTCCATGTCACTTCAAGGCCGGAAGTTATGGAATCGCCGCCTTTGCCACTGCCAAAACTAGACAGCCAACCAAGGCCTTGCGCTTCGATGGCCGCACCTTCCGGTTCAACACCAACATGTGAAGCAGGGCCTGCACCATGGGTTTTACCAAATGTGTGGCCACCAGCAATCAGCGCCACAGTTTCTTCGTCGTTCATCGCCATACGCGCAAATGTTTCACGAATGTCGCGGGCTGAGGCGAGGGGGTCAGGATTGCCGTTCGGGCCTTCTGGGTTCACATAGATCAAACCCATCTGCACAGCAGCGAGTGGGTTTTCCAAATCGCGGTCACCGGAATAGCGCTGGTCTTCGAGCCACTTGCCTTCTGGTCCCCAGTAGATGTCTTCTTCCGGCTCCCAAACATCGGACCGACCACCGCCGAAACCAAAAGTTTTGAATCCCATTGAATCGAGGGCGCAGTTCCCAGCAAAAATCATAAGGTCCGCCCATGAAAGATTGTTGCCGTATTTTTGTTTAATCGGCCACAGAAGGCGACGCGCCTTGTCGAGGTTGCCATTGTCTGGCCAACTGTTAAGGGGCGCAAAACGCTGTGTCCCTGAGCTCGCACCGCCACGACCGTCAGCCGTGCGATAGGTGCCGGCACTATGCCACGCCATGCGAATGAAGAATGGACCGTAGTGACCAAAATCAGCAGGCCACCAGTCTTGCGATTGCGTCATCAATGCGAAGATGTCTTTTTCAACAGCTTTCAGATCAAGCTTCTTAAATGCAGCGGCATAATCAAAGGTTTCACCCAGTGGATTTGACGGCGCAGAATTTTGATGCAGAACGCGGAGATTGAGCTGATTTGGCCACCAATCACGGTTGGACCGTGCTGCGGCCGTCATTTGCTTGGCGGCGCCGTGCATCACAGGGCATTTACCAGCACTATTTGTGTTGTTACCGTCCATTTCATTCTCCGAAAACTATAGGTTTGCACGAGACTACCAAAGCCGTTGAGTAAGTTTAAGTAGTATTTTAAGCTTGCGTCATATCGCGCATCACCACATGTTAATCTTGTCCACAAGAAGGGTGTTCCGTTTAGCGCCTCAGCAGTTTAGATTGTTCCCATGCTCATTCATTCGATTCTGACAGCCATAGAAACACCAAACCTCATCTTGCGTGAAATTGAAGCGCAGGACAGTTCCGACTTGGCTGGATTTATGACCCAACAGCGCTATCAGCGCTTCATTGCGCACAAGCTCAAAGATAAAGATGCGGTCAATGATTTTGTCCGTCGCCAAGTGGCCGTGCAGGGTGATGCTCACCGCCGCGTGTTCCATCTGGCCGCTGAAGAGCGCATGTCGGGTGAAGTGGTCGGCGATGGATTTCTCATCTCACATCAAGACCACTCATTTGAAATGGGGTGGGGTTTGCACCCCGCGTTGTGGTCGATTGGTTTCGGC
Organism: Hyphomicrobiales bacterium; assembly: GCA_031423845.1. Classification (GTDB taxonomy): domain Bacteria; phylum Pseudomonadota; class Alphaproteobacteria; order Rhizobiales; family Aestuariivirgaceae; genus Aestuariivirga. Next base: position 11,578 of record JANPGD010000085.1, on the reverse strand, counting down.
AGTGAAATCGGCCGCGCATTATTGGGGCAGGGCTTTGAACGTCTTCAAGCCAAGAAAATGTGGTGCAAAATTATGGCCAAGAACACAGCCTCAGTGCGCCTTGCAACCCGTATTGGCATGAAACACACCAGCGTGCATCCGGATTATCCTGTGGGGCAGGGCAAACTTGAACCTGTTGACATCTATAGCATGACCGCCGAACAGTATTTTGATTTGCCCTATTAAGGTTCCCATTTCGTGCAACAGTTAGAAGTTACCATTGTCGGCGCTGGCCCGGCAGGCCTGATGGCCGCTGAAGTGCTGGCCACAGGTGGTGTTAAAGTCACCATCGTTGATCACATGTCAAAGCCCGCTCGCAAGTTTTTGTTGGCCGGTCGCGGTGGCTTAAACCTCACCCATTCTGAGCCGATGGAAGCCCTGTTGGAGCGTTATGGCCCCGCTAAAGAATTTCTAACGCCTGCTATTCGTGCATTCCCGCCGTCAGCCTTGGTGGAGTGGGTCAATGGACTTGGCATTGAAACCTTCGTTGGCTCCTCAGGCCGTGTGTTCCCCAAGCAAATGAAAGCCTCGCCACTGCTACGCGCTTGGTTGAAGCGACTCGAAAGTTTAGGGGTCATTTTAAAATCAAACACCCGCTGGCAAGGCTTTGACGGCAACACAACAATTCTCGCGATGGGTGGAGCCAGTTGGCCGCAGCTGGGATCAGATGCTGAATGGATACCCATTGTTCGCGCAGAAAATATCCGCGTAAATTCTTTCCGCCCGGCTAACAGTCGCTTCCTTGTCGATTGGACTCCCGTGTTCCGCAATCGCTTTGCTGGCGCACCTGTAAAGAATGTCGGTCTTAATTACGCAGGCACCAAAGTGCGCGGTGAATTGATGATCTCCAGTGAGGGTATTGAAGGAGGTGCTATCTATGCCATCTCCCGTCATATGCGTGATCAGCCAGGCCAAATTTTAGAAGTTGATTTACGCCCCGATCTCACCGCAGAAGTATTGAACGAGCGCTTGGCCCGCCCACGCGGTAAAGACAGTCAATCGAATTGGTTGCGCAAAGCCGCTGGCCTTTCGCCTGTTGGAATTTCTTTGCTGCGTGAGACTGGTGCGCCTGTTACGGGCGAAGGCATTAAAGCTGTTGGCATAAAAATCATGCGGCCTGCAAGTTTAGTGCGCGCAATCTCGTCGGCAGGTGGTGTAGCTCTCACCGAACTTGATGAGCATTTCAAAATTAAATCACTCGGCAATGCCTATGCCATTGGTGAAATGGTAGATTGGGAAGCACCCACAGGCGGTTATTTGCTGCAAGCTTGTTTTTCATCAGCAGTTGCCGCTGCCAAAGACATTTTAAAAAATCAAAACTAATGTCGTGGCTTTGCCACATTTAACTTCTTAAAAGCCCTCAGGGTTGGGGCCAATGGAGAAGTTCAATGAACGCATTTCGCGCCCTCATAATCCTTGCCGTCGGCATCTTAACGATGACGCCCGCACTGGCCGATAAGCCCGCTTATTGCGCCGCCTATGCCCGTGATTTCGCTGACGCTCGCGCCAAAGACAAAGTGCTGTGGCAGCATAAATATGACATCGCATTGCAAGGCTGCATGGGTGAGCCGAAACCAGTGGCAGTGAGTGTTCCGGCTATTGTAAAAAAGAAAGTCGTAGAAAAAATTGTAGAGCCCAATCCTGTATTAGTGCCACAAAAACTGGGTTTGGCCGCAGGCTCAGCAGACTGGAACATTTACTGCGCCAATAAATACACATCATTCAATCCCAAAACCGGAACCTATATGTCAAAGACCGGTGTGGAACGACGGTGTGTGGTGTCATCTAATTAGCATCCGCCAAAACCATATCAGCCGCTTTCCAGGCGAGCATGATTGTGGGTGCATTGATATTACCAGATGTGATTGAAGGTAATGCTGAAGCGTCAATCACCCGAAGCCCTTGAACGCCATGCACGCGCAACCGTGAATCAACCACCGATGATTTGGTATCTGGCCCCATACGGCACGTGCAAGATGGGTGATAAACTGTGCCGCTGCGCTGGCGGAAATCGGTGATGATTTCTGCATCACTTTGCACAGCGGGGCCGGGGCGCAATTCTTCTGCACATAATTCGGCAAGAGGACTTTGTGCGGCAATCACCCGCAAAAATTTCACGGCGTCCAACATTTCTTCAACGTCATTGGCCGTCGAAAAAACATTTGGCACAATGCGTGGATGCTTAAATGGATCAGCTGATGAAATCATAATTTCTCCACGCGAGGTCGGTCTGCAATTAGACAACCCCAGTGACATGCCGGAGAACGGATCAGGCGACAAAATCGGGCGCTCGCCTGCTTTTGGCAGCAGGGTCGAAAACGCCTGCATATAGAGCTGCATATTGGGGCGGTCATGTTTGACACTGGTTCGAAAAAAGCCCCCGCCGTGATTAATACTCAAACTCAACGGTCCGGTTTGCATTAGTAAGTATTTGAGGCCCACACGCAGCTTGCCCCACCATGGCCGCAACTCATCATTCAACGTCGGCACTTTCATGCGCCACGTATAATTGATCCCTTGGTGGTCCTGTAAGTTTGCCCCCACATTGGCATTGGCCAAGCGCACATCTATCCCAAGTGATTTTAAAAGCGGAGCTGGGCCAATACCCGAGAGTTGGAGAAGCTGAGGTGAATTTATGGCACCACCGGAGAGTATAACTTCTGCCGAAGCGCGCGCCGTTTTGGTGACTCCATTTTGCACGTATTCAACACCCACAGCACGCAATCCTTCAAACAAGATGCGCGTCACATGGGCATGGGTTTCAACGCGCAAATTTTTGCGCTTCATGGCGGGCCTTAAGAATGCACGTGCTGTTGAATTGCGTCGACCTTTTTTTATAGTCATTTGATAATGACCAACACCTTCCTGTGTGGCGCCATTGAAATCAGGATTATAAGGCAGGCCCGCAGCCGCACTTGCTGCAATGAAGGGTTCGCACAAAGCGTGGCGACCACGATTGTTGGCGTTGATAAACAGAGGTCCACCAGCCCCACGATAATTGTCAGCACCAGCCTCATTGTCTTCTAAGGCTTTGAAAGCAGGCAAAACATCATCCCAGCCCCAGCCCATATTGCCTGCTGTTTTCCAAGCTTCATAATCTTCGCGCTGTCCACGAATGTAAACCATGGCGTTAATCGAACTTGATCCACCCAAAACTTTGCCGCGTGGCCATAAGTCTTGTTGGCCAGCAAGACCGCGATCTGGTTCAGTTTTGTAAAGCCAATTCACATTTGGGTCATAGAACAACTTGCCATAGCCAAGCGGCATACTGATATAAAATCGTCGGTCACTACCACCCGCTTCCAGAAGCAGAACTTTGTGTCGACCACTGGCCGTCAACTTATCAGCGAGCACGCAACCAGCCGATCCTGCACCAACAATTATGAAATCAAATATGTCGCTCATATCTTGATGTGAACCTGCTCACACTGCTTTGGCAAGACGTTTGGATGGTGAAATATATTAACGAGAGGACAATTCACTTGCCGTTTCGCCAATCAAGAATCTCTGCAATACTCAGCCCAAAGAGGCAGCCATGAAAATCACCGATCTTAAAGTCTTCATTGTAGGGAACCCACCACCAGGCTGGGGCGGGCGTTATTTCACCTTTGTGAAACTCACCACCGACAACGGCATTACAGGAATTGGCGAATGCTATGGTGCCACCTTTGGCCCCAAAGCCATGACGGCGATGATCGAAGATGTGTTTGAGCGCCAAGTTCTAGGTATGGATCCTTTCCACATTGAAGCGATGTGGCGGCGCGTCTATGGCTCCGGCTACACAGCGCGCCCTGATGTGACTTTAATGGGCGTGCTCTCTGGCATTGAGATTGCTCTGTGGGATATTATTGGCAAAGCCACCAACAAACCAGTTTATGAACTGCTCGGCGGCAAAGTGCACGAAAAGCTGCGCTCCTATACTTATATTTATCCAGATGTAGCAAACGGCCAAACTGATGCAATCTATTGGAACGCCGAACAATCTGCCGAACGTGCCGCTCATTATGTGAGCCAAGGGTTTACGGGAATTAAGTTTGATCCGGCTGCTCCTTATTCATCCTTCGATCCCCGCCAACCTTCGCTCGAATCGATGGAACTTTGCGCCAAGTTCTGCAAGCTCATCCGTGAGGCCGTTGGCAACAAAGCCGATTTGTTGTTCGGCACCCATGGCCAATTTACAGCGGCTGGTGCCATTCGTTTTGCTAAACATATCGAACCTTATGATCCGTTGTGGTTTGAGGAACCAACACCCCCAGAGAAGCCTGAGGAAATGGCTTTGGTGGCAAGGGGAACGTCTATACCAATCGCTACAGGTGAACGCCTCACGACAAAGTATGAATTCGCGCGCGTACTCGAATGCCGTTCGGCTTCAATTCTGCAAATGGCACTGGGTCGTGTGGGTGGCATTATGGAAGCCAAAAAAATCGCTGGTATGGCCGAAGCCTATTACGCGCAAATTGCGCCACATCTCTATGCTGGCCCTATCGAGGCGGCCGCTAACATTCACTACGCCGCATCTTTGCCCAACTTCCTAATTCTGGAAAGCATCGAAACATTCGGCGGCATGCATTCGAAACTTTTGAAAAAACCAATCCGTTGGGAGCAGGGCTATGTGATCCCGCCTACCGAACCGGGACTTGGAGTGGAGCTGGATGAAGAGGTCGCACTCGCTCACCCCTATACTGGCGATAAGTTACATCTCGAAATGACTAACTATCCGGTGAATGTATGAAATACGGATATATAGGCCTCGGCAATCTCGGCGGCCACATTGCTATGAGTCTCATCAGAGCGGGTTTTGATGTGACTGTTTATGACATGAACCCAGAGTTGGGCGAACGTCATTTGGCAACGGGTGGCAAGTGGGCAACGTCTCCTGCTGAACTTGCGAAATCGGTGGATCATGTTTTCACTTGCCTGCCGTCGCCAGCAATTTCGGAAAAAGTTTTGGCTCAAATTCTCCCCCACATGAAATCGGGTGCCCATTGGATTGAAAACTCAACACTGGGCCGTGATGATATTCAGCGCCTTTCGGCTATTGCTGCTGAACATAACATCCGCACGTTGGAAGCTCCTGTGACCGGCGGTGTGCACCTTGCAGCTCGCGGCGAAATCACCGTTTTAGCAGCCGGAGACAAAGACTTATTCGAACTCCATCACAAAGCACTGGAAGCCATTGGTAATAAATTATTCCACATGGGCCCTATCGGTTCCGCAGCTGTGATCAAAGTCATTACTAACATGCTGGCTTTCATTCATCTCGTCGCGGATGCTGAAGCACTCATGTTAGCTAAACGAGGCGGACTCGATTTGGGACAAGCGTGGCGGGCGATTGCGGCGTCCAGCGGCTCAAGCTTTGTGCATGAAACTGAAGGTCAGCTCATTCTCAACGGCAGCTATGATATTGCCTTCACCATGGATTTGGCGCTCAAAGACTTGGGTTTTGCCATGAATTTCGGAAAAGAATTCGGTGTGCCGCTGGATTTAGCCAGCATGACCAATCAAACTTTCATCAAGGGTAAAGCCGCTTACGGTGGTAGCGCCCAATCGACGCAAATTGCAAAATTGCTGGAAGATGCGCTGGCTACTGATCTTCGTGCAGAAGGCTTTCCAGCGCGGCTGGAATAGTTCATATTCAGTTCATCTTGCTTCGGTTAGATTTGCACAATCAACAATAGGAGATGATCATGAAGAAATTTGTTACAATCGCAATGAGTGCCGCATTGGCATCAGTTATGCTGATTGCATCGGCTGACCAAAGCTTTGCTAGCAGCCGCTCGACCAAATGTAAGATCTATGCCAAGCGTCAATCAGAACACATGGTCAACCGCAGTGTAGGCACTGGCGTTGCCCTCGGCGCTGGGACTGGTTTATTTATTGGCGGCATCACCAACGGTAACAAAGGATTGGTTCCAGGATTAGCTCTTGGCGCAATCGGCGGTGGCGTTGTTGGAGCCATTTCAGGAACTGAAAGACGCAAACGCGTATACCGCAATGCCTATGCAGATTGCATGGGATATTGAGTGATTGTTCTATGCGCGGAACTCAACTTCCGCGCATAGAAATTTTAACTGGGTTTTTTTATTGACTAGCAAATCACATCGCTACCTGTAAATTTCTTGTGAGCAAAATTATAGCCAAAGTCGCAATCATAGTTTTTTTCATCAGTAAAATAACAGCGAAGCCCGCCGCCGTCTTCTTTCAAGAGGCCTTCTGTGCATTCATCTTTGACGGCTTTGATTTTCATTCGGTCGTAAAGTATGCGAGCTGCATCACCCGAAATTTGAAAATTCAATTTGCAGTCTGAACTGCCACCTGTTTTGGTGCAATTATCTTCTCCGAGAAAAAACGTACCTGTAACTTTATCTTCGGCCAGCGCGGCGACAGTTAGCGGCCCCCAAGAAGCAGCGATTATTCCTATGAATACTGAAGCGAAAGATGAGAATATATTTCTCATAATGACCTCCCAAAGCGGTTTGACTTGACCACACCCAAAATAGCGGCTCTACTCATTCTTAGCTGCATGAGAACAGCAAACAATAGATACAATGTCATTATGGGTATTTAGGGAGAATAAAATATGAAACTTTTAAAATTGCTAGCTTTGTCGACAGTCTTCGGCCTTACCGCCGCTGCCGCCAACGCTGCGACATTGGATGATGTGAAAGCCAAAGGCTTTGTACAATGCGGCGTGAGCCAAGGTCTGATTGGGTTCTCCAATCCAGATGAAAGCAACAATTGGACCGGCCTCGATGTTGATTTCTGCAAAGCCGTAGCCGCTGCTGTTTTGGGCGATGCAACCAAGGTTAAGTATTCGCCCTTGTCTGCCAAGGAGCGCTTCACCGCCCTTCAGTCTGGTGCGATTGACGTTCTGTCACGCAACTCCACTTGGACAATGAGCCGCGATACAACACTGGGTCTTTCGTTCGCTGGCGTGACCTATTATGACGGTCAAGGCTTCATGGTTCCAACCAAGCTTGGCGTAAAGTCAGCATTGGAACTGAATGGCGCTTCAGTTTGCACACAAACAGGCACCACCACAGAGTTGAACCTTGCAGATTATTTCAAGGCCAACAAAATGGAATATAAGATTGTGGCTTTCGAAAAGAACGAAGAAGTTCTGAAAGCCTACCAAGAAGGTCGTTGCGATGTGTTCACCACCGACCAATCGGGCCTCTATGCTGAAGTGCTGAAATTCGCCAATCCAGCGGACCATATGGTTCTGCCCGAAATTATTTCGAAAGAACCACTTGGCCCTGTCGTTCGTCAAGGCGATGCGGCTTGGTTCAACGTTGTAAAGTGGACTTATTATGCAACATTGAATGCTGAAGAACTGGGTGTTACATCGAAGAACGTTGATGAAATGAAGGCCTCGGCCAATCCAGAAATTCAGCGTTTGCTTTCTGTTAAAGTGAAAAACCCAGACGGCACGGATGCTGACAATGATTTCGGCAAAGGCCTGGGCCTTGGTCCGGATTGGGCCTATAATATCGTAAAACAAGTCGGCAACTACGGAGAAATCTTTGAGCGCAATTTGGCTCAGTTGAAAATCGCTCGTGGAAAAAATGCCTTGTGGAACGCTGGTGGTCTGCAATACGCTCCGCCAATTCGCTAAGTTAAAAATGAGAGAGCCTGTGCGACGCACGGGCTCTTTTTTTGACAGGTCATTTCAATGACAGACATTTCCCAACAGCCAAAATCTGTGCCGCCGCCCGCAGCTGCAAGTGGTGAATCATGGTTTTATAATCCCAAAATCAGAGGCTATGCCTCGCAGATTATTGTTGTGCTGTTGTTGCTGTGGGGGCTCTCTGAAATTATTGGCAACACCCAAGCCAATCTCAAAAAACTAAATCAGAATTTTGGTTTTGATTTTCTAACGCAAGCTGCAGGCTTTGACCTCAGCACTTCGCTGATCGAGTATTCATCGAATTCTACTTATGGCCGCGCCATTGTTGCGGGTCTTTTGAACACCATTCTGGTGGCCGTGCTCGGTATCATTTTTGCCACCATTATTGGTTTTGTGGTCGGTGTCATGCGCCTCTCGAAAAATCGCGTGGTGGCGGGTGCAGCAACGCTTTACATTGAACTCATTCGCAACATCCCTTTGTTGCTGCAAATTTTCATGTGGTACGCGCTGGTGTTGAAACCTTTGCCCGGTGTGAAAGATGCTTATAGCTTTTTCGGTAGCATCTTCCTCAGCAAAAAAGGCATTGTCATGCCGCATCCAAATTTTGGTTCGGGGGCATGGATTGGATTATTGTTCCTGATCGTCGCTCTAATCGGCACTTGGCTGTTTCGTAAACGCGCCAGAAAGCGCCAAGACGAGACCGGCAAAATTACACCCGTTTGGTTGATTTCGATTCCTATTATTATTTTATCACCTTTCGTTGGTTTGGCATTAGCGGGTTGGCCGCTCCACTTTGACTATCCGGAGTTGAAAGGTTTCAACTTCACCAGTGGCATGACGATCGTGCCGGAAATGGCGGCGCTTTTGATTGCGCTGATTGTCTACAGCGCCACCTTCATTGCCGAAACCGTGCGCAGCGGCATTCAAGCTGTGAGCCATGGTCAATCAGAAGCGTCGAGTGCCTTGGGCTTAAGCCGTGGTATGGCGTTGCGGCTGGTGATCATTCCGCAGGCTATGCGCGTCATCATTCCGCCGCTGGCCAGCCAATATCTCAATCTGACGAAGAACTCGTCGCTCGCCATCGCGGTGGGCTTTCCTGATTTAATGTATGCCGGCGGCACGGTGAACAACCAGTCCGGCAAAGCCATTGAAGTGGTGTTTATTCTTATGGTGGTTTATCTAAGCCTGAGTTTGCTCACCGCAGCCTTTATGAATTGGTTTAATAGCCGCATGAAAATGGTGGAGCGCTAAGCCATGACGCTAAGTTATGTGAGAACAATCGACGCTCCAAAATTACCTGCTCCGACCAGCACTTCTGGTCTGTTGGCCAAGCTGCGGGATCGTTTTGCTCCAACGCCGCTGAGTGGTCTTGGCACCATCATTATCGCACTCTTTCTGGGTTGGGCTTTTTGGTCAATATTCCAATGGGCGATCATTAATGCAGTTTGGACGGCAGCGGACCGCGAACCCTGTAATGCCGCAGGAGCAGGGGCCTGCTGGCCCTTCGTGCAAGCCAAAGCCTTGCAATGGGTCTATGGCTTCTATCCCATCGCAGAGCGCTGGCGTCCTAACACGATATTTTTGCTGGGTGGGCTTTCAATGGCTGGCCTGCTCATTCCGAAGATCCCTTACAAAGGTTGGAATGCGTTGTTCTTTTTCATCGCATTTCCAATCATCGCATATGTATTGCTGACAGGTGGTCGCTTTGGTCTTGAAGCAGTGGGCACCGAACAATGGGGCGGCTTGCTGGTCACACTCATCGTGGCGATCACAGGCATTGTGGCTTCACTTCCTCTTGGCATTCTGCTGGCGTTAGGCAGGCGATCTGAAATGCCAGTGGTGCGAACTCTTTGCACAGGGTTCATTGAAATCGTGCGCGGAGTTCCTCTAATCACAGTGCTGTTCATGGCCTCTGTCATGTTCCCATTGTTCATGCCGCCTGGAATCAACCCGGATAAATTGTTGAAGGCACTTGTGGGTGTGGGGCTGTTCTCCGCAGCTTATATGGCGGAGGTGGTGCGCGGTGGTCTGCAAGCCATTCCCAAAGGCCAATATGAGGCCTCTATGGCGGTGGGCTTATCCTATTGGCGCATGATGTTGCTGGTGGTCATGCCGCAAGCTTTGAAGGTTGTTATCCCCGGTATTGTGAACAGCTTTATCAGCTTATTTAAAGACACAAGCCTGGTCTCCATCATTGGTATTTTTGATTTGTTCAACATTGTGCAATCGGGCTTCAACGATGCAAAATGGGCCTCCGCGCAAACTGGTAACACGGGTTATTTTGCACTGGCGCTGATTTACTGGGCCTTCTGCTTTTCTATGTCGCGCTATTCCCAATTTATTGAGCGCAAGCTCAACACTGGTTACACGAGGTAAAAATGGACCAATCCGCCGTTGTTATGAAAAGCGTCAATAAATGGTACGGTCAGTTCCATGTGCTGCGCGACATCAACCTTGATGTTAAAAAGGGTGAGCGCATTGTTATTTGCGGGCCGTCAGGTTCCGGCAAATCCACCATGATCCGCTGTATCAATCGGCTGGAAGAACACCAACAAGGTGACATTGTTGTGGACGGTATTCCGCTCACCACGAACTTGAAGAACATTGACGATGTGCGCCGCGAAGTGGGTATGGTGTTTCAACATTTCAATTTATTCCCGCACTTAACAGTTTTGGAAAACTGCACGCTAGCGCCCATGTGGGTGCGTAAAGAACCAAAAGCGCAGGCTGAAGAAACCGCGATGAAGTTTCTCACCCGCGTAAAAATTCCTGAGCAGGCGTTAAAATATCCGGGCCAACTTTCTGGTGGTCAACAGCAGCGCGTGGCGATTGCCCGTGCACTCTGTATGAACCCCAAGATCATGTTGTTTGATGAACCCACTTCGGCGCTTGATCCTGAAATGATTAAAGAAGTTCTCGATGTAATGGTCGATCTTGCCCAAGGCGGCATGACCATGCTTTGCGTCACCCACGAAATGGCCTTCGCCAGACAAGTGGCCAACCGCGTGATCTTCATGGACCAAGGTCAGATCGTTGAACAGAATGAGCCCAATGAATTCTTCCTAAATCCGAAGAGCCCCAGAACGAAATTGTTCTTGGAGCAGATTTTGCATTAGAGCATAATTAGATTTAGACACCCCACCCCACTCCTCGTCATTCCTGCGAAAGCAGGAAACCAGCATAGCTATATTCGAATTCGTGGAAAGCTAGGTTCCTGCTTTCGCAGGGATGACGGTGGGTGAGAGGCTCACTATAGGTCGAGCAAGACATAATTAAAAGAAATTCTAAGTTTCCTCTGACCTTTAGGCCACGAACTAAAATTCTATTGACTAGTTGCTCCAAAGACGGGAGTTAATTCGAGTGGGGCAATGAGACTTCGGTTTTAGGAGAATTGAGGTGCCGCTGAATTCTTTAAACGCAACAAGCTTTGCCGGACAATTGGTTTTATCAGATAGTCCTGAATATGATAACAAGCGTCGCGTCTGGAACGGCCTGATTGATCGCAAGCCACTGGCAATAGTCCAAGCCAAAAATCAAAATGATATTTTGAAAGTGATTGAACTTGCAAGGCGCCATGCGCTACCACTTGCCGTGCGCGGAGGTGGCCACAGTTTACCTGGGCTATCAACCTGTGATGATGGTGTGTTGCTCGATCTTTCGCAGTTGAATCAAATCAACATTGACCCGGTTGCGCGATTGATAAGTATTGAAAGCGGGGCGTTGCTCGGTGGTGTAGATGCAGCTGGCGCTCCTCATGGATTAGTCGTCCCCGCTGGTGTTGTTTCCCATACAGGTGTTGCGGGCCTCACCCTCGGTGGTGGCATGGGTTGGCTTAGCCGCCGATTTGGTTTGACAATTGATAGTCTCATCGCTGTTGACATTGTTACGGCTAGTGGAGATTTGATTTGCACT
>JANPGD010000084.1:0-36474 GCA_031423845.1 Hyphomicrobiales bacterium | reverse complement strand
GTTTTGATTGGCCCCGGTGAAAATGCTGGTGTGATAGATATTGATGATGGCCAAGCCATCATTTTCAAAATGGAAAGCCATAACCATCCTTCATTTATCGAACCCTATCAAGGTTCCGCCACCGGTGTGGGTGGCATATTGCGTGATGTGTTCACTATGGGGGCACGTCCCATCGCGGCGTTAAACGCCTTGCGCTTTGGCGCACCCGACCATCCCAAAACCCGCCACTTGGTTTCTGGCGTGGTGGCTGGTGTGGGTGGTTATGGCAACAGTTTCGGCGTGCCCACCATCGGCGGTGAAGTCAACTTCCACGAGAGCTATAACGGCAACATTCTGGTCAACGCCATGGCCGTGGGCATAGCAGACACCGATAAGATTTTCTTGTCCAAAGCCAAAGGTGTGGGCTTGCCAGTCGTTTACCTCGGTGCCAAAACGGGCCGCGACGGCATTCACGGGGCCACCATGGCCTCAGCAGAATTCGACGATAAAGCCGATGAAAAACGCCCCACCGTGCAAGTGGGGGATCCCTTCACCGAAAAATGCCTTCTTGAAGCTTGCTTGGAATTGATGGCATCGGGTGCCGTCATCGCCATTCAAGATATGGGGGCTGCTGGCCTCACATCTTCCGCCGTTGAAATGGGGGCCAAAGGCGATTTGGGCATTGAGCTCGACCTCGACAAAGTGCCCTGCCGCGAAGAAGGCATGACAGCCTATGAAATGATGCTGTCGGAATCCCAAGAGCGGATGCTGATGGTCTTGCGCCCTGAATTGGAAAAACAAGCCGAAGCGATTTTCCACAAATGGGGTTTAGATTTTGCCATAATCGGCAAAACAACCAACACCTTACGCTTTGTTATTAAACATCAAGGTGAAGTGAAAGCTGACCTGCCAATCAAGCAAATGGGCGATGAAGCACCGGAATATGATCGCCCTTGGGTGGAACCTAAAAAGCTCCCCCTACTCACCAATGTGCCAGCGCCAGCGGACCTGAAAGCGGCCATCCTCAAAATCATCGGCAGCCCAGATATGTGTTCACGCCGTTGGGTATGGGAACAATATGACAGCCTGATCGGCAGCAACACTGCACAAATCCCCGGGGGCGATGCGGGCGTGGTGCGCGTTGGCCCCAATAAGGCCATCGCCGTTTCAACGGATGTAACGCCGCGTTATGTGCAGGCGGACCCGTTCGAAGGCGGCAAGCAAGCCGTGGCCGAAACTTGGCGGAACCTCACTTGCGTGGGTGCGGAGCCCATCGCAATCACCGATAACCTGAACTTCGGCAATCCGGAAAAGCCCGAAATCATGGGCCAGATTGTGTTTGCGCTCAAGGGTATTGATGCGGCCTGCCGCGCTCTGGATTACCCGGTCGTGTCCGGTAATGTGTCGCTGTATAACGAAACCAACGGCCAAGCCATTCTGCCAACTCCCGCCATCGGCGGTGTGGGCCTTCTGAGTGACCTCAGCAAAATGACCACCAAGCATTTCAAATCCGAAGGCGACGCGATCTTGCTGGTGGGTGGCCATGGCACGCATTTGGGGCAGTCGATTTATTTGCGCGAAATCCAAGGCAAAGAAGAAGGTGCACCGCCGCCTGTGGATTTAGCAGTCGAAAAGAGAAACGGCGACTTCGTGCGGAACCTCATCAATCACGCGCAAGTGACTGCTGTGCATGACATTTCTGACGGCGGCTTGGTGACAACAGTCATTGAAATGGCCCTGCCCACTGCTTTGGGCGGAAGTATTGATGCCATGACCCACGAACACCTCTTCAGCGAAGACCAAGCGCGTTACGTGCTGACGTGCAAAGCAACCGAATCCGCAAAAATCATAACCCAAGCTCATGTTGCTGGAATTGATATAATCCGCATTGGCACGGTGACGGCGGAGGCTGCACTGAAAATCGGGGAAACTAAAATTCAAATCGTCGAACTAAAATCAGCTCACGAAGGTTGGTTCCCGAATTATATGGCGGGGTAACCCTTATCCTTCCCCACGCTTCGCGCGGAGAAGGATGAAGGGCCTCAATTCGCAGCGCCCTCACCCCAACATCACCACCCGCGTGCCCACCTGCACCTGAGAGTACAGATGCACAACATCCACATTCAACATGCCAATGCAGCCCGCTGTCGCTTTGTGGCCGATCCATTCTGGTTTGGCCCCGCCATGAATGCGGTTCACGGTGTCAACCTCACCTTTATATAAATAGAGTGCCCGCGCGCCGAGCGGATTATCAGGCCCACCCGGCATTCCATCTTTCCACTTAATCAACGAAGGGATCTGCTGCAGATGGTAGGGTGCAGGCACCCACACAGGCCATTCGGCCATGCGGTTGATGGTGACTTCACCTGCCCAAGCATGGGTGGATTTACCCAGCGAAACACCGTAACGCGTCGCCCTACCGCCACCCAAAACATGATAGAGAAAACATTTGCGCGGATCGACCACGATTGTGCCTGCAGGCTCCGCCGTATCATAGTCCATGTTTCGCATACGAAGCGGATAGGCGACGTCCAGCACCTCTTTGGCTTTAATCGGAAATTGCTCGGCAAATGCAGAATTCGAAATTAATCCGGAGGCCATCATTGAGGTGAGAAATGCGCGACGAGAAATTGGCATGGGACGATCCGTTTTGACTGAGGGCCAAACTTTATCGCCATTACTTCACCAGATCAACGGCAACACTGGTAATTTCTCGACAGCCGTCCTATTTAAAGATCAAATCAAAGGACTACACTTTATGGCCATGACTGCCCCCGAAATTGAAAAATTCATCAAAGACTCCCTGCCCGATGCCGTGATCGAAATTAAGGATCTCGCTGGCGACGGCAACCATTATTCCGCCACCGTGGCGTCAGCGGCCTTCAAAGGTAAAAGCCGTGTGCAGCAGCACCAAATGGTCTATGCTGCGCTCAAAGGAAACATGGGTGGCGTGTTACACGCGCTGGCTCTCACCACAACTGTTCTGGAGAATTAAGATGACTGATATTCACACTCAAATCGACACAACCGTAAAAACCAACGACGTTGTCCTCTTTATGAAGGGCAATGTGGATATGCCACAGTGCGGTTTCTCTGGCCGCTCGGTGCAAATTCTTCAGCACCTTGGTGTGCCGTTCAAAGATGTGAACGTGCTGGCCGATGATGCCATTCGCCAGGGCATTAAAGACTACACCAACTGGCCCACCGTGCCGCAGCTTTATGTAAAGGGCGAATTTATTGGTGGCGCTGATATTATGATGGAAATGTATCAGTCTGGTGAGTTGAAGCAGCTGATGGTGGGTAAGGGTGTGGTAGAAGCGTAATGCTCACGCTTTACTATTCTCCCCATTCCTGCTCTCTAGCGCCCTACATTGCGCTCGAAGAAGCGGGCGCAAAATTCGAGCCTTACCGCATGAACTTCGCAGCCGGAGAGCAAAATGGCGATGCGTTCAAAAAGTTAAACCCAAAGGGCCGCGTACCGGCATTGGCTACAGATCAAGGCGTGCTGACCGAAAATGTCGCCATTCTCGCTTACATTGCACAAACATTCCCCGCTGCGAATTTAGCTCCAACTGATCTTTTTCAACTCGCTCAAATGCAAGCTTTCAATGCTTACCTTTCTTCTACAGTTCACCCCAATCATTCTCACGGTGGACGTGGATATCGCTGGTCAGATGATCCTGAGGTGCAAAAAGCTCTAAAAATTAAAGTCCCTCAAAATATGCTGGATTGTTTCACCATTATTGAGAGCGCCTATCTCAAAGGAACGTGGGTGATGGGTGAACAATTCTCCGTTGCAGATGCCTATTTGCTAACGATCTCCAATTGGATGGAGAGCGATGGCGTGGACACCAACAAACTGCCAAAAATTATGGCCCACCGCCAAGCCATGATGGCCCGTCCAGCTGTCGCCAGAGCAGTCGCCGCGCATGACAGCTAAGTCGTAAGTGCGATTGTGAGTTAGGCGCGGCATGTTAAACAGACCGCATGTCCATTCACGCCCGCGCCGTTATAGCTCTAGTGTTCACCATTTTTGTTTGGGGAGTAGCACCCGCATTCGTGCGCTCATTTTCACTCACCACTGGCCCGTCTGACGCCATCGTCATTCGCATGTGCTTCACAGCACTTTCCGCCCTACCCCTTTTTCTATATTCTGGAATTCACATCGATAAGTCAGATTTCGGTAGACTCTTTGTCGTCGCCGTCATTGGCATGTTTGGATATTTTCTTGGCTCCATTTTTGGCTATGCCTATGTGCCAGCGGGCTTCGGCAGCATGATCATCGCCGTGCAGCCATTGCTCATCGCCTTGATCGCAGCGATGATTGGCGCTGATAAATTGACATTGCCCAGCATCGTTGGCCTGATCATTTCGTTTGTGGGTTCAATCTATCTGTTCGCAGGCAATGCGGGTGGTGACATGAAATTCAATGACATGTTATTGGGTGGAATATTGCTGCTGGGCTGCGACATTGGTTGGGCCATCTATGTAATTTTCAGCAAACCCCTCATTCGCAAATATGGCACCTTCAAAATAACGGCCTGGACCTTGTTGCTCTGCGCACCACCGTCATTAGTTTTCCTTTCAAGCACCACACTATCGACGGCATTATCACTAGATGGCCAAGCGTTCTTTTCGCTATTTTTCCTCTCGGTGATTGGCACGGTCATTTGCGTTGTCACATGGAATTTCGCAGTGCCCCATCTCAGTTCAACCACCATGGGGGCATCGCTTTATTTAATCCCCGTGCTTTCGGTTCTTTCAGGTTGGGCTGTCCTTCATGAAAAAATTTCAAACTCCACATTGATTGCAGGCCTCATCATTCTCGCAGGCGTAGCGGTCGCTGAATTTGGTAGTTCGAAAAAACAGGCGTAAGATACCAATTCAGAAAACTTGGGAATCATATGCCGGATTTAACCGAATTGCTGGCTGACATATCTGCCGAAATGGCTGCCGTCACAGAACGTGGCAAAGTGGCAGATTACATTCCCGAACTATCGAAAGTTGATCCCGCTGGTTTTGCCATGGTGGTGGCAACCAATGATGGCAATGTCCACAGTGTGGGCGATGCTCAACAGCTATTTTCCATCCAGAGCATTTCAAAAGTTTTTACTTTGACATTAGCGTTAGGCATTCACGGCAATGCCATTTGGAAACGCGTTGGCCGCGAACCTTCAGGCAGCGCCTTCAATTCAATCGTGTTGCTCGAGCACGAAAAAGGCATTCCCCGCAATCCATTCATTAATGCAGGAGCCATCGCAATAACTGACATGGTGACGGCTGGCCATGAGCCCCGCGAAACCATTGGCGAGATTATTCGGTTTATTCAATTCTTGAGCGCTGATGACAGCATCGTTATCGATCAAGCTGTGGCAAAATCTGAAACCGTCACAGGCCACCGCAATTACGCACTGGCCCATTATATGAAATCATATGGCAATCTGAAAGGTGCTGTTGAAAAAACATTAGGCGTCTATTTTCATCAGTGCGCCGTTGCAATGAACTGCTCCCAACTTGCAATGGCGGGCCGATTTTTGGCAAGAGGTGGGCAGCACCCTGATACTGGACGTCAGGTTATTTCTGCTGAACGCGCCAGACGAGTGAACGCACTCATGTTAACCTGTGGCCATTATGATGGTTCGGGTGATTTTGCTTTCCGTGTTGGATTGCCAGCAAAGAGTGGTGTTGGCGGTGGAATTCTTGCCATCGTTCCCGGCATTGCCTCAATCGCCGTGTGGTCACCGGGGCTCAATGAATATGGCAATTCATTGCTTGGCACTCTGGCATTAGAACGGCTGGCTGATGCCATGGGCTGGTCAGTTTTTAACCCGCAAGGCTGATATAAATAGCTGCGATTAAAAACCGTATCCATGTTGCGTTCCAGCAACGCTAGCTTTTTATATCCAGAAATTGTGGCTTAGATTGGCAGGTCCATTTCTTTCGCGCAGCGATTGCCAAGGCTTTGGCTTTCTCATTGTCGCTCGTGCCACCATCAACTGTGCCGACGACGCATGATGTGCCGTCTGGTAGTATCTTAAGAATGGCAAGGCTTGAGGCGAGCGGCGCTTCCGCGCCAAAATTAAATCGGGCAATGGCAATGTCTGGCACAAACTTGCCACCCTTCTTTTCGCCACCCCAAACAATTGGCCAATCCCCACGCGTTGTTAGGGTGGTGAAGGCAGTGTGGGGTTTGTTACCAAAGCCTATGCTCATCCTAACACCTTCTTGATATACCTTCCACATCGCAGTGAAACCCGCAGCCTTGCAACGATATATAATCCAATCACCTTCATCACCATCATCTGGATTGCCAGCGTCAACTTGCTTGCAGTTTGTTGAGAATTTTTGCGTTTTCCACTGCGTTTCGGCAAAAGCCTGACTCGAAAGCAGCACCAATGAAATCGCGATAAACTTTAAGCGCATACTCAAATCCCTCTTAATTTTTATGACTTAGTCACAATGTTTTTGCCAACACAGTTCACTTTAGCCTGATTGAGCCTTTCAATAATGCGGCGGTCGACGATCAACAGGTGCCCCGCTATCAATCGTTTGTATTTCCTCGCCGAGCCTGCGCAGCTGAAATTCAATTGCGTCCATCTTTCGCCACTGCGCAGTGATCACATCATTCAACTCGCCAATCGTCTTCTCTTGATGAGCCACGCGTGTTTCTAGGTCATCGATGCGGATTGCTAAGTCGCTCATGGCATTCTCCAAAGAAAAAGGGCTCGCATTGCTGCAAGCCCCTCTATTGTAACATGTCGCGTAAAAATTAACGCGAATAGAATTCCACAACCAAAGCTGGTTGCATTTGAACAGGATATGGAACGTCGGTGAGGGATGGAACGCGCGTGAGTTTCACGCTGCCAGCCTTCACGTCGAATTCAACGTAATCTGGAATGTCGCGTTCGGCAGTGGCTTGCGCTTCCTGCACGGCAACCATTTCCTTGCCCTTGGTGGTCAGTTCAACCACATCGCCAACCTTCAGACGCATAGATGGAATGGTGCAACGCTTGCCGTTCACACGCAAATGGCCGTGTGAAACCAGCTGGCGTGCTGCAAACACGGTGATGGCAAACTTGCCACGATACACCAGCGCGTCCACGCGGCGTTCGAGCAAACCAATCAGGTTTTCAGAGCTATCGCCCTTCATGCGCAACGCTTCAGCATAAGCAGCGCGGAATTGCTTTTCGCTGATGTTGCCATAATAGGCCTTCAGCTTTTGCTTGGCGCGAAGCTGCGTGCCGAAATCAGAAATCTTGCCCTTGCGGCGTTGACCGTGTTGGCCAGGACCATATTCGCGCTTGTTAACAGGAGACTTGGGACGGCCCCAAATGTTCTCGCCCATGCGGCGGTCAATTTTATACTTAGCTTCTAAACGCTTTGTCATTTGCTCTATCCATTTTTACGGTTGCTGCAGAATTAACCAGAAAAGTCGAACGACTTTTCCGTAATCCACACAGCGAATAAACCCACCTTCCTAGCCACCAGTTTCCCAGCCGACAGACGCGAGGATCGCATCACAGGTAAGCAAAAACAGGGCGAAGGCCCTGTTGATGGGCTGCGTGTAGGGGAAGATGGGGGGGATGTCAAACCCGAAGGGCTGATGAGGTGTAGAAGTACCGTTAAATGTTTTGCCCTTCTCCTTTGGAGAAGGTGGCCGAAGGCCGGATGAGGTCCCTAAATGCCAAACTTAAATACGATTAGTAAATAATACTTTTTTACGGGTTATCAGTTCTAATTGGGCGATTAAGACCAATTTTGGTGGAATAAGCATTCATGTTAAACTCTATTGGTTCAATTATTTTCCCTAGTTGTCTAAGAGAGTTTCCGAACTTTACTCTAAGTTGGGCGATGATTTCCGGCTTTACGCTTCCCGCCATACTGCTTGTGTTCCAAATCTATTCAATTGAAGTTTCAAACTTTGTAATTTTTGCTGCGATCATACTTATCGGGTTAGCATATTCTTATCTTTTTTTAGAAATCAAAAAAAACGAAAATGTATTCAAGCTCAGTGTAAAAGAAATAGTGAAGATAATATGCGTGGCGATGATTATTGCAACAATACTACTTGTACCCAACTCGTTAACTTTGCACCAACCAAAACAAACAGCGCTATTCGTAGCGATCATATGTTTCTGGTCAACTCAAGCAATTGTTGCCATCAGACTAACATTGAAACACATGGTGAAGTAGGCCCATAACCCTTCCGATGCTGTGCAACTCGCCGAATTCACCGAAACGGCGCATTCTTCGCGTGTTGCTCCGTCGCAATCGCATTAGCCTGTGCGAAGGTGAAGGCTCCTCCAAAGAGCGCGCGGCTAGTGATGACGCCGGTTATGTTTGGTAGAAAAGACAGCGTTGAAATATCGTCGAGACTTTTCACTACGCCACTCACAATCACGGGCGTTCTGATTTTCGCAGCAAGACTTGCAGCATGAGCCATGGTGCTCTCAGGATAATCTTCGTCGCGATCAATATCGGTAAACACGATGGCCGCCAGCGCCACGTCTTTGAACTGTTGAGCAAATTCGATGGGCGTGAAAGTCGTCGTCGTGGTCCAGCCATCCACCACCACAAAGCCGCCCCGCGCGTCAATGCTCACCACAACAGCATCGGGATAGGCGGTTGCCGCCACCTTCACAAAATGCGGATATTTAACCGCCGCTGTTGCAATCACCACGCGGCCTGCACCCGCATCCATCCAACTGTGAACTTTTTCGATCGACCGAATAGCACCGCCCACCTGCACCGAGCAACCCACGGTGCGGATAATTTCTTTGATGAGATCAGTGTTGTCGCCATCATTAAACACCGCATCAAGATCAACCACATGCAACCACTCGGCCCCTTGAGCCGCAAGATCATGCGCGGCCTCCACGGGGTCAACATCATAAATCAGCGGGCTATCAATCCGGTTTCGGATCAAATTAACGAGGCGGCCTTTACGCAATTCTAGATCAGGATAAATAATCATGAGTGAACTCCCTGCCCGTGCTAAAAATAAGCTTGCACCTAATAGGTGATTATGAAAAGGGGGGTAACACAGAGAGGAAGCGACCCATGCTCTACACACCCCCTGCGTTTAAAATAGACGATCTCAATATACTACATGATCACATTGAAAAAACCGGCCTTGCGCTTATGGTAACAGCTGGTGTCGATGGTCCGCTCGCATCGCATGTGCCTTTGCTTCTAGATCGGAGCATTGGGAACTATGGAACTCTCACTGGACATCTCGCCCGTGCCAATATGCAAACAACCCAATCTAAACTTGATCACCAAGCGTTGGTCGTTTTTCGGGATGCCGAAGCTTATATCTCACCAAATTGGTATGCCACAAAGCAGGAACACGGCCGGGTAGTTCCAACTTGGAACTATGCTGTTGTCCATGCCCGCGGCATCCTCAAATTCTTTGATGATCCGCAAATGCTACGATCAGTTGTTGATAGGCTAACAAGCCATCACGAAGCCAAGTTTCCAAAACCTTGGGCAACAAGCGACGCACCAAAAGCATTTATAGATGCGCAATTGAGGGGAATCATTGGATTCGAAATCCTAATTGAGAATTTGGAAGGCAAATATAAACTCAGTCAAAATCGCTCGGCAGCGGATCAAGCAGGTGTGACGGCTGGTTTAAAAACATCTGAAATCACTACTGATGCCAACGTAGCCGATCTAATGGTTCAGCAGTCAATGCGCGGATACGAACAGAAGTAACCAAACCGATCCTCACACACCCATCTCCAATACTTCGTGCCTCGGAAAACCCATCGTGCCATAAGCAGTCAGTGTTTCCGAAGCCTCGCCGCGCGCCGAAGTTAAAATCACTGTGCCATGCGCGGGCACATCATCAGCCGCACCATGCAGCGGAGTCTCTTCCGCCACATCGGCCACGCGCCGCGCGATGGCAGATGATGGATCAATGTAAATCACGGGCCATGGTGCCACCTCAGCGATTTCGTCCGTCAGCAGCGGATAATGCGTACACCCAAGCACCACCACATCGGTGCGGCCACCATCGCGCTTGCGGAACACCGGGGCCACTTCGTCTTTCAACTCTTCCATGTCCACTTTATGCCCGCGCAATTTCTGTTCAGCAATTTCCGCCAAGCGTGGCGCACCATGCAAAAACACTTTGCAGTGGAACGCATAAGTGTGGATCAGAGAATGGGTGTATTCACGGTTCACCGTGCCGGGTGTGGCTAACACACCAATGATGCCGGATTTAGTTTGCGCGGCGGCGGGCTTGATCGCTGGAACCGTGCCCACGAACGGCACTTGGTAAGCATCACGCAAAGCAGCCATTGCGATAGTTGAAGCGGTATTGCAGGCGATCACCACCACATCAGGCTTCACCCTTGCGATGAGAGCGCCCAAAACTTTCACAATGCGTTCCCGCAATGCATCCTCTTTCCAAGCGCCATAGGGAAAGCCTGCATTGTCAGCCGAATAAATCAAATGTGCATCCGGCAATTGTTTGGCCACGGCACTGGCCACGGTCAGCCCGCCCATGCCTGAGTCAAACAATAAAATGCGTGGCTTAGTCATCGCGTCCCTCTTTGCGCCTGATATGCATTCTAGTCAGTGAAGAAATAATGCCGCGTAATGACTTCACCTCTTGGATAGATAATTGTGCTTTGGCGAACATGTTACGAATATTGCGCATCACAGTTGGGCGCTTTTCAGGCGATTTGAAAAAACCTGCGGTGGCTAATTCTTCTTCCAGATGATCATACATGCCATAGAGAATTTCTTTGGAAGCAAGCTCAGTGCCCGGCATCCGCAAGCCTGGGCCCTCAAGCGCCTCCAACTCCGAAGTGCCCTGCCCCAGCGATGTGGCCAGCGGCTTGAACCATTCATAGCCCACCAGCAAAACCGCTTGAGCGATATTCAGCGATGCGTAAGCCGGATTAACGGGTGCGGAGATAATCACGTCGGCTTTTGAAATTTCATCGTTGGAAAGCCCCCAGCGTTCACGTCCAAACAGAATGGCAATCTTCTCGCCAGCGGCAATGCGGGAGTGCATATCTGCCGCAGCCTGCTCTGGCGTCATCACCTCTTTCACCATGTCGCGGGGCCGCGCCGTGGTGGCATAGACAAAATTAAATTCGCGCAAACCATCTTCGAGCGAGTCATGGATTGTCATAAACTCCACAGTCTCAGCCGCACCTGAAGCAGCTCCCAGCGCCTTATCGCGGTCCCAGCCTTCGCGCGGTGTAATCAGCCGCAAATCCATCAGTCCAAAATTAGCCATGGCGCGGGCCGCCATACCAATATTCTCGCCAAGTTGGGGGTTCACCAACACCACTGAAGGTGATGGTCCAAATTTCATTTCACGCGTTTTATCCGTGCCAGCCATTAGCGGGAGATAGCGTGATTAACTCTTCCCATCAAGCTTGCGCGCATTTCT
Source organism: Hyphomicrobiales bacterium (assembly GCA_031423845.1). Classification (GTDB taxonomy): domain Bacteria; phylum Pseudomonadota; class Alphaproteobacteria; order Rhizobiales; family Aestuariivirgaceae; genus Aestuariivirga. The sequence continues at coordinate 25,085 of JANPGD010000084.1, read as the reverse complement.
TAACTGAGGAAACAAGTTCGACCACACCCCAGCCACCAGCATAGTGCCAATGCCGCCCATGACCACGGCAGTCACTGCCCCTAATTTCCAAGCCACCATGCCGGCGCGGAATTCACCCAGCTCGTTGGATGCACCAATGAACACGCGGTTCACGGCGTTCACCCGGCCTCGCACTTCGTCTGGTGTGCGCAGCTGCATTAAAGTTTCGCGCACATAAACGCTCACCATATCAAAGCATCCCATCAACATGAGAGCGAAAATAGAAAGGGGCGTCCAAGTTGAAAAACCAAACACTGTCGTGAAAAACCCAAAAGCAGCAACGCAGGAAAATAAAATCAATCCGGCGTAATTTTTAATGCCGAATTTCGATAACCACAGCGCCATGCCAATGGCGCCAACACCGGGGGCAGCCCGCAACATGCCAAGGCCCCATGGGCCCACTTGCAAAATATCGCGCGCATAAACCGGAAGCAGTGCTATGGCACCGCCCAAAAGCACGGCAAACAAATCAAGTGAAATTGCACCCAAAACAATCTGTTCACTTTTGATAAAACTGAAGCCCGCCAGCAAAGTGCCAATACTGGTTTCTTCCACATGATTTTCTTGCGGCACAAAACCAATCATAAAAACACTGATTGCGGCAAAGGCCAACATCACTGTCGCCACACTATAAGCAACCTCACCGGAAATGCCGTAAAGCAAGCCGCCCAAAACAGGTCCAACAATTGAAGCCGTCTGCCATGTCATGCTGCCCAACGAAATGCCGTGCGGAATGGCCTCTTTCGATAAAAGATTAGGGGCCAAAGCATCCGACGCCGGATTAAAAAACGCGCGCCCAATACCCAACAGAACCAGCACGCCCATGACAGGCCAAATTGTATCTGGTCTAAACACTGTAAATGCCAAAAGCCCGACAGCAGCCAAGACTTCCAATATCAAACATAAAGTCAAAATCATTCGGCGATTATATCGATCAGCCACGAATCCTGTGATTAACACCAAAGCCAACGCCGGCAAAAACTGCGCCAAGCCAACCATGCCGAGGTAAAATGGATCGCGCGTTAAATCATAGACCTGCCAAGCAATTGCAACTGAGACAATCTGAACGGCGAAATTCACCAGCGCCAAGGCCCCTAAATAAAAGCGATAAGACCTGTAATGAAGCGCGTTTGCCGAACCAGTGGGGGGAGATGAAAGTGCCATGCACCTCCCTGCCACGGCCTCGCCACACTGTCAAAGCCAGCAGTGCAATGCTCATATGCGCTAGCGACTGAAGGGCAAAGCAAGAACTTTAAAAGTGCGCTCATAGGCTGGCATTCCTGCCGCAGCATTCACGCCAAGTTCGGCTGGTGGCACACCGGGGCGATAGACAAAGGTGCCAAACATCCAATCATAAATCGAAAGCGTGTTGCCATAGTTTTTGGCTTCATTCACATCGGCACTGTGGTGATAGCGATGCAGCTCTGGCCCCACGAAAATATAGTTCAGCCACCCCATGCGCACATCCACATTGAAATGCGAAATCAAACCGTGCAATCCATTGATCATCAAAAACATCACAACTACTTTTTGATCATAGCCCATCAACCAGATTGGCAGAATGATCGCCAGCCCTTGAATAAGTATACCATTCAGGGGATGAAACACCGCGTGCATAATAATATAAAGGCGCGGTGGCAAATGATGTGCTGCATGTAACGACCACAGAAATTTCCCAACACTCCCCCGCATCTCGTGCATGGCGCGGTGCAGAACATAATTGACTGCTTCGAATATCAACAGGCAGGCAACAAGCTGTGCCACTGGGTTCCAGCCATGTGCGGGTCCGGACAATTCTCCCGAAATTGTAATCGTAAACAAGGCCAGAGCAGCCGAGAACCCGGCACCAACACCGCCATTCACAAGGGCAAACCGCAAATCAGCCAGAAAGCTCCGCCAACTCATCGACCAGCGTTTTTCATAGGGAACAAGCCATTCTATAATGAGATAAGAAACAAGCAGGCTGAATGAGATTATACCCCAAATTTTTCGCGGATCGATCTCAGTTGTCCAAATTAAGTAGACCCCCATTAGTGTTACCGCCCAACTCAAAGGGTAGAGTCCATATCGCACCAACACCCGCAAGTGCCATAGGCTCTGTCCTTCATTTTGATTATCCATCATTTCGTCCCTCGTTGAGTTATTGTACAATTGTCTGAAATCGGATAATCGTCTGTTAGATTGTGTGGAACTCCAGTTTTGAATAGTGCGAAGGATTTCAAACAGTGAAGCCAAAATTGTCGGAAAAGGCACCTGATCGACGCATCGCCAAAACCAGATCGGCTCTCGCACAGGCATTGTTCGAACTTATCCAAACAACCGACTGGAATGATATTTCAATTCGAACTCTTTGCGACAAAGCCAATGTTGCGCGCTCATCATTCTACGCACACTTCAATACTGTAAGCGAATTGCTAGAAAGCCTGATGACTGAACATTTCCCGCAACTTTCGGAATTGCCATCAACTCCAAATCAATTTGCAACACTCAATTGGCTAATCGACCACATCACACAAAACCGAACCCTGTTTTCTCGCATTGTAAACACGCCTTCGGCTTCAACAATTCTCACCCGCTTTAAAGCGCAAACTAAAATTACCTTGGCGCAGGAACTAAAGGCCAATGGCATTGCTTGCTCCACAATACATTTGGATTTCCTTATTGGGGGTATTTTTGAATCCATTCAAATATGGGCAAAGACTTGGAATATCTCTCAAATAAATGTGCTCAAGCTTGAGCTAAACCAAATTTCAAAAACTATTTTGAAGATTGCACCATAATCGATTTGAAGCGAATTGCTCCGATTGCGCGCGCCTGCTATAGCCGCCCCATAAACCAAAATAGCATGAGGCAGTTAAATGAATAAGATCAAGGTCGCAAACCCCGTTGTAGAACTCGATGGCGATGAGATGACCCGTATCATCTGGGACTTGATTAAACAAAAACTCATTTTGCCCTACCTCGACATTGATTTAAAATATTACGACCTTGGTATGGAACATCGCGACGCCACTGACGATAAGGTGACCGTGGATGCCGCCAACGCCATCAAGCAATATGGTGTGGGCGTGAAATGCGCCACCATCACGCCAGATGAAGCGCGCGTCAAAGAATTTAGTCTGAAGCAAATGTGGAAGTCGCCCAACGGCACCATCCGTAACATTTTAGGCGGCTGCATTTTCCGCGAACCCATCATCTGCCAAAACGTGCCGCGTCTTGTTCCTGGCTGGACCAAGCCAATCATCATTGGCCGCCATGCTTACGGCGATCAATACCGCGCCACTGATTTTCTGTTCCCAGGTAAGGGCACGCTCACCATGAAATTCGTCGGCGATGATGGTGCAGTGATCGAGCGCGAGGTGTTCAAAGCGCCAAGTGCTGGCGTGGCCTTGGCCATGTATAACTTGGACGATTCAATCACTGAATTTGCCCGCGCTTCGTTGAACTATGGCCTGCAACGCAAACTGCCAGTTTACTTCTCATCTAAGAATACAATTCTCAAAGCCTATGACGGCCGCTTCAAAGATATTTTCCAAGCTGTGTATGAAACCGAGTTCAAAGCCGATTACGAAAAAGCAGGCATCACCTATGAGCACCGTTTAATCGACGACATGGTGGCCTCGGCAATGAAATGGACCGGCGGATACATCTGGGCCTGCAAAAACTATGATGGCGACGTGCAATCAGATCTCGTGGCCCAAGGCTATGGTTCACTCGGTTTGATGACATCTGTGCTGCTCACACCAGATGGTAAAACCGTTGAAGCTGAAGCCGCACATGGCACTGTGACGCGGCATTATCGTTTGCACCAGCAAGGTAAATCCACTTCCACCAACTCCACGGCCTCAATTTATGCTTGGACCGGCGGCCTGAAGCATCGCGCAAAACTTGATAGCAATGACGCGCTGTTAAATTTCGCCAACACGCTGGAGCGCATCACTGTTGCCACCATCGAACAAGGAAAGATGACGAAGGATTTGGCAGTGCTTGTCGGTCCTGATCAAACATGGCTCACGACCGAAGGCTTCATCGATGCCGTCGATGCAAACCTGCAGAAGGCAATGGCGTAAGACTTAAGCCGCTTCGAGGTCCAGCACATCTAAAAGTTTTGCTGGATCGGTGGGCTTGCTAAACACACCCAAAGCGCCTTGATCTTTGGCTTTGTCCAACAGCACATCAGCGCTATAGCCCGTCATAAAATAGACGCGAGCAGCAGGATTTATCGCGCGAATTTCCAAGAAGCTTTCCACGCCGTTTTTGTTTGGCATCATCACGTCAAAAAAACCAAGATCAACTTGATTGGTTTTGAAAGCCTCAACAGCTTGCACGCCATCATAAGCTACAATCACCCGGTGATTTTCCGAAATAAAAAGTTCTGCTAATGCGTCGGCATTTTCGGTGTCATCATCGACCACGAGTATATTCAATATTTTAGACATGAGTTTTCCTTCAAGCGGCCAATGTTTCAAGACGAGACAAAAGATCCAGCGGGTCAAATGGTTTGTTCAAAATTCCGGTCACAGACAAATCGCGCAACGCATCATAGCCTTCGCTGGCATCACCAGCGGACGGTGTGACAATAATGGTTGGCGGCAAATGCGACGATTTTCGCAAATTCGCATAAAAACTCACACTATCGATAAGCGAACGATTGAGATCGAGAATAATCATCTCATCTCCGTCGTCCGCGGCTATGAGGGCTTTTGCATCGCTCACAACACTACATTTAATTCCCGACTCTTTGATCACATGTTGCAAATGCAAGCTATAGTCAGCGCCAAACCCCGGAGCCACAACCAAGCCATCTTGGCCAACTTCATTCACCATGCTCAGCAGAGCGCGTGAATCCATCGGTTTGCTCAATACACCCATAGCACCCTGCGACATGGCCTGCCGGAGTAGCTCTTCTACACTGTAACCCGTCATCATAAAAACTTTTGCGGTTGGGCGCATCTTTCTGATGGCTAGAAAACTCTCGACGCCATTGAGCCCCGGCATCATCACGTCCATGAATGCTAAGTCAAAATTTGAATCGACATAGGCGGCAATCGCGGCTTCACCGCTGTGGACAACGAGCGGATTGTGACCTTCCAATTCGAATAGTTCACCAAGCGAGTTTGCATTATCAATATCGTCATCGACGACCAAAATATTCAAAGGTACCATAATTATGCAGCCTCCTCGTTGGTAACATGCAATGGCAGTTCTAATATAAATGCGGCTCCATGCCCCGGCGTCGAAATAATATCCAGCCGCCCACCATGTTGACTGGCGATTTGTTCAATTGCAGGAATTCCAAGGCCAGTTCCGAAGCTTTTCGTAGTGAACAGTGGCTCTCTTATTTTTTCAATCAGCTCTGGTCCAATTCCTGGGCCATTGTCTTTAACCGAGAGATGCACAAAATCCTTCCTCATTACAGTCGTAATTTCAATGCACGGTTTTCCCTGCACGTTTGCGAGTTTCGCTTCGCCATTGCCAACCATGGCTTCCGACGCATTCGAAATGAGATTGACCACCGCGCGTTGCAGCCTACTGGCATCAAACGGAACTTTCATACCACCCAAGCCCAGCACACAAGTTATCTCGACTATCTCAGGCAAGCGCTTGGCCTCTTCTTCGACCAGAGCAGCCAGCCATTCATCCAAATCAGCGGCTTCACATGTCAACTGTTTCGAACGCGAAAAGTCGAGGAGTTGGGTAATAATATTATCGCAGCGCATAACGCCATTGTTGATCCGCAGCATTTGAGATTCAATGCCGAGGCCCTTATCCTTCAACTTGCGTTCAATGAGAAACGCCGAAGTGCGCACAGCACCCAACGGGTTGCGGAGTTCATGGGCAATAGTGGCCGTCAATTGCCCCATCTGCTCCATGCGACCTTTTTTAACCAAAGCATCCTGAGCATCTTTGAGCTGCTGCATGTTTTTTGCGAGTTCTTGATTCAAGCGCAATATCTCTTCATTTATGCGCTTCAATTCAGTGTTTTCAGAAACGTCAACAACGCTAACCAATGCCGAGCGGTTGCGCCCTTTAGTTAGGGCGAGCCATCCTGAGCTGATCACGAGAACGCGCCGCTCACTGCCGTCAGTATGGGCTAGCGTATATTCAAAGCGGCTCGCTTGGCCAGGGAAAGTATCAGTATCACGTCCTAATATTTCACAAATATCTTGGCGCGACAGTGATTCAGCATCGCGGTGAAAATAGGCGAGCAATAATGGATTGGCAAAACTCACCGTGCCATGTTCTTCAATTTGCAAGACACCAACCGGAACAGTTTCGGCCAAGGCCCTATATTGCTCTTCGCGTTTTTTGATTTCAGTGAGATCTGTATTGGTCCCAATCAAATAGACTTTGCCGTCCTTAGTTTCCAACTTCGCCTTGCGCGTTAAAACTGGCAACGTCATGCCATCTGCGCGGGACGCCATTTCTTCAACTTTGATTGTTTCGCCCGTATCTATAACCTTCTGATCATCAGCAAGAAATCCTCGCGCTTGCTCTTCTAAATAAAAATCCTTATCCGAAAATCCATAAAGTTCATTTTCCTCTTTGTTGATGAGTCGCCGATTCTGGCGATTACAAAACACAAATCGAAGTTTTTCGTCCTTCACGAAAATTGAAGTTGGTATATTTTCGAGGATGGCCAGCAGAGTTTCCCTGTCCAACGTTGAGATCGAAGTCGTGGTCATGCTGCGGCCTCTTCCAATTGCACAAGGGGAATTTTGATAGTGAATGCTGCACCTTTGCCTAACTCTGAAGTTAACTCCAAAGTGCCACCATGTTGCGTCGCAATTTGTTCAACAGCCGGAATGCCAAGACCAGTTCCAAAACTTTTTGTCGTGAAAAGTGGTTCACGAATGCGGATGAGATTTTCAGGCGAAATGCCGGGGCCATTGTCGGCAACGGTAATGAGGGCAAAGCCGTCGACCACTTTACTGGAAATGGAAATCACTGGATTTATAACTGCAAATCTCGAGGGATCTTCGCCATTGCCAACCATGGCTTCCGATGCGTTGGACACTAAATTGATAATGGCCCGTTGCATACGCGAAGGATCGAATGGCACCAGCAAACCATCGAGGCCAAGTATGCATTGAATTTCAACGACAGCGGGCAAGGTTTTGGCTTCTTCTTCAATCGTTTTTGCAAGCCAGCCGTCAAGATCATCAGAGCGCGTTGCCAATTGTTTCGTGCGTGAGAAATCCAGAAGCTGGGTGATGATATTGTCGCAGCGCGAGATGCCATTGTTGATCCGCAACAACTGCGGCTCAACTCCCATTCCCTTGTCTTTTAATTTGCGTTCAATGAGAAACGCCGAGGTCCGCACCGCACCAAGCGGGTTCCTCAATTCATGGGCGATGGTGGCCGTTAATTGGCCCATCTGCTCCATGCGTCCTTTTTTAACCAACTCATCTTGTGCATTTTTAAGCTTCTTCACATTGTCGGAAAGCTCATGGTTCATCCGCACAACATCATCGTTGATGATTGAAATACTCTTGGCCAACTCCTCTGCTTCACTGCGTGCTTCAACAGCATCACGGTGGGCCAACTCAACCCCATCAAGCCTGCGTAAAGTGGAACGGAACATTCCGATCGCCAACCCCAAGCCAAGCATGACTGAGGCAATACCAATAAGAATATGATTGCCAATTTTACGGGTAACTACGTTGATCCTTTGCTCGAGCAACAAATCAAATCTTGAATTTGCCAAGCCCCAACTCTTGCGATACTCCTCGAGAATTGGGCCAACATTTTGAGCAACTTCGAATAAAGTTTTGTTAGCCTGCACATCGCGTCGTGCATAGTAAGTGCTGATATCTTTTGTGTAGCGCGATATCCTCTGTTCAACCGCATCGCCAACTTCAAACATCGGTTTATAGACTTCAGAGTGGGTGGAATTTTGGTAGGCCTTGTGGATATTATGAATAGTTTGAGCAGAGGTTAAATTCAAATTGCTCAATCCCAATAGAACGGGTGCTAAAGTTTCTGCGCTGGACGAGGACGTTAGCAAATGACGCTTTGTATTTCTTTGCAATGTCTTCAGGAAATCGACCATGCTCGGAAAACCGACTCCGACGGTGGATGCCAAATAGAATGTCTCTGCCTCAGCATCGAGAATGATATTGGAATTATCTGACGCAACACTAACGAGCTCCCGCGCAGCGACAAGAATGGCCGCGTAGTCAGGCACCGGCGCCTCTAATGTTTTTGCGAGTTCGCCAAACGCTTCGGTCGCGTTCAAGTCCTTAGCATACTGAACTCCACGTGATGTAAGGGCTGCGATGGCGTTGGCTTCAATGTTCTCACCAGCTGCACCGACATAGATTGGGATGATGTAATGAATGAGTTCAGCGCCACTGTGTTCTCGATTTGCTAAACTGGCCTCTTCATAAAGAGACTTGTGCATAAAAAAGCCAAAAAACAATATTGGCACCATGAAGGCTGCGATGATCCATGTAAGCCTATAGCCAGCAGCTCTGGACGCAATAATATCTACCATTTCTTAGGTGCCTCGGCTCAAATTTATTGGAAACAACGTGGTGTCTTGCAATGCGCCCCAGCAACCAATGCATTCAACTGATAGGCACTATCGCAAACATATAGTAAACAGATCGCTAACGGGTTGAGTGAGGGTGCAATGAGGAAATTAATTTCAGGTGGCTGCCAATGCGGTGCAGTGCGTTATCATGTCAAAGGTAAGTTAGGCGACGCCAGCATTTGCCATTGCCGCATGTGCCAAAAAGCTTTCGGTTCCTGGGGTGCAGTTTTGGTTACTGTGCCCCTTGCAAGATTGAACTGGACCCGGGGCGAACCCGCCATTTTTAAATCCTCGCCCATTGTTGATCGTGGATTTTGCGCGGCCTGTGGAACGCCCCTTTTCATGTTTGAAAAGGGCGATAGCAACATCGACCTCGCACTGGGCACACTGGACAATCCTAACATTGTGCCTCAGCTGACATCACAAATTGGAGTGGAAAGCAAAGTGGCTTGGTTCGATAGTATGAGGGACTTGCCGCAATCTTCGACAGAACAAACCCGCTCACCAACTGAATTAGCAAAACTAAAAACGCTGCAGCACCCCGACCATGACACGTCAGTCTGGCCGGAAATTTCAGCCTAAGGCAGCCTTCACTGCGGCCACTGCGTCGTCGGCCTTCACGCCATCTGGACCACCGGCTTGCGCCATGTCTGGCCTGCCACCACCACCTTTGCCGCCAAGCGCAATTGAGCCTACTTTGACCAACTCAACAGCATTATACTTTGCTGTTAAATCCGCACTCACAGCAACCACACAGGCGCCTTTATTGTCTTCAGACACAGCAACCAAAGCGATCACACCTGATCCCAGCTTCTTTAAAGTTTCGGCAGCTAGTCCTTTCAAATCCTGCGTCGCAACACCGCGCAACACGCGGCCCATAAATGCAACGCCATTCACCTCAACTGGCTCAGCGCCACCAGCAGACCCTACCCCGCCCATGGCCAAAGCCTTGCGTGCTTCGTTCAATTCGCGTTCCATTTTCTTGCGGTCATCAAGCAGAGCCTTAATGCGTGTCAGCATATCGGCAGGTGTTGATTTCAAGGCTGCAGCCGCAGCTTGCACGCGCTCATCTTGTTGGTTGAGATAAGTCAACGCAGCATCGCCAGCCAGCGCTTCCAAACGGCGAACCCCTGCCGCTGTACCACTTTCTGCAATAACTTTTACCAAGCCAATATCACCCGTGCGGGCCACATGGGTGCCGCCGCACAATTCCAATGAATAGACGGAGCGATCAGCACCCTCTTCATTGCGGCCCATGGAAACCACGCGCACTTCATCGCCATATTTTTCACCAAACAACGCCATGGCACCTTCAGCGATTGCAGCATCAACGGAGAGCAGTCGCGTGCTCACGGCATCATTTTGCAAAACGATACTGTTGGCAATCGTTTCTGTTTGCGCCAACTCTTCAGCGCTCAAGCCCTTGGTGTGTGAAAAATCAAATCGCAAACGACCCGGTTCAACCAAGGAACCTTTCTGTGCAACATGATCTCCCAACACGCGGCGCAAAGCTTCGTGCAAAAGATGGGTCGCAGAATGGTGAATGCGATTGCCCGAGCGACGCGCATGATCAACTTTCAGTTCGACAGCAACGCCAAGCTTAAAATTACCTTTTTCAACTCGACCTTGATGCACAAACAAATCACCAAGTTTCTTCTGCGTTTCAGTCACAATAAAAACCGAACCATCTGCACCAGAGATCACACCATGGTCTCCCGTCTGACCACCGGACTCAGCATAAAATGGGGTTTGGTTGACAATGATAGCCCCAGACATTCCGGTGCTGAGCACGCTCACGTCGCGGCCTTCGCTGGCCAATGCCATCACTTCGCCTTCGGCCTGTTCCGTATCATAACCAAGAAATTCTGTGCCACCCACGCGTTCGCGAATTTCAAACCACACAGTTTCAGTTTTCGCTTCGCCCGAACCTTTCCATGCGGCCCGCGCGTCGGATTTTTGCTTCGCCATTGAAACCGCAAAAGCAGTCGTATCAACTGTGATGTCGCGCGAACGCAAAGCATCTTGGGTGAGGTCCAGCGGGAAACCATAAGTGTCGTAGAGTTTGAATGCGGTTTCGCCGGAGAACACATCACCCTTTTGCAGGCCTGCAGAATCTTCATCCAGCAATTTTAGGCCGCGCTGCAGGGTGTTGCGGAAACGCGATTCTTCTAACTTCAAAGTTTCTGTGATCATCGGCTGCGCACGGCTCAATTCAGGATAAGCCGCGCCCATTTCTCGCACCAAGGCCGGCACCAATTTCCACATTAGAGGTTCCCGCATACCCAATAGTTCAGCATGACGCATGGCACGGCGCATGATGCGGCGCAGCACATAACCACGACCTTCATTGGAGGGCAAAACACCATCCGCTATCAAGAAAGACGAAGCCCGCAAATGGTCGGCAATCACGCGGTTCGAGGCCTTGTTTTTACCCTCAGCCGCAACGCCGGTGTTTTCAACAATGTTTGAAATGAGCGCACGAAACAAATCTGTTTCATAATTATCATGCGTCCCTTGCAAGACAGCGGCGATACGTTCGAGTCCCATGCCAGTGTCGATCGAGGGTTTAGGCAAACTCACGCGCTCATCTTTGCTCACTTGCTCATATTGCATGAACACGAGATTCCAGATTTCAATAAAGCGGTCGCCATCGGCCTCAGCAGAACCCGGAGGGCCGCCCCAGATTTTGTCACCATGGTCAAAGAAGATTTCGGAACAGGGTCCACAAGGACCAGTATCGCCCATGGCCCAGAAATTATCAGCAGTGGGAATGCGAATAATGCGGCTATCGGGCAGGCCCGCTATTTTCTTCCAGAGATTAAAGGCCTCGTCATCGTTGTGATAGACAGTGACCGTCAACTTATCAGCAGGTAGGCCATATTCTTTGGTGACCAGGTTCCACGCCCACTCAATTGCATTCGGCTTGAAATAATCACCAAACGAGAAGTTACCCAGCATTTCAAAAAAAGTATGATGGCGAGCAGTATAGCCCACATTGTCCAAATCATTGTGTTTGCCGCCAGCGCGCACACATTTTTGCGCTGTCGTAGCGCGTGTATAGGGGCGCTTTTCCGCGCCAGTGAATACGTTTTTAAATTGAACCATGCCTGAATTGGCAAACATCAGAGTGGGATCATTGCGCGGCACTAAAGGCGAAGACGCCACTATTTCGTGGCCCTGCTTCTTGAAATAATCCAGAAAGGTTGACCGTATTTGAGCAAGGCTTGACATAGCTTTTTCCACAGAAATGATGTTGAGGCTCTTTAAGACGGCAACTGTCGATTTGTCCACAATTTCCGCTCAATGAAAGCCAGAACCAAAAATGCCCCCGGGGGCGATCCGGGGGCATGGGGTCGAGCGAGGCGTTGTGGGGCGAACCTCGCATCATCTCAAGCAAAACTGAAAACGCCAATCCACCTGAGCAACAGCCCAACTGGGGCTGAAGAAAAACAAACAGACTTGGGGATATACGTCCAGCAGAGCGCGCGAGGATCACTCCTCGTCGTCGTCATCGGGCTTGGCAGTGCCATCAGTAATCTTGGCGGCAATCAGCCCAGAGTTAGCGCGAATGGCCGCTTCAATGGTGTTGGCCATATCAGGGTTCTGCTTCAGGAAATTCTTGGCATTATCGCGGCCTTGGCCAATGCGCTCGCCATTATAGGAATACCAAGAGCCTGATTTTTCGACTACACCAGCGGTTACACCCAAGTCGACCAATTCGCCTACTTTGGAAATGCCTTCGCCATACATAATGTCAAATTCCACCATCTTAAACGGCGGGGCCACCTTGTTTTTAACTACTTTTACGCGAGTTTGGTTGCCGACCACTTCTTCACGGTCTTTAATGGCACCAATCCGGCGAATATCGAGACGAACCGAAGCATAGAATTTAAGGGCGTTGCCGCCCGTCGTGGTTTCAGGGCTGCCGAACATCACACCAATTTTCATCCGAATTTGGTTGATGAACACCACCATACAATTTGACTTGGAAATGGAAGCTGTGAGTTTGCGCAAAGCTTGGCTCATCAACCGGGCTTGAAGACCCGGCAAACTATCACCCATTTCACCTTCAAGTTCCGCCTTTGGTGTCAAAGCCGCAACCGAATCGATCACTAACATTTCAACGGCACCAGAACGCACCAGGGTGTCTGCAATTTCTAACGCTTGCTCACCTGTATCGGGCTGCGAAATCAACAAATCACCGATATTAACACCCAGTTTGCGCGCATAACCGGCATCCAAAGCATGTTCCGCATCGATAAAGGCACAAATACCACCACCCTTTTGACATTCCGCAATTGTTTGCAGCGCCAAAGTGGTTTTGCCTGAAGATTCGGGTCCATAAATTTCAATAACGCGCCCGCGCGGCAAGCCACCAATACCCAGAGCAATATCAAGGCCCAATGACCCAGTCGAAATCGACGCAATTTCGACGACTTGGTTGGCACCCAACTTCATAATGGAGCCTTTGCCGAAGGCTCGCTCAATTTGACTAAGAGCCGCTTCCAAGGCCTTACTCTTATCGTTAGATGTATCGACGACTTTCAATTGCGCTTGTCCCACTTTTTTCACTCCTATATATCCCATTTGCGATGCCCGGATGCAAACACCAAACAAATGTTCCACCCATGTTTCTTGTATGTTCTATTTTAGTTCCAAACGCAAGCGCAATTTGTAAATAAAATAATCGCAAATGGATTCAACGAATTAGGGACTCAGAAGGGAATTTCACACTGCGACCCCGCCAAATCGCTTGATGGGGTAAGGCTGGGTGCACGCAGTGGGGCCGTTCATTGTTAAATGAGCTGCCTATTCTGGGGAGAGAATACGTGCACCCAAGCCTCAACTTCCGACCGCGTGGAATATCAATAGTCCACGCTTGCCAAGAAGAGCCGCTATCGTATTAAACGAGCAATTATTATCCTTAGTTTTACAACTAAAAGTGCCTCCTAACTCGAGCACAAACTACAGTTGAATTATTACCCGCAAGTGAACAAAGATTGCAATAAATAAACTTACTGTTCTTAAGGTTGTAAATTAAATCAACCGCGATTCACGCCAAGGCTCCATTCAACTACAATAAATAAGAGATTGAATTTGCAACGGAAAAGAGCTTTTGATCCATGCCGTGCGGTGCCATCAGCATCAATCCTGAAGGTGCTTTTCCTTCCAAGTGCATTGGCAAAGAAATGGCGCATCCATCCAATATATTGGCAACATAGGTGTTCCGAAGCGCCAGCCCATTCAACCTGAAATAATTTTCATCCGAGTCAATTTCGGAAAATCGTGGCGCAAGATTGGCCACCGTCGGCAAAATCACGGCATCAAAACTCTGCGCAATTTCCGAAAACGCCGAGATCAAGCGTTGCCGCTCTTGCAAAAGCTTAATGTAGTCCGAAGCCGAAGTTGTTCTTGCCAAAGCAATGCGGCCCGCCACGCGAGGGTCATATTCGGAACCACGACTGGCTATGCGTTCGCTGTGCACAGCAAAGTCCGTCAGCCACTGCCACCCCAGCCCCTGAAGAAGACCCTCCAGGTACGCGGCCTATGTTGCGCTCAAAGGGAATGCTGGGCGTTCCATAATGTGGATTGATACCCAAACCTGAATAAGCAAATTCCGTCATATTGGTCCGACCAAGGACGACAAATCCCGCCGCCTTGAGTGCTGCAATAGCCACCGCATCGTTTTTGGCTGGGGGACTATCAACGAGCACTTTAGAACCAGCGGTTGTCACCTCGCCTGCAATATCAAAAAGATCTTTGACTGAAAACGGGATGCCCGCAAATCGCGATGGGGCCTGACCCCTTTTACGCAAACCATCTTGAACATCAGCAGCAGATAGTGCACCGGCCCTATCAACTTTAATAAACACGCGAGCCCCTTCGCCGCCGGGATCGGCAATGCGGTTCAAACTCTCTTCGACAAGTGCACGAGACGAAGTGCGCCCAGACTCTAAGTCACCCGCCAATTTTTCAAGTGTGGGAAATTTTGGCATCATTAGCCCATAACCTCTTTAACTTTTTCCACCAGCTGTTTCAGTGAAAATGGCTTCTGCAAGAATGCAAAATCAGATGCGCCTTCAAGATTTTTCTCAAACGCTTCTTCGGCATAACCAGACATGAAAATAACTTTTGTCATAATATTCCGCTTGCGCAATTCTTTGAGCATTGTTGGTCCGTCCATCTCGGGCATCACAACGTCTGACAAGATAAGTTCAAACCCGTCTGCATCGCCTTCAACAACTTCAAGACCAACTTCACCGCTATCGGCTTCTAAAACTGTATAGCCCCGTGATGTGAGGGCGCGCACTGCAAAGGCCCGCACTGAATCTTCATCTTCAACGATAAGAATACGGCCACGTCCCGAAAAATCTTCTCGCTTTGGCGCAACTTCAACAACCGGCGCAACGACAACGGCAGAGGGATCCGGTACATAGCGTGGAAGATATATAACAAAGGTGGTTCCCTTGCCCATCACACTATCGCAATAAATGAAGCCCCCAGTTTGCTTGACCATGCCGTAAACCATCGACAAGCCAAGCCCCGTGCCCTTGCCCACTTCTTTGGTGGTAAAAAATGGCGCCCATATTTTCTCAAGAATATCAGCAGGAATTCCAGTGCCAGTATCAGCGACTTCGCAAACCACATAGTCTCCCTCTGGCAACACATGTCCTGTAGTTTGAGCACTTTCAAGCGTCAGATTGTAAGTGCGAACCGAGAGTTTCCCACCTTTCGGCATAGCGTCACGCGCATTTACTGCGAGGTTAATAATCACCTGTTCAAACTGGTGAATATCCACCAACACCAAACCTAGGTCACGACCATGGGTGATAGTAAGTTCAGTCTTTTCACCCAACACGCGACCCAGCAAATTATCCAAATCTGCCATCGCTTCTGAAAGATCGTGGACTTTGGGTTGCAAGGTTTGTTTGCGTGAGAAAGCTAAGAGCTGGCGCACTAAATTGGCCGCACGATTAGCATTTTGCTTGATGTTCATCACATCCGCAAATGAAGCGTCTGTGGGCCGCATCTTTGCGAGCAACAAATCCGCAAATCCGATAATCGGAGTCAGAACATTGTTAAAGTCATGGGCAATTCCGGAAGCAAGCTCACCCACAGCTTGCATTTTTTGGCTTTGAGCCAATTGTACTTCCAGTGTTTTGCTTTCGGTACGGTCTAACGCAAAGACCGAAACTTTATCGACGAGACTTGGAAGCTTCGTAAATGTAAGTTGCACCGAACGAGGGTTATCGCCCGCAAATACACAGTCGCGTCGGGCCACTGCGCCACCGATAGCTTGGACCTGTTGAAGTGCGGTCGATACCGCCTCACTATCATCTTTTTTCAGAGCAGAATAAAGCGAACTTCCCAATTTTATAGTGGGTGAAAGCGCCAAGAATTCAGCATTCGCGCCAATGACTGCTCCCTTTTGATCAAGTTCGGCTATGCCAATCGGCACTGCGGCGAGCAACTGTGAAACTCCATCATGGACTGTTGTGCCGCCAGTGGATGAAAGTTCGCGGCGCATCACCATTGTGCGGCCCGGCAGGGCTTTTCCTTCAGAGTCAAAATCAGAACGATTCATAAAATCGAGAAACTGAGGAACGCCCTTGGAATCATTGATCGGAAAACTAAACTGGTCGATACGGTGCCCACCAATCACAGGTTCAACAGCATTTATAATTTTGGAACCATCTTCACCAATCAAGTTTGTAAGTGTCATGCCGCCAGATTGCGCCGTCACCAAATCAAGCCCCAACCATCCTGCTAAAGTCGCATTGATGTAATCCACTTTGCCATTCGGCAATGTTGAGAAAAATCCAACTGGGGCATGATCGAGATAAGTGATGATAAACTGTAACCGGGTGAAGGCTTGCTCCTGATGGGTGCGATCTTCAGTGATGTTAAGAAGACGCCACAATGTGCGCCCGCCTTTGCCATTAGAATTGAGTGGCGACACGGCCACCCGCAACCAACGGGCTTGGTCAATATCTGCTCCCGGCGCTGATGACCCACCAACAACACGAACATCACGGTGCAGAACTTTGCCCTCACGCGCTGCTTGGGCCAATTGATATACTGGTTCAGCAAATTCGGAATAACCGGAGTACAACACATCAAACCCAACAAGCCGGGCAACACCAGCCTTTGAGGCTAACTTCAAATATGGCGCATTGGCATAAATCGCGCGGCCCTTGTTGTCAGTCACAACACAACAATCTGTCAGCGCATCGGTCATGGCATCATAGAATTGGCGGTCGGAATCAGTCCCCACCAAACTGAACACGCCAGCAAACCAGGCCAAGAGTGAAAGCAGCCCGATAACAGCAAGTCCCGCACCCGCCACCACCATCCATGGCTGAACTAGGCTTTGATAGCGCCAAGCTACATAGCTAACTGCGAGTGCTAAAATGACTGCGAGTAATATTGCTGAACCGCGTGCTGCGCGCTCTAAGCGCGAATATCCCATCCCTTTGTTTATATTTTCAACGTCCGCCATCTAGCCACCCTCGAATCAGCGGACAGTATATGCCAAAGCCTATGGTTTTCGCAGACTCACATGAGTTTTTAACATGCAGAATCAGTGCATGATTTTCTGGTCAAAGTGGTGCTATAGTTTCAGCCGTTGTTTAAGGAGTAAAAACCATGCCAGACCTTCAACTCTATTATGGCCAAATGCTTATTGCAGCATTAGCGCTGGGTGCACTTATTTTAGCAGTCCTTCTTTACAAACTTTTTAATCAAAGAGTGCGCGGGCGACGCGGACAAAGATTAGGGATCAGTGAATTTCATGAAATTGATAAAACCCGCCGCCTCGTTCTCGTGCGCCGCGATGGTTACGAACATTTACTGCTGATTGGCGGTCATCAAGATCTCGTCGTCGAAAGCCGGATCGAATCCAGTCTCTTGGTTCAATCACAACAGCCACAACCGGGATTCAATGAACCGATTCCCCTGCGCCCAGCACCGCGGCCTGCCGTATTTGGCGATCGCCGTCCGCCACTGCGACCAGTCACTCCCAATTTCAATTCAACAAACGAAGACGATCAAGCTTCATAAAAGCACGAAGCGTATAAAAATCGGGACGGCGCGTGGCCGTCCCGTTTTATTTTTTAAGCTTCAAGGCAATAAACCGCGTCTCACCGACTTTTCCGCCTTTTGACATCAACAGCAACACGGAAGCTTTTCCGTCTTTGGTCGCGCCTTCGACGGCAGCCGAAATATCAGCACTTGATTCAACGGTCTTGCCGCCTGCCTCAAGTATAATATCGCCTGCTTCAACACCCTTGTCAGTTGCTGCACCTTCTTTGGCCACTTCAGTGACCAAAACACCTACAATTTTTGCATCAGTTTTAAACTTGATGCGCAATTCATCTGTCAATGTACTCACCGTCATGCCAAGCAAAGTTACTGTCGTCGGTGCTGCAGCAACCGGAGGCGCGGTTTTGCCTGCAGCTTTTGCAATCAACTTTTCACCAACTTCCAATCGACCTAAAGTGACTTTGATTTCTTTTTCTTTGCTGTCGCGGATAATTTTGACAGAAACTTCTTTGCCCACTTCGGTTTCAGCCGTCACACGCGGCAGCTCTTTAGAGTCAGTAATATTGCGACCATCAAATTCCACGATCACATCGCCCGCCTCAATGCCCGCTTTGGCACTGGGGCTATCTGGCGTCACATCGGCAACCAACGCTCCACGGGGTTTATCAAGCCCCATGCTTTCAGCGATATCAGGTGTTACGGCCTGAATTTTCACACCCAACCAACCACGCCTCGTTTCACCAAATTTTATAAGCTGGTTGACAACACTTTTGGCGGTGTTGGCAGGAACTGAAAAGCCAATGCCCACTGAACCTCCCGTTGGCGAAAAAATTGCCGTGTTGATGCCAACAACATTGCCGTCCATACCAAACAGCGGGCCACCCGAGTTGCCTTTGTTAATCGCAGCATCAGTTTGAATGTAGTCGTCATAGGGGCCAGCGTTGATATCACGGTTGCGGGCAGATACGATGCCAAGCGACACGGAACCGCCCAGGCCAAACGGATTGCCAATCGCAACCACCCACTCGCCAATGCGCAGTTTATCACTGTCACCGAAACTCACCGTGGGAAGCGGCTTGTCAGGCTTCACACGAATGACCGCTAGATCGGTTTTAGGATCACGACCTACCAATTCGGCTTTCATAATTGTACCGTCTTGCATGTGAACCTGCAAAGTCTCTTCACCTTCAACAACGTGGTTGTTGGTTACAATCAAACCGCTGGCATCAATAATAAAGCCAGACCCCATCGAGTTTACGGTACGGTCATCGGGGGCTGGAGCACCCTCTTCACCTTTGGGTGGCGGCGTATCACCGCCTTGGCCTTGCTGCTGTTTTTTCTTCAGAAACTCGTCGAAAAAATCTTTGAACGGTGAGTCGTCTGGAATTTGTGGCATTTGTCCAATTTCTGCAGGACCACCACCCATCTTGGAGGTCACAGAAATTTCAACCACAGCTGGAAGAAGCTTCTCCACCATATCCGCAATATTAGGCAACGCCTGTGCTTGCGCATGGGCTTGCGACACAAATGGGTTTGAAGATGTCGGCATGCCCAACATCAAAGTTGAAAGCGCAACTGCGCCAAAAATATGAGCTGCTTTAGTGCGCCGTATCATGTGTGTTTTCTCCAAAACTTTATCCGTTCAAAAATATCCGCGCCACCCAAACAATGGCGACACCAAAGCCAAGTGCTCCAGTACCAATTAGGCGCAATTGCTCGTCGGGTAACGCCAGCAATCCGGCCAACATTTTTTTCAGTTGGCCGGGAGCCAAGGCATAAGTGAGACCCTCAATGACAAATACGAGACCAATCGCCATCAGGATTGAGCCCATCATTGCTTTTCAGCGGGCAATTGCGACATATCCTTCTGGGTTCCAAAATATTTAAAGAACTCAGAATTCGGGTTTAACACCAGCGTGGTGCCATCATTAGCCAAACTCTTGGCATAGGATTGCATCGACCGATAGAAACCGTAAAACTCAGGATCCTTTTGGAATGATGCTGCGAAGATGCTGGCGCGTTCTGCTTCGCCTTCACCGCGTATAATTTCGGCTTGGCGTTGACCTTCAGAAACCATTTCCAAAACCTTGCGATCAGATTCAGCAGTGATTCGGATATTGGTCGCTAAGCCTTTGCCCCGCAAATTTTGCGCTTCGGCATTCCGCTCAGATTTCATCCGCTCGTAAGTGGCTTCCAAAACTTCCTTCATCAAATCGGTGCGGCGAATTCGAACATCAACAATCTTAATGCCAAGGGCTTGCGCTTCACCCGCCACTTGCGTGGTAATTTCCTGCATCATCACATCACGATCTTTTGATAAGGCCGCTTCAAATGTGCGCTTGCCATAAGTCTGGCGCAGTGCCGCATTCAAACGGGTTTCAATACGCTGACGAGCGAGGCCTAAATCAGCGCCAACCGTTTCACGAAACTTTTGTGCGTCCATAATTTTCGCAAGCGTAATCGTATCCACCAAATAGCGCTGCTTATCTGAAACTTGCACCGCCATGTTATCAGAGCTCCACATGAAAATGCGGTTTTCAATATCAACGACCTCATCGGCAATTGGCCATTTGAAATGAAGGCCGGAGTCTTTCACAATACGACTGACTTCACCAAAATGCACAACCAATGCTGTCTGGCGTTGATCAACCACGAAATAAGACATTGACCCTAAAACCAAAGCCGCCAGCAGAATAATTCCTGAAACAATTTTAGAAGTTCCCATGATCAATTGCTCCCAGCAGGTGTTGGTGACTGGATGGCAGGCAACGGCAGATAGGGCACAACGCCCTGCCCGTTTTTACCGGAATCCAAAATTACCCGTTTCGATTTTCCAATCACTTGTTCCATCGTTTCAAGGAACAAACGTTCGCGCGTCACATCTTTGGCTTTGGCATATTCTGCGTAAACCTTATCAAAGCGCTGGGCCTCACCCTTCGATTCTGCAACGATTTGCGCTTTATAACCCTTGGCGTTTTCAACAATCTTTGCAGTATCACCTTCGGCGTTACGCAAAACTTTATTAGCATATTGTTCAGCTTCGTTGATTGAGCGCTGTTGATCTTGCTTGGCCCGCTGCACTTCTTCAAACGCGTCAAGTACAGGACCCGGAGGATCAACCCCTTCCAAGGCAAGACCTGTAATTTTCACGCCTGCCTCATAGCCATCAAGGGTGCGTTGTGCGATATCAATCACTTGGTCTTGAATGGCCAAACGGCCATTGGTCAATGCTACAGTTGCTGGAGTGCGGCCCACAATTTCGCGCATCGCACTTTCGGAAACGGCCTGAACCAATGCTTCTTGCTCAGCCACATTGAACAAGAATTTATAAGGGTCATCAATTTTCCACAAAACTTTGAAGCGAATGTCCACCATGTTTTCATCACCGGTTAACATCAGGCCTTCGTCACCATTATCACCAATCGAGGTTTGGTTTTCGGCAGCCACTGGCAGCAATTCCATTTTTTCAATGGGCCATGCTGCAAAATGCAAACCGGGACCAACCGTGCGCGCATAAGAACCCAAACGCAAAACCATGCCGCGTTCATCAGGCTGCACTTGATAGACCGAATTATAAACCCAGAATGCCGCGAGGGCTGCGACAGGTAGCAACCACGATCCGCGCCCACCACCTTGAGGCAGAACAGATTTTAAACCGTCTTTGCCTTTTTTCAGAAGATCATCCAGCTCGGGGGGAAGGTTTCCGGGGCCTTTATTGCCGCCACCCCAATTGTTCTTTGGCCCTTCGCCACCTGACGGTTTTTGCCCCGGTGGCTTGCCCCATGGCCCGCGATCGCCCGGCGGTTGGTTTTTTCCATCGTCATCTTTGTTCCAAGGCATAGTGTATCCTCTCTATTTGTACTGCGGATATAGGTATGGGCTGGCTAAAAGTCCATTGCGGCAAGTTTATCTTTTTCTGTCAAAAACCCGCAGCACAAAGCTGGCGCTATCATTGGCCCCTTGCTGGTGGGGTTCAGCGCGCGTTTCGGTCCAATGCCCGGAATCAAGTGTTGGGAAATACGTATCTCCCTCAACTTCTAAATTGACTTCGGTCAGGTAGATACGGTCAGCCAATGGCAAAAACATGTGGTAAATCTCGCCGCCGCCAATTACTGCAATTTCATCCACAGCGCCCGCTTTGGCAATTGCCGCTTCAGCAGTTGCCACAACATACGCGCCTTCGGCTTTAAACTCCACCTGCCGAGTAATCACAATATTCGCCCTGCCTGGCAACGGTTTGCGCGGCAGGCTTTCCCACGTTTTGCGACCCATAATAATAGGCTTGCCCAGCGTGATGGTTTTGAACAGTTTGAGATCAGACGACAAGTGCCACGGCAATCCGCCAGCCCGCCCAATCACGCCATTACGCGACACCGCAACCACCAATGAAATAACACTCATTGAGACATCCTCAACAACGCATCACCACGCAAAGTATAGACGCTACTATCGGCTTCAACATCTGCGCCAATTTTTGTATAGAAATCGCGTGCCCCTATATTCCAATTCATCATCACCCAAAAAATACTTGGATAACCATGTGTTATAGCAAACTTCGCAAGCTCTTTCATAAGTGCGTCGGCAACACCTTTTCTCCGACTTTCTGGCATCACGACAATATCTTCAAGGTAAATGACTTCGCAACCGCGATTGGTAGAAAAGCTTCGATGCCAAACCATTGAGCCAGCAAATTTCTCATCGTCGAAAGCCAAAAATGCTCCAACGATGGACCCCGATTTGAGTATTGCATTTTCCAAATCAAGGGCGGTGGCTTTAACGCTATCTTCCCAACCGTGATGTCGCGCCAAATCAAGTGTCGCACGCAAGAGATGGACCCCGTCGCCGATTTGAGCCGCGCGGACATTTATCACTGCTGCGAACCCATGCCAAAAATTGCCAGTGAACTTATGCCATTCCAAACCACGTGACAGGCAATAGTCACCCACAGGCTGCCAAAGCGCAAAAGCAAAACACCAAGCACAATACCCATGATGAAAAGCACACCCACAAACAGCCACGGTGCGGGCGAAAGCCGGTGGACAAGAGCCCACAACGCACTGGTGATCAGAACGGCACCGACCCGTCCAACCGGAGAACTGGCAAGTGCGGAAAACAACGCGCCCCGAAATAACAACTCTTCAGTGATCGGCCCCGCTAACATCACACCGGGCAAAGCCAAAGCAAACAGCATTGGACTTTTCGCGAACTCGGCAATTGTTTTTTCTACCATGCCAGCTGAGTTGGAGTTATCGTTCAATCCACCCGAGGGTGAGTAAGTCTCAGGATCAATGCCTAAAATTACAAATGTCAGCGCGAAAACCGCATACATTAAAATAACAAAGCCACCGATCACGACGAGCCATCCCAAAATTCCAAGTTTGGGAAAATTCAAAAGCAATCGCCCCTGCCGGTCAGGCAAGCCAAAGCGCCCAAAATAAATAGCGCAGAGGCTTAGTACAATCGCGGCGGGCGTAAGTCCGATAACCCCGGCCTTTAAAAGATCGGGCGGAACACCAGAACTCATATTCGAAAAATCCGCGAACGTGTGTTTAAAGACCAACAAAAAAGCAGCGATTGCCCCGACACTTTGCAAAAGAAGATCAAGTGCGGCCAACACGACGAAAAGCAAAATGCCACGCCAGAACAATTGCAGCGGCTCACGTGGATACAGCCATTCATGCCTTGCACGTTTAAAATCCGAACCGAACAACGCCATCGTCAAACCGCCACGGGCGCGGAGATCGCCGCGTCAGGTTGATAATTCAAAATTTCAAAATCCTCATATTGAAAATCATCCAATGCTTTTACATCGCGCTTAAAGCGCAACTGCGGCAAGGCATGAGGCGTGCGGAGGAGTTGAGTTTCAACCTGCTCCATATGGTTTGAATAAAGATGGGCGTCGCCTAGCGTGTGCACAAACTCTCCAGGCTCTAACCCACACACATGAGCAATCATTTGTGTCAGCATGGCATAGGATGCAATGTTAAACGGCACTCCTAAGAATATATCAGCTGATCGCTGATAGAGCTGGCACGACAGTTTCCCATTCGCCACATAAAATTGAAACAGGCAGTGGCATGGCGGCAAGGCCATTTTGTCAACA
Organism: Hyphomicrobiales bacterium; assembly: GCA_031423845.1. Classification (GTDB taxonomy): domain Bacteria; phylum Pseudomonadota; class Alphaproteobacteria; order Rhizobiales; family Aestuariivirgaceae; genus Aestuariivirga. The sequence goes on along the minus strand of JANPGD010000084.1, from coordinate 1,365 downwards.
TCAGCGGGGTTCCATGCTGTCACGATAAGACGTCGAGAGTCAGGCGTCTTTTGAATGCGCTTGACCACCTCACCCAATTGATCAATCACGCCACCATCACGCGTTGGCCATGAGCGCCACTGTGCGCCATAAACGGGTCCAAGGTCGCCATTGGCATCGGCCCATTCGTCCCAAATCGAAACTTTATTGTCTTTCAGATATTTAATATTGGTCTCACCACGCATGAACCACAGCAACTCATAGATGATTGAGCGCAAGTGTAGTTTCTTGGTGGTGACCAATGGCAAGCCTGCTGCGAGATCAAAGCGCATTTGGTAACCGAACACCGAAAGTGTTCCCGTTCCTGTACGGTCTTCTTTACGCACCCCGTGGTCGCGCACATGGCGCATGAGCTCAAGATATTGTTTCATAGAGCCAGTCTATACATGACTAGCGATTCCACAAAATAAAAGCGGCAGTACCCAGAAGCACCGCCGCCAAAAAAATCGCAAAAAGTAAGATTAGGCCAATTTACCCATAGTTCCAGTCGCTTCTGCGACGAGATAGTAAACTGTAACGCGATGCTTTGTTTTGTCATCTTTCATTTTTTCGCCAGCAGCACGAACCGCAGCTTCTGCAGGTCCAGCAGTCAATCCAAGTTTCTTGGAACAAAAACCATCAACCACACGCTTAACTTCAGCAGGGTCAGTCATCGCAACAAACTGCGAGTCTTTTCCCTTCAATGCGATGCCGCAATATTTCACAATTGCATCAACTGCCGCTGTATTTACTTTTGAAGTATATTTCTTGACGTCTTCCGAATAGTCCACGTTGTTTCCCCCAACTGAGTTGACAATCACACTCGACTGCCCGACTACGCCTAGCATTAATTATTTGCCATGTGAAGCAGTTTTCGGGGAAAAACAATCTATGCGGGTAGTCCACATGCCCTTTATTTTGCCGCAAGCATCACCTATATAAGCACTGTCAGATGCCGCAAGGCAATTGACTATGGTGATAAACGGCTAACGCAATAAGCTTTTCGGACCCGGGGGCAGTACCCGGCGCCTCCACCAAAGACGATTGCAGAGCAATCGGCTAAAGCCCGAAAGCGGATTTCCTTAAATCCGCGCTAGGGCCCTGCCGCAAGCTCCGATCAATCGGCTCTGATGGGGGCGAAATAGGATCGACGAGAGTGTAAAGGTTGGTTTTTTGCCCGTGATGGTTCCGACGTTTTCGGGCTATTTTCTAGTTGCAAACGATAACTTTGCTCCGGTTGCTCTCGCTGCTTAATGTAGCGCGAAAGACCAAAACTTGAAGTCCTTCGGTTTAGCGACCTAAGGCGGGGTTCGCTGGCACCTGGCAACAGAAGCCAGCACTTTCATT
>JANPGD010000083.1:0-3603 GCA_031423845.1 Hyphomicrobiales bacterium | reverse complement strand
TGTCATCCCGTCGAAAGACGGGACCCAGAAATCCATACTCGGTGCCTGTCGTACTGGGTCCCGTCTTTCGACGGGATGACTGTCTAACTTCCAATTCTTCCCAATAAACGCAGCCGTTTCGAATGCTGTAAGCGCATCGTCCAAACCCATCATCGGGGTGATATTTTCGGCACTCAATTGTACCGCCATCTCCAGTGGCATGGATTCTGGTAATGAAGCCACTATCACGGCGCGGGCTGTGTTGGCCTTGGCCGCAGCGGTGAAAGCACGCGAGGTTTTATACCACGCGGCAGGGTTCATGTGCGGGTGGGTGGGTACATCTAAAATCAACATGCCTACATCAAAGCCACCGGAAAGTGTTGCCGTGAAAGTGGCTTCAAGTTTCGCCTCATCGCCCCAAATGAAAGTGTGATAATCGAGGGGATTATCAATGGAAACGAATTCGTTGAGCGTTGCCGATACGCGTGATTTAGTTTCAGCGTTGAAGGGCGGGAAGGAGACTTTTTTCTCCAGCGCCATATCCGCCACCAAAGCGGCTTCGCCACCGGAGCAGCTCATGGATACTAAGCGGCTGTCATTCAGCGGGCCGCCATGGTGCAGAAATTTTAAAGTTTCAGCAAAGGCTGTGACTGATTTCATGCGGGCGATGCCGTGGCGTTCAAAGAGCGCATCATAGAGATTATCGGCACCAGAAAGCGACGACGTGTGGCTCATGGTGACTTTCGCTCCCTGCACGGAACGGCCAGTTTTTAAAGCGATTACCGGCTTCTTGTGCTTACGGGCGATTTCGGCAGCAAAGGCAAAGGCGGCAATATCTTTCAGGCCTTCAATGTGCAGTCCAATCGCGGTGATGCGATCATCCTGCGCCAGAGCTTCCAACATACGAGCCATATCCACATCAGCTTGATTGCCGATGGCGAACAAAGAGGCCAAGGGCAGAGCGCGGTTGCTCATGCCAAAATTGCAGGCAATGTTTCCTGATTGCGTGATGATGGCGACACCGCGCTCACGAATTTCTAAGCCATGTTCATCAGGCCACAAAGCGCAACGCGAAAGCGTATTAACAAAGCCATAGCAATTGGGGCCGAGCAGGGGCATGCCATTGGCAGCTTTTAAAAGCTCAGCCTGAAGTTCGGTGGCACCAGCTTCGGCAAAGCCAGCGGCGTAGATGACTGCACCGCCGGAATTTTTAGCGCGGAGTTGGCGAACGATTTCAACTGTGGGTTCGCGCTTTACAGCGATGAAGGCGGCATCGATTTCACCCGTAATATCATCAACCGATTTCACCGTAGCAATGCCGCCGAGTTCGTCGCGCTTGGGGTGCACAGCCCAGATTTTTCCAGTGAAGCCCAACTCACGCGTTCGCGTGATAGCAATGGCGCATTCATTGCCACCGATGAAGGCGATGGAGGTGGGGTTGAGGAGTCGGGTTAATGACATTGCATTTTCTTTCTTCCCTTCTCCCCTTGAGGGAGAAGGTGGCGCGAAGCGACGGATGAGGGGGCTGCTGGCAATTGTATTCGCAGCAACCGCCCCCTCATCCGTCTCGCGCTAAGAACCGCGATCCACCTTCTCCCTCGAGGGGAGAAGGGAAATATTTTGATAATCTTACCCACCCAGCGGTCTCAACAATGCACGGCTGATAATATGCCTTTGAATTTCTGACGTGCCTTCCCAGATGCGCTCCACTCTTGCATCGCGCCAGATGCGTTCCAGTGGCAAGTCACTCATTAGGCCCATGCCGCCGTGAATTTGGATGGCTTCATCGGCGATGAAGGCCAGCACTTCGGTGGATTTTAATTTGGCCATAGCCATATCCATTTCGGTGACAGTGCCTTGATCATATTTCCACGCAGCTTCCCTTGTGAGTAGTTCAGCGGCTTTGAGTTCCATCGCCATGTCGGCCAGCTTAAATGAGATGCCTTGGAATTTGCCAATCTGTTGGCCGAATTGTTCACGGTCCACGGCATATTGCAGCGCATGTTCCATGGCGCGTTCGGCGCGGCCCAAACAGGTGGAGGCCACTTGCAGACGCGTGGCTCCCAACCATGAATTTGCGACCTCGAAACCTTTGTGGAGCTCGCCCAGAATTTGCGATTTATGCACGCGGCAATCTTGGAATTCGAGAATGTTATTGGGGTAACCACGGTGCGATACATTCTTGTAGCCATCGCGCACGGTGAAGCCTTTGACGCCTTTGTCGATCAAGAAAGCCGTAATCAATTTCTTTTTGCCGCGCGGGGTATCTTCTTCACCTGTGGCTGCAAACAGCACGGTGAAATGCGCTTCGTCGCCATGGCTGATAAAATGCTTCACGCCATTGATCACAAAATCATCGCCATCTTGTTTGGCGAAAGTTTTCATACCGCGCAAATCGGAGCCAACACCGGGTTCGGTGAGCGCCAAACAATCCGCTTTTTCTCCGCGCACGGCGGGGAAGAGATAGCGTTCGCGCTGTTCAGTGTTGCAGGCCATGAGAATGTTTGATGGGCGGCCCACGCAGGTCCAATGCAAGGCGTAATTCGCTCGGCCCAATTCTTTTTCGTAAAGGCACCAAGTGAGTGTGTCGAGCCCCGCACCACCGCCTTCTTCAGGAATGTTGGCCGCGAATAATCCAGCGGCAATCGCTCTGGCTTTTAATTCGTCGCGCAACTCTGGGCGCAGCTTTCCAGTTTCCTCAACCTCTTTTTCATGCGGGTAAAGTTCATTAGCGACGAAATCTTTCGTCGTCTTAATGATCATCTGTTGTTCGTCGGAGAGAGAGAAATCCATAATCTACCTGATGTGAAAAGTTTCGATGTGACCATCAATGGCGATGTCTTGGCCATTGACCATATAGGCGGCGGGGCTTGCGAGATAGAGGCAGAGGCCGGCAATCTCCTCGGGCTCGGTGAAACGCGAGAGCGATTGCGCGTTGACCAGTTCCTTAGCAACCACATCGACGGGCACACCTCGCAGGGACGCTTCGCCTTCCGCCACACGCATGATGCGCGGGCCATTCACAGCACCGGGGCAAATTGCGTTGCAGCGCACGCCATGGGGCCCGAGTTCAATGGCCAATGATTTGGTAAGGCCGATTACCGCCCATTTGGCGGCGGCATAAGGCGTGCGATTGCCGAAACCGAATTGGCCTGCATTGGACGACATGTTGATGATGAGGCCAGAGCCTTGAGCTTTCATTACAGGTGCTGCGCGGCGGGCGCAGAGGAATTGCGAGTCGAGACAGACTTCGATAGTTTCGCGCCAGTCAGCATAATCAATATCATCGACGGGGGCAGTGGGGCCTTTAATGCCTGCGTTATTCACCATCACATCAAGCCCGCCCAGATCATCCAATGCATCGTCAAACCACGCATCAATCTCGCCCTCGCTGCGCACATTTACGTGCGTGGCGGCGATTTCAGGGAACTCATCGCGGAAGGCTTCGAGGGCTTGCTCGTTTACATCGCAAATGTGAACTTTGGCCCCTTCATCATAGAAAGCCTTGGCAATGGCACGGCCGATGCCGGTGGCTGCTGCGGTGATCATGACTCTTTGTTGCATTTCGATTTACCTTTCTTTCTTCCTTCTCCCCTTGAGGGAGAAGGTGGATCGCGCCTCTTT
>JANPGD010000082.1:0-2357 GCA_031423845.1 Hyphomicrobiales bacterium | reverse complement strand
ACACAGACGGCGCTCTCAGCGTTGGCGGACCTGGCGATCGTGCATCGTTCAAGGTTAGCTATGCTTCAGGCCCAATCTCCATGGACATCGCTGCTCAGCATTATGATACTGGAAGTTCAATCGGTGGCGCTGGCCAAATCAGCTACGCCGGCGACAGCTTCTCAGCTCAAGTTGCTGGCTGGGTTCATGACAATGATTGGCAAATCGGTGCAGGCGCAACTGCCAGCATGGATATGTTCACATTGTCAGCATCCGGTGCCTACGGTCATCAGTCTGCTCACAGCTACAACATCCTGAACAAGAATGTTCAGCCTGCTGCAGTTAAAGCCGTTGCATCTGATTATTGGGGTGCAAACGTATACGCAAGCGCAGCTCTTTCAGAATCAATCAAGGCTGAAATTGGCTACGGTTACGGTGCTTACAGCCCATCAACAGCAGTTGCTGGTTTCCCTAACTTGGGTCAAACCTCGAATGCAGTTGCCGGTGGCATCTACTACACACCAGTATCGCAGTTGACGATGGGTGTTGAAGGTAGCTGGACACATATCAATACAGACGATACGTTCCCAGACAACACAGACACAACAAACATCGCTGCAGATTTCGTAAGCGTATTCCGCTTCTAATCTCTAGATATTTGAGAAACGGCCCGCTTCGGCGGGCCGTTTTTTATTGACCTTGTGGCAAACATGCCGAAGAGTATTTCCAATGAAACTTGAGTTCGGATATTACAATGGCTGAAACTTTTGAAGCCTTATGCCAAGACGTCAGGCGTCTCCTTGGCCAGAAAGAATATGTTCAAGCTGTTGCTTTGACTTCAAAATTGTCGATTCGATATCCGAACAGTGCCGAGGCCCATTTCCTTGTGGCCCGTGCCCTTGTTGAATCTGGCGATATGCAAAATGCCTTGGTGCCGGCTGAACGCGCCGCAGCAATTGAGGCCAATAATTTTCAATATGTTTTTTATTGTGGCTATCTCTACCTTCATTTTAGACTCTATGAGTTGGCCTTACCTTTTCTCAAGAAATCTGTTCAGCTCCAACCCAATGCGCCTGTGTCACAGGTTGAACTGGCTGATTGCTATTATGAAATTGGCAAAGGTGACATCGCCCTTCAGCATTATCGTGCTGCGCTTAAGCTCGAAACAGAATCGTACGCGAAAAATTCCATCCGCCTGAAACTCGCTTTGTGTTTGATCGCCAGCCGTCAAAAATCTGAGGCCCGCCCCATCATTATGCGGTTGTTGAAAGAGGCAAAAGAATATTCGTATCCAGCACTTTCGCTGCTAGCGCAAATTGAAAATGCAACGCCAGACAACACTGTAGGTGAACTCATTTCAAAAGCCATCGCCGATCCAACAATCGAAGCCACCCAACGAGAAGTTTTACTGCTCTCATTTGGCAAACTTCAAGAGAATGCCAAGAATTATGATGGCGCATTCGCATCTTGGCAAGAATCGCGCGATTCAGTTAAATCCCGCGACTATAATCTCCGCAATCATGCTGAAGTTTTGCTGGAGAATAAACAGTTCTATTCGCCAGAACTTTTTAAAAGTTCCAAAGAATTTGCCATTCAAACAGAAGTGCCAGTCTTCATTGCCGGAATGCCGCGTTCAGGGACAACACTAACCGAGCAAATTCTTTCGGCCCACAGCAAAGCCAATGGCGTGGGCGAATTGGCCCGCTGGACACAACTCGACCGCGCCCTCCGCCAAGACTACCAAATGCCAAATTATATTTCCAAATTCTTGGAAAATGCCAAGAACGGTGAGTTGAAAGCCCGTGGGCTGGAGCTGCTTAAAATATTTGCTTTAGTAGCGCCCGAACAGAAGCCAAGAACTGTGGAAAAAACACCACATAACTTCCTCACACTGGGTTATTTGCATCTCATTTGTCCCCGCGCCAAATTCATTCATATCAGGCGTCATCCCGCTGATACTTTCATTTCAACATTTCAAAACCATTTCAATGACGCGCATGGTTACGCCTATGATCAAGTCGAATACGCCAAGGAATATCTCTTCCACGAAGATATGATGAATCTTTGGAAAAGTCTTTTCCCTGAAAATATTATAACAATAAATTACGAATCACTGGCCAGCCAACCAGAACCCGTCGTTCGCAAAATGCTTGCCTTTTTGGGTCTTGATTGGGAAGATCAAACACTACGGTTTTTTGAAAGCAGCAAAACAGTTCGCACGTTTTCAATGCATCAAGTGCGTAACCCCGTGAACACAGCCTCACTCGATCGTTGGCGAAATTATGAGCGCCATTTAGGGTCTCTGCTTTCAACGTTGAAGGCCGCGAATTTCGACTACATAATTCCAGAAACTTGACCCGCGCCGCCTTGTTCCCGCC
>JANPGD010000081.1:0-27728 GCA_031423845.1 Hyphomicrobiales bacterium | reverse complement strand
GGTTCATCCAGTGGTGGTTCATCCAGTGGTGGTTCATCCAGTGGTGGTTCATCCTGTGGCGGTTCATCCAGTGGTGGTTCATCCGGTGGTGGTTCATCCAGTGGTGGTTCATCCAGTGGTGGTTCATCTAGTGGCGGCTCCAGCGGTGGTGACGACGACGGAGACTGTCATGGCAAAGGCGGCGGTAACTGCGGCGTTGGCGGTGGCAGCAGCGGTGGCAACGGCACCGGAAATGAAGGACACGGCCACGGTCCCAAAAAATAATCCTGCTTGATTGCAGAGTCGCACCAAGGTGTTCGCACCTTGGTGCTTTTTGTGGGATGAGGGTCAGCTGTATTTTGATTTGTCGGTTGCTGCGAAGTGGTGGGTCATATTTATCGCAGGACTAACGCTTTCAGTTTGGCATACAGACTGTTCCGTTCCATCCAAGAGCTGTAAACAACATAATCAGGATCAGCTTGCAAATGACGTTCTTCTGTCTTGGCGCGGAAGTAATAGACGGAATTGACCAGAATCAACGCGATGCAATCGCGAATGCTAGTAGCCAAGCCGCCATTGCCAAAAAACGGAATTGCAATGAGCCACCAAGAAAGATTCTTGGAAACGTATGCTGGATGTTTCATCCAACGATAAGGGCCACTGGTAATCGTGCCGCGATTACTAAGATTTGAAAAGCGAATTCCGAAGCTTACAGTTGCCCACATGTAAATCAAAATCGAAATAATAATGAGCACGGCCCAGACTGACCAAATGAGCGGAGAGTCACTGAGCCAATCACCCCAATAATATCCCTCTTCATACTTTAGAAAATTTTTGGAAAAGACATCCCAGAATGGCGGATAGCATAGCAAACACACCACCCAGCCCAACATTGTAGGCTCGGTCGTTCGGATCTGTGCCCGCAAAAGACGGAATGTGCAGAGATAACCAGTAACTGCAAAGTTCACATCGATAAAATAGATCATCTTATAGGCGGCTTCATAAACATCAGAAGAATTTTGCAACCCTTCAGACACCGAAAAATCAAGAAACCAGCGCATGTCATTGAGCGCAAATCCAGCCATTAAGGGGCCGAAAAATCCTTTCACAACCCACGAAAGTAGAAATTGCCGAATAACCGGCAGTTCTGCCGCTTTGAACCTACCAATCAAACATAATCCAAATTGGTACAGACCGTCTTCCGGTTGCTCCATGTGACGGTCGGTTACCCATATATAAAGCGGTGTGGCAACAATAACTGTTAATGCCAGCCCCCTGCCCAAATCTGCAAGTGGGACTAGAAAACTTTGAAAGAAACCTTGGAAAACAAAATATGCCAAAGCAAGCACACAAAACAATCCGAGTTGACCCCAAAGCTTGACAGCAAATCTTTGCCATGGGCTATCGTATGGCGGTCGTTTTTCCCAAGTGAGTAACTCCAATCCTATATGCGGAAATGCGATAAAGGTCACAACCGCAACAAGGCAAAAGGCCGCATCGTTACTGTCTTGCCATTTGAAAAAAACCAAAACTGCCAACGCACTGCACAAAGACGCCAGCGCAGCCCCATGGTTAACCGCAGATACTGGACGCGGTCCATCATAAATCGTTGCATTTGAAGTTATCGCCATAGAGAAGTGTCTCCTGACGTTGCCAATGATTGCAGACGTTAGAAATAATTGTCAATAAAGTTCGTTTAAGTGTCCGGAGGTAAGCACCAATTACCGGCTGGCAACACTTCCACATGTGCGAATGAATTTACTCGCATAGCCATATTCCATTGTAATCAGATTGTGGGTAAGGCCATTATTGCGGGCAATCCAAGTTCGAACCCAGCCTGGATATTTACGCAACAAGAAAGCTTGAGCAATTCTCTCAGAGCGCAAAGACACGCCCGAAGGCGCATGAAATCTGAAAAAAGCTCCATGGTTGATGCAGGTTTGATGAGCAGGCAAACCTAGAAATAGTGTGCAAGCAGAGTCACATCTTCCATTAAATTGCACCAAAGTCCCGGCTCTACGATAGTCAGCTGCGTCCATCGCAAAAGCCGCGATGTTGCCGCCAGAATTATTTGAAATGGAAACCGACGATTGGTTCTCGTTAAAACTATTAGGTTGCTCAGCCTGCGCAAGCACAAGGTTTGCATATGCTGCAGTCAAAAAGACGGCAGCCATCAACACTCTTCGAAGAAGCATATAATAACCCCCTAAAAGCTATTTAGTAATAGCCAAGAATAACTAAAAATAGTTCACTATTTGTTAACGGAGAGTTTGTCTAGCGACTGAACTCATAATTAATAATTCTACCATTTGGACAAAATAGGGCCGTTTTGTTCATGTCTATTCAACGTGAACTCGTCAAAAAACTTAATAGTGTATCATCCGTAACTACACGTTGTTGCTGCTAGACTAGGAATATGCGCCGCTGTAACAAACCGCAGAAATATGATGCCAAACTGCCGTTGTTGAACATTTTTTGTGGTGCTCAAAATTCGCAATCTATCATTTGTCCACCAGCATCAAAAATTTGACCATTTGAACAAAATCAGCCATCATTCGATTCTGACCGAGGGAGAGTGTTCATGGCACCGACGAAAACCCCAGATATCGCCGCTAAGCGCCTGAGTAAGGCAGATTATGCTGCGAACTTCATAGATTTGCATGCCCCCCTCTCGCCGCACGAAGCGTTAGTGGAATCTGATCGCTGTTATTTTTGCTATGATGCGCCCTGCATGAAGGCTTGCCCAACCTCGATTGACATTCCGCTGTTCATCCGAGAAATTCAAGCAGGCCACCCGAAGTCTGCTGCTAAAACCATTTTCAATCAAAATATTCTGGGCGGCATGTGCGCCAGAGTTTGCCCCACTGAAACGTTATGCGAAGAAGCCTGCGTACGCGAAGCCGCTGAAGGTAAGCCTGTAAAAATCGGCATGTTGCAACGCTATGCGACTGATTTGGCGATGATCGAAAAGCATCCTTATGGCCGCGCCCTTTCGTCCGGAAAAAAAGTAGCCGTTGTTGGTGCAGGCCCTGCTGGACTTGCCTGTGCGCACCGCCTTGCTGTGCACGGCCATGACGTGACGATTTTTGAAGCCCACAAAAAATCTGGTGGCCTCAATGAGTTTGGCATTGCCGCTTATAAAGCCGTCGATGATTTCGCCCAGAAGGAAGTCGATTTTATTCTGTCGATTGGTGGCATCGATATCAAACATAATATGGCGTTGGGTAAGAAATTGAAGCTGCCGGATTTGCAGCGCGATTATGATGCTGTGTTTCTTGGCCTTGGTCTTTCAGGTGTAAATGCGCTCGGCACAAAAAATGAAGATGCCGACGGCATTGAAGACGCAATCAACTATATTTCCGATCTTCGCCAAGCCAAAGACCTGTCCAAACTTCCGGTGGGCCGCAATGTGCTGGTGATCGGTGGCGGTATGACGGCCATTGATGTGGCCATTCAATCCAAACTGCTTGGCGCAGAAAACGTAACTATTCTCTATCGTCGTGGTGCAGGCCAAATGAAAGCCAGCACCTATGAACAAGAACTGGCGCAAACTAAGGGAGTTAAAATCATGCACTGGGTTGCGCCTAAAAAAGTTCTTGTAAAGGGCGATAAAGCCATCGGCCTGAAGTGCGAATATACCGCGATGAAAGGCAAAAAACTTGAAAGCACAGGCGAGACTTTTGAGCTTGCAGCCGATATGATTTTTAAAGCGATCGGCCAAACCTATGTTGATGTGTTGGGCGGTGCGATTGCGTTTGATCAAGGGCGCATAAAAGTCGACGCCGAAAAGCGCACCTCCGTCAAAGGCATTTGGGCGGGGGGTGATTGCATCGCAGGCGGCAAAGATTTGACAGTGGCCAGCGTTGATGACGGAAGACGTGCGGCTGAATCCATAAACAGTTTTTTGAAGGCATAAACCATGGCAGACCTTCGGTCAAATTTTGTTGGCATTAAATCTCCCAACCCTTTCTGGCTGGCCTCGGCTCCTCCCACCGATAAAGAATATAATGTGGTGCGTGCTTTTAAGGCAGGCTGGGGTGGGGTGGTTTGGAAAACCCTCGGCGAAGAGGGTCCTCCCATCGTCAACGTCAACGGCCCTCGCTATGGCGCAATCCATGGTGCAGACCGTCGTTTGCTGGGCCTCAATAATATCGAGCTGATCACGGATCGACCGCTCGACATCAATTTGCAGGGGATCAAAAAAGTAAAACGCGAATGGCCAGACCGCGCCATGGTAGTGTCCCTCATGGTGCCATGTGAAGAGATGCCGTGGAAAAACATTCTGGCCCGGGTTGAAGAAACCGAAGCCGATGGCGTGGAACTGAATTTCGGTTGCCCACACGGCATGAGTGAGCGCGGTATGGGCGCAGCTGTTGGCCAAGTTCCTGAATATATTGAAATGGTAGCGCGCTGGTGCAAGCAATACACCCGCATGCCGGTGATCGTAAAATTGACACCCAATATTACTGACATTCGTATGCCAGCCCGTGCCGCACTTAAAGGCGGTGCCGATGCTGTGTCGCTCATCAACACGATAAGTTCTATAATTTCGGTTGATCTCGACAATATGTCGCCCATGCCAACGATTGATGGCAAAGGTTCGCATGGCGGCTATTGCGGCCCCGCGGTGAAACCCATTGCGCTCAACATGGTGGCAGAAATCGCCCGCGACAAGCAAACCCACGGCCTGCCCATTTCAGCCATCGGCGGCATCACCACTTGGCGGGATGCAGCAGAATTTATTTCAATGTCGGCAGGCACAGTACAAGTCTGCACTGCCGCCATGACATACGGTTTCAAAATCGTCGAAGAAATGATCTCAGGCTTAGAGGGTTGGATGGATGAGAAGGGCTATGCCACGATCGAAGACTTCCGAGGCCGCGCCGTGCCCAATGTCACGGATTGGCAATATCTCAATCTCAATTACATTGCTAAAGCCAAAATAGACCAAGACGCCTGCATTAAATGTGGCCGCTGTTATGCAGCATGTGAAGACACATCGCATCAAGCCATTATGAAAGAGAAAGATGGAATTCGCCATTTTGAAGTGATGGATGATGAATGCGTGGCCTGCAATCTTTGCGTTGAAGTGTGCCCAGTAGAAAACTGCATCACCATGGAACGTCAGACCGTCGGCACCGATGCACGGACTGGAAAAAAGATTAGCGATCAATATGCCAATTGGACACAACACCCAAATAATCCGATGAGTGTGAAGGCCGCTGAATAGATATTAGACTGCGCGACGGAGCTTGACTTTAGCAGGGGGAGCTTCTGGCTGTTTGTCATCAACCTTGTCCATCTCGGTCGCAAGCGCACTCAAGCACTCAACCAATGTGCGCCGATCGGCAGCCGAGAATGACGCCAGCATCTGCTTGTCAATATCTTCAGCGCCACCCTGTGCCGTCTTCAACATTTTCTTGCCGATGGGTGTGAGACGAATGGCATTGGTGCGTGCATCTTCCTTTGTTCGACGACGCTGCAAATAACCTTGCGCCATGAGACGCGCCACAAGATCAGCCAGTGTGGAACGATCAATACCCGTAATTTTAACAAGCTCTGTTTGGCTTTTACCTTCGTGCGTATCAACCGCTAACAGCACTGTAAATTGCCGATGCGTCAACCCCGATTTACCAACCTCATCCATATAAAGATGAACCGAATATTGCACGGCGCGTTTTAGCAAGTGCGAGAACGACCGCGTAAATTGTTTAGTGTCCTTCGGACCCGACATCTTCTTTCCCCTGCTCCTCCAGCATTATTCCCCGGAATAACACTGGTCACTTCCATGTTGCATCACGGAAATAAAATTCTTTGCCGTTGTAAAGCCTGCGAGTCCTAGCGAGTCATTGCACAACCAGCAAGCAAAAATTAGACCGACCCCTTAAATGAAAAACCATAGGGACACTTCTCACATCAATGCAAGACTTGACATCTTAAAAAACTATTCAACAGTACACGGATAATCAGTCTGCAGATGGAATTTTAGGCTTCCCATCTTCATTTTGCATGTGCTTTGCCATGAGGGGTGCGTTCGCAACTGCAAACAAAATAGTCAAACCCAACAGTCCAAAGGCCTTAAATGTCACCCAATAGTCAGGTGTAAAGCGACGGATGAACTCGTTCATCAATGTCATAACCACAAAGAAAAAGCCCCAGCGAATAGTCAGTGTGCGCCACACAGCGTCAGGCAGTTCCATAGCTTGGCCCATAATGTTTTTAATAAAATTCTTTTTGAAAAACAATCCGCCAAACAACACCAACGCGAACAAAGCGTTGATGATTGACACTTTAATCTGTAAAAAAAAAGGGTCTTTGAAATAGAGTGTCAGGGTTCCGAACACGCCAACAATTGCCGCCGTCACCAACAGCATCTTCGCAACCTTGCCTGTCAGCAGATAGGTGATGACAATTGAAATCAATGTGGCCGCCATCAAAACCCCTGTAGCCCACAGAAATTTCTGATCATTGCTCCCTTTGTAAAACCAGTTGGTCAGAAAAAAAGCAGCAAGCGGAAATAAATCAATCAGAAATTTTCGGCCTTGGCTCATCGGTTGCTCAGTCATCAATCTTCAAATCCTGCTATGGCGCGAGAGAAAGCCTGCGCATCAAAGGGCTGCAAATCATCTATACTCTCACCTACACCAATGGCATGAATCGGCAATTTGAATTTTTCTGCAATCGCCACCAAAATTCCTCCCCGTGCAGTACCATCAAGCTTTGTCATAATGAGCCCCGTGACACCCGCGACCTTCGTAAATACATCGGCTTGAGCCAATGCATTCTGCCCAGTGGTCGCATCAAGCACTAATAACACGGCATGCGGTGCAGCTTCATCTTGTTTCTTAATCACGCGCACGACCTTATCCAACTCGTCCATCAGATAAGCTTTGTTCTGCAGGCGTCCCGCTGTGTCGATGAACAATATATCGGTGCCGTCTTCTCGGGCTTGCTTCAATGCGTCAAAGGCAAGGCCAGCAGAATCAGCGCCGACAGGTGCTGATTTTGTAACCGCACCAACGCGCTTGCCCCACACGGTGAGCTGTTCAACAGCTGCAGCGCGGAATGTGTCGCAGGCCGCAAACATCACTTTGAAACCTTCGGCAGCTGCAATGGAGCCGAGCTTACCAATGGTCGTGGTCTTGCCAGAACCATTCACACCGACCACGAGAATGACATATGGCTTTTCTGATCCAAAATTAAACGGCACTTCGACGGGTTTCAAAACCTTAGCCACTTCAGCGGCCAGAATTTGTTTCACTTCTTCGGGATCAATTTCCTTGTCGTAGCGCCCATGAGAAACCGCAGCGATGATGCGCTCTGAAACTGTAATACCAAGATCTGCTTGAATGAGCGTGTCCTCAAGCTCTTGCAAGGTTTCCTTGTCAAGTTTGCGCTTGGTGAAAATTGCGGTGATCGAACCAGTAATATTTTTCGACGATTTAGAAAGCCCTGCCGTCAAACGCGACAACCAGCCCGTGCTACGCGGTGCTGGTGTTTCGATAACAGGAACTAGTGTCGTTGTTGGCTTAGGCTTCGGTAAAGGAGCAGGCGTTGTCGTGGCAATGGGGGCTGGCTTTGCTACAGGCTTCAGCTTCACCACTTCAACCGGCTTGGCTGGTTTAGCTTTTGTTACGAGAGATGCCTTCACCGCTTTTTTAGGCACAGCCTTCTTCACGGGCGGTGGTACAGCAATTTTAGCTTTAGCCTTCGGTGCAAGCTTGGGCTTCTCAATTTTTTTTGGTTCTGGTTTTTTAGGCGCCTTGGCTTTTATCTTTGGCTGAGCAACCTCAACAATCGGGTCTGGCGCGGGTAGGGCAACTTGCACCGCTTCAACAACCACAGCCTCTTCAGCGGGCTTGCCTGTAATGCGGTTGAAGAGTTTTTTGAAAAATCCGGCCATTATAAACCTACGTGCAAATGCGAGGCTGAGGCGGCCATCACGCGGGCTTTCACCACGGCACCGGGCACCATAGCGGTTTCAAACTTCGCCAATGCAAAATGCTCGGTGCGGCCCGATGTTGGTGTTTCCACCAACACATCACGTGAAGTTCCAACTTCCGCAGATAAAAAATTGTGCAGCAGCGCTTCACCCTTGGCCCGCAGCAGTGCGGCACGGCGCTTAATGACACTCTGCTCCACCATCGGCATTTTTGCAGCGGGTGTGCCCGGACGTTGTGAATAGGGAAACACATGCAAGAATGTCAGGCCACAGTCCTCAACAATCTTCAACGAGTTTTCGAACATCTCATCCGTCTCAGTCGGAAAGCCTGCAATAATATCAGCACCAAAAACCATGTCGGGGCGTTTCGAGCGCAGCAGGTTACAAAACTCAATTGTATGTTCACGTGAATGGCGGCGCTTCATACGTTTTAAAATCATGTTGTCGCCTGATTGTAAAGACAGATGAAGGTGCGGCATCACCCGGGTGTCACCAGTAATAACTTCAACCATTTCATCATCCGCTTCTATCGAGTCAATAGATGAGAGACGCAAACGTTTTAGATCGGGCACAGAATTTAAAATCCGCGCGAGAAGCGATCCCAGCTTCGGAGCGCCCTCAAGATCAGTCCCCCACGAGGTGAGATCAACACCGGAGAGCACAACTTCGCTATGCCCCGCCGCAACCAAGCGCCGCACTTGCTCCACAGCATCAGCAATCGGCACCGATCGCGAATTGCCTCTACCAAATGGAATAATGCAAAACGTGCACCGATGATCACAGCCATTTTGCACTTGAACAAAAGCCCGCGTGCGCCCTGTCAATTGTTCAATCATTGAGGGCCGTGTTTCTTTTACAGCCATAATATCAGACACATCAACGCGGGGGCGATTTGATCCAACGAGCCAAGAAGACGCTTGCAGCTTTTCTTCATTGCCCAGCACGCGTGAAACTTCAGGCATCGCCGCAAACATTTCAGGATCAGTCTGCGCCGCACATCCCGTCACAATAATTTGCGCATTCGGCTTTTCTTTATGGGCTTTGCGAATAGCTTGGCGAGCTTGGCGTGTGGCCTCTGCCGTCACTGCACAGGTGTTAAAAATTATGGCATTGTTCAAACCTGCCTTTTCAGCATGGCCGCGCATAATCTCAGATTCAAATGTGTTGAGACGGCAGCCGAAGGTTTGAAGCTCGGTCACGAGAGCATTCCCTCTGGCAGCACTCCTTCAAATTCATAAGCCACAGGCCCTGTCATCAACACATGGCCATCATGCTCACGCACGCTCATAAATAGATCGCCACCCGGCAATGTAATGCGGCAAGCGGAATCAATAATTTTGATGCGGTGGCCCGCAGCCATTGTGGCGCAAGCCGCCGTGCCGCAAGCATTGGTTAGGCCAGCTCCCCGCTCCCACACTTTTAATAAAACATGATCGCGCGCCACAACTTTAGCAAATGAGATATTAGCGCGTTCTGGAAACAGCGGATGGTTTTCAAGCATCGGTCCAGCTCGACCTAAATCGACCACATCCAAATCATCCACCCAAAAAATGCAATGAGGGTTCCCCACATTCACGACAGAAGGAGAGTGAATGAGTGGATTTTCAATCGGCCCATATTGCAATTCAATGTGGCGGGTATCTGCAAAGGCTTCCGACAGTGGAATATCTTTCCACTCAAACTTCGGCACGCCTTGATCAATCGTCACTAATTTATCGCCAGCCTTAGTGGCTATCAAAAATCCACCCTTGGTGTCGATGGTGGCGGTTTCTTCACCAGTCTCAGCAAAAATCAAATCGGCGATGCAACGCGAAGCATTGCCGCAAGATTGCACCTCACCACCCTCGGCATTCCAAATCCTCATGCGCACATCGGCCCGCGATGATTTCTCAAGCACAATCAATTGATCACAGCCAATTCCAGTTTTGCGATTGGCAATTGCACGAGCCTGATCTTCAGATATGGCAATGGGGCTCTTGCGGGCATCAAGCACCACAAAATCATTGCCAAGACCATTCATTTTGCGAAAAGAAAGTGACATCATAAGGGGCCTTATATGGGCAAAGTGATGAAAAAAGCTAGCCGCCAGAAATTTGTCATGCAATGCTGAGTTATGGCCACATCATCACCCACGCGCATTAACCCTTGGATCGTCGTGTGGCTGTGCTTTGCCACACTTTCCATTGTCATGTCCGCCCGCCAATCTGTGTCGATTATGACTGATGAATGGGTGCGAAGCTTGGGCTGGTCAAAAACGTTTATTGGTTCTGGCCAATCTGTGGCCTTTATCGCCATGGGCATTTTCTCGCCCGTCGCTGGTAACTTGGCTGATCGTTTCGGCGCCAGAGCCATGCTCACGGCAGGTCTGCTCACTGTGTGTGCCAGCTTTCTCGCTTTCGCCACCTTCCCCATCGCTGGCCTCTATATCATGGGCTATGGCATTTTAGGCGGCATGGGCTTTGCCACTGCCAACGCGCATTTGGTGTCAACTGCTCTTGCCAAATTGTTTAAAGAAAATCGTGGTCTTGCCACTGGCATTGCCAATTCCGGGGCCACTGCGGGTCAGTTCATCACCGTGCCGCTGCTCACTTTGAGTTTGGGCTATTTCTCATGGCGCTGGGCCATGCTGGCTGTCTCTCTCACCTGTGCCGTTATGGCCGTGGTGATTTGGGTGATGTTGAAACCAACCGCTGAAGAAGCCGCCCAGAAGAAAGAAACGACATCTGACGAACCCTTGGCAACACGTCTCAAGTTTCTACTCACCAATTCCACATTCCATATTTTGTTTTGGAGTTTTTTCATTTGCGGTGTCACCACGACGGGGGCGATTGAAACGCACTTCCTGCCCTATGCTGCTTTCTGTGGTTTTCCACCTGTGCCGGCTTCCGGCATTTACGCGCTCACGGCGGCACTTAATTTTTGCGGCATGTTTGCATCTGGATATTTGACGGATCGCATGAGCCGCCCGCTTTTGCTCGGCACAATTTATCTCATGCGCTCTGTGTCATTTATCGTTCTTATGAATGTGGGCACCAGCTATGAAATGATGTTCCTGTTCGCCGTCATTTACGGCATCTTTGATTATTCGACCATTCCACCCACAGCCAGCATGGCGGCATCGCATCTGGGTCTAAAAATCATGGGACTAGCGATGGGATTAATCTCAGGCGGCCACGCGTTGGGCGGAGCCGTTGGCGCGTTCTTTGGCGGCTATCTGTTTGACGTGTTCGCGCGTTACACTGAAATGTGGTGGCTGGCTTTTGCAACGGCTGTTGTGGCAGGCCTTATGGTGTTCATCATACGAGAGAAAGCCAATCGCCAAGACACAGCTGTCGCCGCTGCACATTAATCTGTATTAGGCCGCCAATTGATTCATGTGTTCCATGGCGCGGGTCACAGTGTCCAGCAGCTCTTGCGGTTGCACGGGCTTGCGCATGAATTCAAACACTTTGAGGTTGGCTGCGCGAATCTGCGTGGAGCGTTCCACATCCGCCGTAACCATCACGTAGGCTGCTTTTGAACCCATAATCTGCAAGGTTTCAACAACATCCAAACCATTTTTAACACTGCCCAAACGGAAATCAAACAGACCCATGGCAAAGGTTTGATCAACCGCAAATTCAACGGCGCTTTCAGGATCAGCAAAACCCTTCACGCGGTAACCGCAATCGGCCAGCAACTCGGCAACGCTGGTGAGCAGATCCACATCATCGTCGAGGATCAGAATATCAATATCTTTTTTGGCGTTTGTCACGGGCAAATTCCTTTGATCGACAATTAGCGGTTAAAGGTTGCGAACTATTTAAAACAATGCCTAAAAGTCGGGGCGTTATTTACAGATGGTTAATTTAGCTGTGTATAGCGCGTCCCGCCACAGCCATTGCAGCTTCTTTCACGGCTTCCGATAATGTGGGGTGGGCGTGACACGTGCGTGCCAAGTCTTCCGCTGATCCCCCAAATTCCATCAACACCGCAACCTCGTGAATAATCTCTCCGGCTTGGGCACCGACGATGTGGCAACCCAGAACTTTATCAGTCTTGGCGTCTGCCAGAATTTTAACAAAGCCATCGGTAGTTTGATTAGCTTTGGCGCGGCCATTGGCGATGAACAGAAATTTTCCGGCTTTGTAGGCAATGCCTGAGGCTTTTAATTCGTCTTCGGTTTTTCCAACCGAGGCAACCTCAGGAGAGGTGTAAACTACACCAGGAATCACACCATAATTCACATGGCCTGCTTGGCCTACGAGAAGTTCGGCGAGGGCAACGCCTTCGTCTTCGGCTTTATGCGCGAGCATAGGGCCTTTGATCACATCGCCGATTGCGTAAACATTAGTGAGCGAGGTGTTGTAATGGTCGCCCACCTCAATGCGGCCTTTGGCGTCACGCGTAATGCCAGCTTCGTCGCAGCCCAACCCGTCAGTGTAGGGCGTGCGGCCAATCGCGACGAGCAAAACGTCAGCAGTCATTGATTCAGCAGCACCACCCGCAGCAGGTTCAACAGTGAAACTCACATTGGCATCACTTGCCTTAGAGCCAGTCACTTTGCTCGAGAGCTTAAATGTCATCCCTTGCTTTTCGAGAATGCGTTGCAAGGCTTTTGCAGCATCCAAATCCATACCCGGCAAAATGCGATCGAAATATTCAATCACCGTCACTTTAGAACCGAGCCGCGCATAGACCGAGCCAAGTTCAAGGCCTATGACTCCTGCACCAATGATGGTGAGAGTCTTTGGGACTTCTTTGAGCTCAAGCGCACCCGTGGACGACACAATGCGCTGCTCATCAATTTCAACGCCTTTGAGGCGGGCCACATCAGAACCTGTGGCAATGATGATGTTTTTGCTCTCAACAATTTGCCCAGCGACGTCGACTTTGCCAGAGCCCAAAATTTTCCCGTGACCACGGATCACATCGACTTTGTTTTTCTTCAACAGAAAATCAATGCCCTTGGTGTTGCCATCAATAGCTTCCTGTTTGAAAGCTTGCATCTTGGGGAAATCAATATGCGAGACTGAAACAATGCCCATCTTGGCAAAGCTGTGCTGGCTCTCAGCAAAAAGTTCGGATGCGTGGAGCATCGCTTTGGAGGGAATGCAGCCAACATTCAAGCAGGTGCCGCCATGGGTGGCGCGCTTTTCAATTACAGCCACTTTCAAACCCAATTGTGCCGCCCGAATTGCGCTAACATATCCGCCGGGACCCGTGCCTATAATGGTGACGTCGTAGGTCATGGTGTAATAAATCCTCTAGTTGGGTTTGGACTCTGGCGTTGTTGTAAACGTGAACTGGTATTTGACATCGCTAAAGCGATCGGCTGCAAAACAATAAAAAATGCGAGCTGGTTTTGAGCTGGCATTGAGTGTTCCATGCTCGGCATTGCTGGGAACGAAAATAGAAGTGTTTGGCGTGACGCAGTGCTTAATGCCATCGATGGTCACTTCTAATTCACCCTCAAGCACGAAGTAAACTTCTGCATGGCTATGGCGGTGAGGCGCCAATGTTTCTCCTGGCGCAAAATATGCAATGCCTGTTGAAAGAGTATCAGTCGGTGCCACATCGGCTGAGATCATCGTCCGCCACAAACACGTTCCACGCGCCGGATCATCCCAGCCTTCAAGTGGCAATGAGGATTCATTTACAACATGAGCTTTTGACATTGGATCCTCGCGAGTGCGCGCTGTTACAAATCCAACAAAGCGCGGCTTGGGTCTTCCAGTGTTTCTTTCATACGCACCAAGAATGTCACAGCTTCTTTGCCATCGACGATGCGATGATCATAACTGAGCGCCAGATACATCATCGGTCGGATCACCACTTGGCCATTCATCGCAATAGGGCGTTCTTGAATTTTATGCATCCCCAGAATGCCAGATTGCGGCGCATTCAAAATCGGGGTGCTCATCAACGAACCATAAATGCCGCCATTGGAAATTGTAAATGTGCCACCTTGCATATCAGCAATTTGCAACTGACCATCACGCGCCTTCTTGCCATAAGCGGCGATTGTTTTTTCGATGCCTGAGAACGACAACATATCAGCGTCACGCAACACCGGAACGACAAGGCCCTTATCCGTGCCAACGGCAACGCCCACATGATAGTAATTCTTATAAACCATATCTTCGCCGTCGATCTCTGCATTCACCGCAGGAATGTCTTTCAAAGCTTGCACCGCAGCTTTCACGAAGAAGCTCATAAAGCCTAATTTCACACCATGCTTTTTCTCAAACACATCTTTGTATTGATTGCGTAATGCCATCACATTCGTCATGTCTACTTCGTTGAACGTCGTGAGCATGGCTGCGGTGTTCTGTGCTTCCTTCAAACGCCGTGCAATAGTTTGGCGCAGGCGAGACATTTTCACACGCTCTTCTGGGCCACCAGACACGCGCGGTGCCGATGGAGTAGCAGCGGGAGCAGGAGCCGCAGGTCTTTCCAAAGTGGCAATAACATCACCTTTGGTAATGCGACCATCTTTGCCGCTGCCCGGAATTTCAGCAAGGTTCAAATTGTTTTCAACCACAGCCTTGCGTACCGCTGGTGACGGCGGAATTTCAGCCACCTTAGCTGGCGCCGGAGTCGCCGCAACAGGGGCAGCAACTTTCGGCGCTTCTGCACCCGCTGCACCTTCTGCAATCGAGCCCAGCAATGCACCAATATTTACAGTGGTCCCAGAGAGTGCATTAATTTTCTCAAGCTTGCCCGATGCGGGGGCCGGTACTTCAACTGTCACCTTGTCAGTTTCAAGCTCCACCAAAGGCTCATCCACCTTCACAAAGTCACCTTCATTTTTGAACCACTTTGCAATGGTGGCTTCAGTGACAGATTCACCCAAAGTTGGCACGCGAATATCTTTGCTCATGTTCTTAATTCCTTATGCCATCGCTTCATCGAGGAAGGCTTTGAGTTCTTTCAAGTGGCGGCTCATCAAGCCTGTGGCGGTGGAGGCAGATGCTGGACGACCGACATAACGTGGGCGTGGATTTTTCACTTTGATGAAATCAAGCACACGCTCTAAATTGGCCTGCGCAAAAGACCAAGCCCCCATGTTGAGCGGCTCTTCTTGGCACCAGATAAATTCAGCTTTTGGAAAACGCGCCAATTCCTGCGCCAGCACCTTATGTGGCCAAGGATAAAGCTGTTCCACGCGCATGATGTAAATATCATTGAGTTCGCGTTTTTCACGCTCTTCATAAAGATCATAATAGACCTTGCCGGTGCACAAAATCACACGGCGGATTTTATCATCTTTGACGAGTTTAATTTTTTCGCTTTTCAGAAACTCGGCATCATCCCACAAAATGCGGTGGAACGAGGAAGTCTCGCCCATCTCATCCAAAGTTGAAACGCAGCGCTTGTGCCGCAACAATGATTTAGGCGTCATAATGATGAGGGGTTTGCGAATATCGCGCTTCATTTGCCGACGCAGAATATGGAAATAATTTGAAGGCGTGGTGCAATTGGCAACTTGCATATTATCTTCAGCACAAAGCTGCAGAAAACGCTCCAGCTTAGCCGATGAATGCTCCGGCCCTTGGCCTTCATATCCATGCGGCAGCAGGCACACGAGGCCCGACATGCGAAGCCACTTACGCTCCGCTGATGAAATAAACTGATCGAAAATCACCTGCGCGCCATTGGCAAAATCACCAAATTGCGCTTCCCACAACACGAGTGCATTGGGTTCCGCCAGTGAATAGCCATACTCAAAACCGAGCACTGCCTCTTCTGAAAGCATCGAGTTGATGACTTCCATTTTGGTAGTCTGATCTTTCACCAAATGATTGAGCGGCGTGTAACGCTTTTCAGTTTCCTGATCGACAATCACCGCATGCCGTTGCGAGAAGGTGCCGCGCTGCACGTCTTGACCTGACAGTCTGATCTTGATGCCTTCGGTTAAAAGCGTACCATAAGCCAAGCTTTCGGCCGTCGCCCAATCAATGCCCGCACCGTCTTCAATAGTTTTGCGCCGCGCATCGAGAACCCGCGTCATGGTTTTATGGGGCTTGAAAGATTTCGGAAGCTTGGTGAGTTTAAGGCCAATCTCGCGCAGCTTTTCTATGGCAACACCGGTCTGTCCGCGTCTTGCATCATCTTGGTCGGCGGCGGCTTTCAGGCCAGCCCAACGCCCATCCAACCAATCGGCTTTATTGGCTTTATATTCTGTGGCTACCGAAAGCGCGTCGTCAAGATTCTTGCGATAGGCCGCTTTCATCTCATCAAATTCTGCTTCTGTAATAGTGCCGTCAGCAATCAACCGCGCGCCATAAAGCGCAACTACATTTTTATGAGCGGCAATTTTTTTATACATGAGTGGCTGGGTGAAACTCGGTTCATCGGTTTCATTATGGCCAAAGCGACGATAACAGAACATATCAATCACCACGGGTTTCTTAAATTTTTGACGGAATTCAGTGGCCACTTTGGCAGCAAACACCACAGATTCCGGATCATCGCCATTGGCATGAAAAATTGGCGCTTCGATCATCTTGGCAACATCAGATGGATAAGGCGACGAACGCGCCCATAGCGGCGACGTGGTAAAGCCAATTTGATTGTTGACGATGAAATGAATCGAGCCGCCTGACCTGTGCCCCTTCAACCCAGAAAGCCCAAAGCATTCAGCAATCACGCCTTGGCCCGCAAAGGCAGCGTCTCCATGAATGAGAAGCGGCATAACGCTAGTGCGTTCTTTATCACCTTTTTGATCTTGCTTGGCGCGCGCTTTCCCCAAAACCACAGGATCCACAATTTCCAAATGCGATGGATTTGCCGTGAGTGAAAGATGCACCGTATTGCCATCGAACACGCGGTCTGACGATGAACCCAAATGATATTTTACGTCACCCGATCCTTCCACATCATCTGGCGTGGAAGAGCCGCCTTGGAATTCATGGAAGATCGCAGAAAAGGGTTTTGCCATCACATTGGCGAGCACATTCAGTCGCCCGCGATGCGCCATGCCGAAAACAATATCAGTCACACCCAGCTGGCCGCCACGCTTGATGATTTGTTCGAGGGCGGGAATCATGCTCTCGCCACCATCCAAACCGAAGCGCTTGGTGCCAGTATATTTCACGTTGAGAAAAGTCTCGAAGCCTTCCGACTCAATGAGCTTATTCAAAATCGCTTTCTTGCCTTCGGGCGAGAATGTGATTTCTTTATCCGGCCCTTCGATGCGTTGTTGGATCCACGATTTTTGTTCCGGATCGGTGATGTGCATAAACTCCACACCCAACGTGCCACAGTAAGTACGTTTCAGAATATCAACAATCTGGCGGATCGTAGCTTTTTCTAATCCAAGCACGTTGTCGAGAAATATCGAACGATCAAGATCTGCATCCAAGAAGCCATAAGATGCCGGATCAAGTTCAGGGTGTTGCAACGGACCTTTGAGATTGAGCGGATCAAGATCAGCCGCCAAATGCCCACGCATCCGGTAAGCACGGATCATCATTAACGCTCGGACTGAATCAAGCGTGGCTTTGCGTACTTCCTCGGCTGAAACAGCAGGCGCCGCAGCGGGTGCGGCTACAACTGCTGCCGCTTTGGCACGGGCTTCAATTTTGGGCGCAAGGGTTTTTTCATAAGCCGCCCAGTTGCCATCGAGGGCTGCGGTGATTTCATCGGCGGGTTTTGGAGGCCAATCGGGCCGTGCCCATGACGGGCCATTTTCTTCTAAAAGTGCATACGAGTTTTCAAATGCCGCGTGCGGGTCTGGTTTATTCATCGTGCCGTCCATCAGTTCCGTCCGGCTTACAGCGCAATCGCTGTCCTGCCGGTGGGCACAATCGCCCGTGTTACCAATTGGAAGTTCTAGTTTCTAAATAAGACTAAAAAATTACTTCTGCAATGCCTTCAACAAAGTTTCACCCAAAAGTGCAGGCGAATCGGAAACAAAAATGCCAGCGCGCTTCATGGCTTCCACTTTGGAGCCTGCATCGCCCTTGCCGCCGGAGATAATGGCACCCGCATGGCCCATGCGCCGGCCCGGAGGGGCAGTGCGGCCAGCAATAAAGCCTGCCATAGGTTTTTTAATTTTGTTGGTGCGGATGAATTCAGCGGCATCTTCTTCGGCTGAACCACCAATTTCACCAATCATAATGATGGATTGAGTTTCAGGATCAGCGAGAAACATTTCCAGCATGTCGATAAATTCAGTGCCCTTCACCGGGTCTCCACCAATGCCCACCGCCGTGGTTTGGCCAAGGCCTGCGCGGGTGGTTTGGAACACGGCTTCATAGGTTAAAGTGCCAGAGCGCGAGACAATGCCCACAGTTCCTTTTTTGAAAATATTGCCGGGCATAATGCCAATCTTGCATTCATCGGGGGTGAGAACGCCCGGGCAGTTTGGCCCTATGAGGCGCGATTTGGAACCAGAGAGGGCCCGTTTCACCTTCACCATGTCCAAAACTGGAATGCCTTCGGTGATTGCGATGATTAAAGGAATTTCAGCATCAATGGCTTCCAGAATCGCATCAGCTGCAAACGGAGGCGGCACGTAAATTACGGAAGCATCAGCCCCTGTGGTTTCACGCGCCTCCATCACGGTGTTGAAAACTGGAACGCCCAAATGCGAAGTGCCGCCTTTGCCAGGCGTAACGCCACCCACCATTTTGGTGCCGTATTTAATGGCCTGTTCCGAATGGAACGTGCCCGCCTCACCGGTGAAGCCTTGGCAGATGACTTTAGTGTTTTTGTTGACGAGGATGGACATTATGCGGCGTCCTTTACAGCTTTAACAATTTTTTGCGCAGCATCGTTCAAATCGTCGGCGGGGAGGACATTCAGCCCTGAGTCGATGATAATCTTTTTGCCCAATTCCACATTGGTGCCTTCCAAACGCACCACCAGCGGAACCTTCAGCCCCACATCCCGCACGGCAGCCACCACACCTTCGGCAATCACATCGCATTTCATAATGCCGCCGAAAATGTTGACCAATATGCCTTTGACGCGGGGATCAGCGGTGATGATCTTAAAAGCTGCGGTTACTTTTTCTTTGGTTGCACCACCACCCACATCGAGGAAGTTGGCTGGTTCGGCACCATAAAGTTTAATAATGTCCATGGTGGCCATTGCTAATCCAGCGCCATTCACCATGCAGCCAATGGAACCATCCAAGGCCACATAAGAGAGATCATATTTTGATGCTTCGATTTCTTTGGGGTCTTCTTCGGTCAAATCGCGGAGTACCACAATATCAGGATGGCGCATCAGTGAATTGGAATCGAAGTTCACTTTGGCATCAAGGCAAATCAATTGATTGTCTTTGCTCACTACCAGTGGATTAATTTCGAGCAAGCTCATATCAGTTTCAATGAAGGCCTTATAAAGTTGGCCCATCATCTTGCCGCATTGCTTGCCGAGGTCACCTTCGAGCTTCAACGCGTTAGCGATACGGCGACCAATGTAAGGTTGATAGCCTGCTGCGGGATCAACATGAATGGTGATGATTTTTTCCGGCGTGTTATGCGCCACATCTTCAATGCTCATGCCGCCTTCAGTGGACGCAATGAAAGCCACATTCGAGGTTTCACGGTCCACCAACATCGACAAATAAAGTTCACGCGCGATTGCGGTGCCCTCTTCGATGTAAAGGCGTTGCACCAGTTTGCCCTCAGGACCAGTTTGCGGTGTCACCAAAGTCATGCCCAGAATGCGGGTGGCTTCGGTTTTCACATCGGCGATGGATTTTACAACTTTCACACCGCCACCAAGCCCGCGCCCACCAGCATGGATTTGCGCTTTCACCACCCACACCGGGCCGGGTTGCGCTTCGGCGGCTTTCACCGCTTCATCAACTGTGAAGGCCGCAGTGCCTTTGCCGGTGATCACGCCGAATTTGCGCAACAGTTCCTTGGCTTGATATTCGTGAATGTTCATGTCGTCCCTCGCCTTTTGCCTTATCCTTCGAGGCCGCTTTGCGGCACCTCAGGATGAGGGTTAATTTATATTCCTCATGCTGAGGTGCATTGCGCTTGCAATGCCTCGAAGCATCAGGCCAGTTCTGGTGCCAGAGTTTTTGCAGCTGCCATCAAACCATGCACAGCATCGACTGATTTTTGGAAGCCGGCTTTTTCGTGCGGGTTGAGCTGCACTTCAACAATGCGCTCCACACCTTTTTCACCAATCACAATCGGCACGCCCACATAAGTACCGCTCACGCCATATTGACCCGTGAGATGAGCCGCACAGGGCAACACGCGCTTGAAATCTTTGAGATAGCTTTCAGCCATGGCAATGGCTGATGAGGCTGGGGCATAATAAGCCGAACCGGTTTTGAGCAAGCCCACAATTTCAGCGCCGCCATCACGGGTGCGCTGCACGATCTGGTCGATTTTTTCTTGGGTGCTCCAGCCCATCTTCACTAAGTCAGGAACTGGAATGCCAGCCACTGTCGAATAACGCGTGAGCGGCACCATGGTGTCACCATGGCCGCCCATCACAAAGGCATTTACATCTTTCACGGAAACTTTAAATTCTTCCGCGAGGAAATGCTGGAAGCGGGCTGAGTCCAAAACGCCAGCCATGCCGATCAACATGTGAGTTGGCAGTCCAGAGAATTTTTGCAAAGCCCATACCATCACATCGAGCGGATTGGTGATGCAGATCACAAATGCATTTGGGGCGTGAGCCTTGAGGCCTTCACCCACCGACTTCATCACTTTGAGGTTGATACCCACCAAATCATCACGGCTCATGCCGGGTTTGCGGGGCACACCTGCGGTGACGATGCACACATCAGCACCGGCAATGGCTTCATAAGAATTGGCACCAGAAAGTTTTGCGTCAAAGCCTTCAACGCCACCTGACTGGCTGAGATCGAGGGCTTTGCCTTGTGGCAAGCCTTCAGCAATATCAAAGATTACAATGTCACCGAGTTCTTTGAGTGCAGCAAGGTGAGCCAAGGTGCCTCCGATCATACCGCCGCCAATCAAAGCAATTTTCTTCCGTGCCATTGTGTAGACCCCTCGTGTTTTGTCTCGAAATTTCGGTCTTCCTAGACCTGTTGCGCCGCAGCATCAAGAAAAGATTGATGACGTGCGTACATCATTTTACGTCGTTTTCCACCAGCTGGTCGATTGCATCTCTTGCAGCCGTGAGGCCGTTCGTAAAAATTCAGTGCGGTGCGGGCCTACCGGACATAAGGCTTCGGGCACGGCCGCTGCAGAGACCACCAGCCGTGTTTCCGCATCATAAAACGTGTCAATCATCAGAATAAACCGCTTGGCTTCATTGCGCTGGGTGGCCATCAAAACAGGAATATGCTTCACAAATATTGTCTTATAACTCTTGGCAATGGCTAAATAATCTGGGGCCGCCAAGGACGCCTCACAAAGTTCCGCAAAACTAAACCACGCGCACCCATGCGCAGCATAAGGCACATGCAACGTGCGGCCAAGAAATTCTAAATTCTGGACCTGCCCTTCGGCACCGTCGGTCAATTCTTGCCAAAGGTTGATCATTTCAGCATCAGCTGCAACGCCCAGCGGCGTGATATAAGTGCGCTTGCTTGCGATGCGGCCCAAGCGATAATCACGACCATCACCCAAGTGCAACACATCTAGATCCACATTCAGTTTGGCGATAAATGGCAAAAACAATTGGCGGTTTAGGCCATCACGGTAAAGCCCATCCGGTGGCAGATTGGACGTGGTGACAAAACAAACTCCCCGCGCCTGCAACGCCTCAAACAAGCGCCCTATAATCATCGCATCGGCAATATCGCTGATCTGCATTTCATCCAAGCAAAGCAATCTTGCTTGCTTTGCTATATCATCGGCAATCGCAGAAATCACATCATCAGATTTGATCGTAGCGCGTTTGGCATGAATATCTTGCATGAAGGCATGAAAGTGTTGACGGCGTTTTTTGTGAGTCTTCACCGAGGCAAAAAATAA
The DNA here is from genome assembly GCA_031423845.1 of Hyphomicrobiales bacterium. Lineage (GTDB taxonomy): Bacteria > Pseudomonadota > Alphaproteobacteria > Rhizobiales > Aestuariivirgaceae > Aestuariivirga. The sequence goes on along the minus strand of JANPGD010000081.1, from coordinate 5,903 downwards.
ATCCATCAACATGGTTTTGCCACGCCCGACTTCGCCCCAAATATAGAGGCCACGCGGGTGTGCTAATTTTTTGCGAAACAGCTTGCCAAGCAAACTTGGCCTTTGCCCGTTTAACCCATCACTCAAGTTTTGGAAATGATCCAGAACCACGCATTGGGCAGCATCGAGAGTCACGGCGCTATTCTTCAAAAGTGTGGATGACATGCCAATTCAGTTTCTTGTGGCAGGTCTAACCCTGCAGTCCAAAAAACTGATTAATGAAAAACCGCAACATGGTCAAATGGCCAGATGCGATAGCCACGTAACCAAAAGCGAAAATGCAAAGTTGTAGGCTTGTGAGCGGCATTTGACCCGCATCAATTTTTCGTACTTTTAGATTTGCCAGAACTGCAAGCCCGCCAAAAATTACGATAGCAATTTGTTCCGTCGCAAAGCCAACGACAACAATGATCGCGCCAATTGCCATCAATCCATAATTAGCATATTTGCCAATGACCCGGGCGAGCACAGACCGCAAAGCAACGCCACCATCCAAAGGTTCAGCCGGGAGAAGATTAAAGAGGTTGAGCATAGCCGTAATCAACCCCAAGAAAATCATATAGGGGTGAATCTGCCCATCCAAAAACCACGGAACAGCACAAAGCACCGCCAGCAGGATTGAAAACCCAGGCCCCATCAATGCGGCAAACACCGCCTGCCCCTGACTTTCAAAAGGCAATCGCGGCACGGCAATTGCGCCGAGAAACGGCAGAAACACCATACGACCCCAAGGTTGACCAATGAGACGGTAAGCCAGCAAATGACCAAACTCGTGAATGAAAAGCGCGAGAACAATAAAGATAGCTTTGTCGAGTCCGAGGATGATTCCAAAACCGCCCACGCTTAACAGTCCAGTTACCAAGGCAACTGCTGCTGAAATCAAGACATAAGGCTTATCGTCGGGCTTGCCGGTTTCGGCCAAGCCTTTCAACCTAAACGCACCACTCCACAAATCGGCGCGCGCCAGCAATTGCGCAATAAGCGGGCGCGAGCCCCAATAATAAGCGGTGCGCAGCCGCGTTCCATCTTTTTCTGGCGTCAGTTCATGGGTGATTTTGAGAAGCTCATTGTTCTCAGGCTTGCCTTCCATCTGTCCGCGTTTGAGAGTGAGGGATTTTTCAGGCTGACGATCGACTACATCGAAATAGGCTTGTGAACTTCGAACAATCCCATTTGACTGTGTAATTGTAAAAGTTTTGCGGAATGCCTGAGTTTTGTCATCGACCAATTCGTGATCGATCACCACGTTGCCCCAGTTTTCGCTCTTGCCGTCATAGAGATCGACCAAGGCCCAAAGCTTAGCGGGCGTTGTTTTTATCCACACGCTGGTACGCGGAGTGACCCGAGCCCTCAGGCCCAACAGGGCCAAAAGAATCATGGTAAAAGGCAGGGCAGGTCCGACATTGGTAAGGATGCTAAACATGTGCACTCACTAAGTTGAGCACGCAGCATAGAAGAGCAAGTCTTAATAAGCTTAGAACGAAATTGGCGCTATTCTATCAGCGCCACGTGGGGGCTGGCCGATTTTGGCATTTTGCCTTGCAGCCGCGCATCGTCATGCACTTCAACCATCAGTTTGTAGGGCTTGAAGCCCGAGCGCTGATAAAACCGCAGCGCATTGGGATGATCAAAATTACAAGTGTGAACCCAGAGGCGATTGATCGGTTTGGCCCACGCCTTAGCGATGGCCATGTTCATAAGTGACCGCCCTGCCCCTAAGCCAACAGCGTCTGGCACCAACCCAAAAAATGCCAACTCACAATGGGGCATCTCACGAAAATCGAGTTCTAAAATGCCAATGGCTGTATCAACTTTATACAAAGCGTAAGATTCAACATCGGTATGGCCAAGTATGGCTGCAAGTTTTTCATCAGACATTATCGCCCGTGAAAACCACATCAGATCTTCACCAACTTTACGAAACAAGTCGCGGAATAAATCTAAATCGCCAGGCCCAAATCGCCGCAAAGAAAAACCCGCAGGCAAGGCTTGCGGCCCCACCAACGGGTTATTCATCATTTCCAAGCACGTCACCACATTCGCCAATTTGCCGGGCGGAAGATCATAATAGCCATTTGGCAAATTGAGTGCGGTCATGTAAACTACCTCATTGTAGGGATCGAGAATTGCGCTCCTTCTTTAGTGCCAGAAGGCCAGCGCGATGTCACTGTTTTGGTTTTGGTATAAAAGCGAATTGAGTCTGGTCCATGCTGATTGAGATCGCCAAAGCTTGAAGATTTCCAACCGCCAAAGGTGTGGTAAGCCAATGGCACGGGAATGGGCACGTTAATGCCGATCATGCCCACTTGGACCTTTGCTGCAAAATCGCGCGCGGCATCGCCATCACGGGTATAAATCGCAACGCCATTGCCATATTCGTGGTCATTGCACAGGCCTAATGCTTCTTCATAAGTTTTGGCACGCAGCACCCCCAGCACCGGTCCAAAGATTTCTTCCTTATAAATCCGCATATCCTTGGTCACATTGTCAAACAACGTGCCGCCGAGGAAATAGCCATTTTCATAGCCTTGCATTTTGAAGCCGCGACCGTCCACAGCAAGGGTTGCACCTTCTTTAACACCAATATCAATGTAACCCTTCACCCGGTCCAAAGCCATCTTAGTCACCAAGGGGCCGTAATCCGCTTCACGGTCCGTGGACAGCCCTACTTTCAGCTTTTCAACGCGGGGAATAAGCTTAGCCATCAAAGCATCGGCAGTCGCTTCTCCCACTGGCACAGCAACGGAAATCGCCATGCAGCGTTCACCAGCCGAACCATAACCAGCACCGATCAGCGCATCAACGGCTTGGTCCAAATTCGCATCCGGCATAATCACCATGTGGTTCTTGGCACCGCCAAAGCACTGCGCACGTTTGCCAGTTGCTGTGGCGCCAGCATAAACATATTGCGCAATAGCAGTGGAACCCACGAAACCAACGGCTTTAATGTCTGGATCATTCAAAATCGCATCGACTGATTCTTTATCGCCATTCACCACATTGAGAATGCCGGGTGGCAGGCCTGCTTCCAAGAACAGTTCCGCAATGCGAAGCGGGCAAGATGGATCACGCTCCGACGGCTTCATAATAAAGGCGTTGCCCACGGCAATGGCAGGTGCGCATTTCCACAACGGGATCATGGCAGGAAAGTTGAAGGGCGTAATACCAGCCACAACACCCAGCGCCTGACGCATCGAATACATATCAATGCCAGGGCCAGCCCCATCTGTGAATTCACCCTTCACCAAATGCGGAACACCGCAGGCAAATTCCGCCACTTCAACACCGCGCTGCAAATCGCCCAAAGCATCAGGCACTGTCTTGCCGTGTTCGATGGAAATGAGCGTGGCCAATTCTTCGCGGTGCTTATTGGCAAGCTCCACGAACTTCATCATCACGCGGGCGCGGAACTGTGGGTTCTTGGCGGCCCATGCGGGCTGCGCTGCTTTGGCGTTTTCAACAGCAGCACGAAGTTCAGCCGTCGATGCCAGTGCGACCTTAGCCTGCACTTCGCCAGTGTTGGGGTTGTAAACATCAGCAAATCGGCCCGACGTGCCTTTCACATGCTTGCCGCCAATAAAGTGACCGATTTCCTTGACCATTTGAAACTCCATCTAAAAAATAAGGGATGACTGGATTTAACAGATGTAGCCACTCTACACGAGTTTCAATATGAATGGAACAAATAAATCATTGATACCAGAAAATAGAATGCACATTCTATTTTTCGAGCTGAACAACCAACCCTTCAATGGCCTGCAACAGCAATGCGGTGTTGACAATATAATGAACCTCACGCCCCATGCGCTTTTGGATGAGAATATTTCGCAAAGTCATATCTTTGAGATGAAACGATAAGGTGGGAGAGCTCACACCCAAAATCTCGGCAACCTTGCCAGCCGCCATACCTGTGGCCAGCTCATTTCGAGAAAGCGGAGCCAATAATTTTAATATTTCTAAACGAGTCACCTGGCCCAAAGAGCCAAATATCTCAGCCAAATGCTTTGTTTCCATAGTTCAATTATTCAGTAATTATTGAAAAGACAAGAGCTTGAACACAGGCTTTATGATTTAAGGTGAACGGAGGGAATCCACACAAACCCGTCATCATCGACAATCATGCATTCGCGCAAACCATGCGGTTTATCCAAGCTGCCACCTAAAATGGTCCAGCCGCCAGCCCGCGCCCGCTTCTCTGCCAAGTCGGGATCTAAGCCATAAACCCGCAATTCCACGCCCACACCACGCGCCTCACTCAAACTGCCCGACAAAGGATTGGCATGATAAGTTTCATCGGCGTGAAACATAAAATCTGCCCCGTTCCGTTTCATCGCTGCAAAAGCAGGTGTGCAAAAATAAACTGTAGCTTCAAGAACTTGAGTTGCGAGGGTAATACTTCGGGCAACGTCCTTAACAATCAAGTTGAAGCCCAGCCCTCTCAGCGACTGGCCATACTCAGCAGCGGTGACGAGCGTCTCACCCGACACTAGTTAATCACCACGTGGCCCGCTTCAACATCGGCATCATCATGGTAATAGCGCAGCGCGCAGGCCGCCATATTGCCTGGAAACTTCACACCCTTTTGACGAAGCGCTAACAAAAAGAACGCCGCCGTGTCACTGGCCAAGCTGGGCGCATCAATAAACTCATCATCATTCAACGCCACATGAATGCGCTCAGCCGCTTCGATCACCAGATGATCCAACCGCTTGCGCGCTAGCCCACAGGTTTCGCGCCAATTTTCCAAAAGCTCGCTGCGCTTAAGCTCAATCACCATATCGTCTTGCAACACCAAAGGAAGATTACCGCGCGCCCGGATTTGATGAACCGGAGAGTTCGCAACGCCAGTGTCTGGGCAAGACACCATAAAATCAGCACCAAGTTCAGGGAGATCACGCATCACACACCTCACAGATATGAGAAGAGTGTGCGCCCCCGAGATTGCAATTCCGTTAACTCTATATCTCCTCTTATCCCTTTTCGCGAAGCGGGGAGGGGTGAGCCCTTGCGAACGCTGCGAAGCAGCCGGAAGATCGCGGCGAAGACGTGACGGGTGGGGAGCTCGGTATTAGATATTGCATCCACTGCCACCACCCCATCCGACACGCCCCAAAAGGCGCGCCACCTTCCCCGCAAGCGGAGAAGGATGAGGAGTGAGCGGGGCAGAGGTTTCAATGCAGATGGGTTGAGGCATGGCTAAATCCAAAGGCTTTCTACCCTTTGCTTAACTACACGAAAGCTTTTGAAGGCAATTCGAGATTTAAATGTTGTAGGAGTAGGATTCATTTTGGCAAATTTGAACGCTCTAAGCAAATCATCCCGCGATACTTTAGATCTTGGGCCGACAATGACTCCAACTAATTTGAGTTGCTCTGAAAAATTGATGAAATAGTTTCCTTTTTTATCGGGCGTGTCAAAACCAGCAAAAATGCGCCATTCAGCTTCATATTTCCAATGTAAGAATTTTGTAGACAATATGCGGGTCATAACTGATTCTTTCTGTTCTGCATTGCCGCTTAACAGATCATTCAATTGGCTCTTTAGTCGACTCGGGCTGTATTCAATTTTTGCCAATAGGTCTGGAGAAACTTCAAATTCTAAACAAAGGCCATAGTGTTTGTCTGCATAGTGGCTCCACATCACTGGATTTGACCAATTCTCAGAAAAACATAAAACGCCTCGATTTATATGAAGTTTGTCCTTAATATTTAGAAACGCAGTGCGTATCTTTTGATCAGATAGTTCAAGAGCAAAAAGCTCGAACGGATCATTTAAGTCATGTAGCAGCGAAATTTTCAATCGCTTGCGTCTGATATTTTCCAAACCATACTTGGAATTGATAAAGTGATAGACGCGCATGAATT